>NZ_MUMI01000613.1 GCF_002155975.1 Amycolatopsis kentuckyensis
TAGAGCCGACTCCGCCCCGGTCAGCCCACCAAGGAAGCAACCGCGCGTGCGGCCGGCGCCATCAGGCGTCCGGAGTGGCCCCGCCACGCGATCGAGGAGGGAACGAGCAGCCGACCCCGCGCCACGCCGCCCGGTCAGTCCGGCACGGCCGCAGCCGCGCGGTCCGCGAGCACCTTCAGGTGCGCCACCAGTTCCGGCGGTTCCTCCACCGTGAACCCACACCCCAGCCCCAGCAGGCGGAACGCGAGCCAGTCCAGCGTGTCCGTGTGGCTCCGCCACCGGCACCGGCCGTCGCCGAGGTCGGTCAGCTCGCCCGTTGCCTCGCCGAGGCGGGGAGCGATCTGCGAGGCCGGCTCCGCCAGGACCGCCACCGCCCGGTACGACGGCGCCAGGTCGTAGAACCGGTCGAGCACGTACGCCGCCAAGTCCGTGGCGGGCGGCTCGCGCGGTACCACCCGGCCACCGGTTGCCTGGGCCTCGCGGACGCGGTCCGCGCGGAACACTCGCCAGTCCGCCCGGTCGAGGTCGTACGCGACCAGGTACCAGCGGCGGCCCGCGGCGACCAGCCGGAGCGGCTCCGCCCGGCGGCGGGTCTCGGCGCCGTCGTGGGCTCGGTAGCGGAAGCGGACCGTCTCGTGATTGGTGATCGCCCCGGCGAACACCGTCAGCTGCGCCGGGTCGACGACGGGGCCGGTGGCGGGCACGGCGACCGTCGCCGTGCCGATCGTGCCCACCCGGCGGCGCAGCCGCGCCGGCAGGACCTGCTCCAGCTTGGCGAGCGCCCGCACGGACGCCTCCTCGATCCCGGAAACGGACTGCCCCGCGGCGGTCCGCAGGCCGACCGCGATCGCGACGGCTTCGTCGTCGTCGAGCACGAGCGGGGGCATCGCGGTGCCCGCGACCAGCCGGTATCCGCCCGCCACACCCCGGCTGGCCTCGACCGGGTAGCCCAGGTCGCGCAGCCGCTCGATGTCACGGCGGATGGTGCGCGGGCTGACGCCCAAGCGCTCGGCGAGTTCGCTGCCCGGCCACTCGCGAGGTGTCTGGAGCAGCGAAAGCAGGCCGAGCAACCGGGCGGGGGTGTCCGTCATGCGCCCAGCATTCCAAGGTGGCGGCCACCACTTCGAGTTTGTTTAGACTTGCAGGGGCGTGCATAATCATGCGTATGACGGTGAACATCGCGGTGGCCGGAGCCAGCGGGTACGCGGGTGGTGAGCTGCTGCGCCTGCTCCTGACCCATCCCGAGGTCGAGATCGGCGCGCTCACGGCCGCCAGCAGCGCGGGCACGAAGCTCGGCGTCCACCAGCCCCACCTCGTCCCCCTCGCCGACCGCGTCCTGGCCGAGACGACGCCGGAGACCCTCGCCGGCCACGACGTCGTCTTCCTCGCGCTGCCCCACGGGCACTCCGCGGCGCTCGCGGCGCAGCTCGGCCCGGACGTCCTGGTGGTCGACCTCGGCGCCGACCACCGCCTGGCCGACGCAGGCGACTGGCTGCGCTGGTACGGCGGAGACCACGCCGGCCAGTGGCCGTACGGCCTGCCCGAGCTGCCCGGCGCCCGCGAAAAGCTCGCCGGCACCAAGCGCATCGCCGTGCCCGGCTGCTTCCCGACCGGCGGATCGCTGGCCCTCGCGCCCGCGTTCGCCGCCGGGCTGATCGAGCCGGACGTCACGATCGTCGCGGTCACCGGCACCTCCGGTGCCGGCAAGAGCCTCAAGCCGAACCTGCTCGGCTCCGAGGTGATGGGCTCGGCCAGCGCGTACGGCGTCGGCGGCGCCCACCGCCACACCCCCGAGTTCGCGCAGAACCTCTCGGCCGTCGCGGGCGAGAAGGTCACCGTGTCCTTCACGCCGGTGCTCGCGCCGATGCCCCGCGGCATCCTCACCACGGCCAGCGCCCCGCTGAAGGACGGTGTCGACGAGGCCGCCGCGCGGGCCGCGTACGAGAAGGCCTACGACGCGGAGCCGTTCGTCCAGCTGCTGCCCGCCGGCGCCTGGCCGACGACCTCGGCGACGCTCGGCTCGAACAACACCCAGCTGCAGGTCGCGGTCGACGCCGACGCGAAGCGCCTGGTCGTCGTCGCCGCGATCGACAACCTGACCAAGGGCACCGCCGGCGGTGCCGTCCAGTCGATGAACCTGGCCCTCGGCCTCCCGGAAACCACCGGGCTTTCCACCGTAGGAGTGGCACCGTGACCGTCACCGGCCCCCAGGGCTTCCGCGCCGCCGGCGTCGCCGCCGGGATCAAGGCTTCCGGCGCGCTCGACCTCACCCTGGTCGTCAACGACGGCCCGCTCGACGTCGCGGCCGGCGTCTTCACCCGCAACGTCATCAAGGCCGCGCCGGTGCTGTGGTCGCAGGAGGTGCTCAAGCAGCAGCGGCTGAAGGCCGTCGTCCTCAACTCGGGCGGCGCCAACGCGGCCACCGGGCCCGGCGGTTTCCAGGACACCCACGCCACGGCCGAGAAGGTCGCCGAAGTCCTGCAGGCCGGCGCGATCGAGGTCGCCGTCTGCTCCACCGGCCTGATCGGCGAGCGGCTTCCGATGGACGCCGTCCTGTCCGGAGTGGACACCGCCGTCAAGGCCCTCGACGCGAGCCCCGAAGCGAGCCTCAACGCCGCGACGGGCGTGATGACCACCGACACGAAACCGAAGCAGGCCTTCGCGAAGCACGACAACGGCTGGAGCGTCGGCGGCTTCGCCAAGGGCGCGGGCATGCTCGCGCCGAACCTGGCCACCATGCTCTCGGTGCTGACCACCGACGCCGTGGTGGACAAGGAAACCCTCGACCGCGCCCTGCGCGCGGCCACCCACGTCACGTTCGACCGGCTCGACGTCGACGGCGGCACGTCCACCAACGACACCGTCCTGGTCCTCGCGTCCGGCGCGAGCGGGGTCGAGCCCACCGAAGCCGAGCTCACCGAGCTGCTCACCGCGGTCAGCCACGACCTCGTGCTCCAGCTGCGCGCGGACTCCGAAGGGGCGACCAAGGACGTCGACGTCACCGTGCGCGGCGCGGCCACCGAGGCCGACGCGATCGCCGTCGCCCGCACGATCGCCGAGGACAACCTGGTCAAGACGGCGCTGTTCGGTTCCGACCCGAACTGGGGCCGGATCGCCATGGCGCTCGGCCGGGTGCCGGCCCGCATCGACCCGGAGGCCGTGTCGATCGCGATCAACGGCGTCACCCTGTTCGCCCAGGGCGTGCCCGCCGCCGACCGGTCGGAAGCGGACCTCACCGGCCGGGCCATCGAAATCGTCGTCGACCTCGGCGTCGGCACGAACACGGCGACCATCTACACCACGGACCTTTCGCACGGTTACGTCGAAGAGAACAGCGCGTACTCCTCATGAACCAGGAGGCTCTGATTTCCGCGGACGAACGACTCGCGACGGCGGCCGAAAAGGCCGGGGTGCTCATCGAGGCGCTGCCTTGGCTGCAGCGGTTCCACGGGGCCACCGTGGTGGTGAAGTACGGCGGCAACGCGATGATCGACGACCAGCTGAAGGCGGCCTTCGCCGAGGACATGGTGTTCCTCCGGCTGGCCGGCCTGCGCCCGGTGGTCGTGCACGGCGGCGGCCCGCAGATCACCGCGATGCTCAAGCGCCTCGGCGTCGAAGGCGAGTTCAAGGGCGGCCTGCGGGTCACCACGCCGGAGACGATGGACATCGTCCGGATGGTGCTCACCGGGCAGGTCAGCCGCGAGCTCGTCGGGCTGATCAACGCCCACGGGCCGTACGCGGTCGGCATCTCCGGCGAGGACGCCCGGCTGTTCACCGCCGAACGCAAACAGGCCACTGTGGACGGTGAGCAGGTCGACATCGGGCTCGTCGGCGAGGTCGCCGAGGTCAACCCGGACGCCGTGCTGGACATCGTCAACGCCGGGCGCATCCCGGTCGTGTCCACGGTCGCCCCGGACGTCGACGGCGTCGTGCACAACGTCAACGCCGACACGGCCGCGGGTGCGCTGGCGGCCGCGCTGGGCGCCGAAAAGCTGGTGGTGCTCACCGACGTCGAAGGCCTGTACGCCAACTGGCCCGACCGGTCGTCGCTGATCGACCGCATCCGCGTCGACCGCCTCGAGACCATGCTGCCCGGCCTGGCCAGCGGCATGATCCCGAAGATGGAGGCGTGCGTGCGCGCCATCCGCGGCGGCGTGCGCCGGGCGCACGTGATCGACGGCCGCCTCGCCCACTCGGTGCTGCTGGAGGTCTTCACCTCGCGCGGCATCGGCACCATGGTCTTCCCCGAAACGGAGCTCCCGTGACCGACCTCACGTCCAATGTGGACGGCCAGGCGCACTGGCAGTCCGCCCTCATGGACAACTACGGCACACCCAAGCTGACGCTGGTGCGCGGCGAGGGCGCGAAGGTGTGGGACGCCGACGGCAAGGAGTACGTCGACCTGGTCGGCGGCATCGCCGTCAACGCGCTCGGCCACGCGCACCCGGCCGTCGTCGAAGCCGTCACCGAGCAGATCAAGCGGCTCGGCCACACCTCGAACCTCTACGTCAACCCGGTGGCCGTCGAGCTCGCCGAGGCGCTGCTCGACGTCGCCGGCCTCACCGGCCACGGCAAGGTGCTGTTCGTCAACTCCGGCGCCGAGGCCAACGAAGCCGCGCTGAAGATCAGCCGGCTGACCGGGCGCACCAAGGTGGTCGCCGCCGAAGGCGCGTTCCACGGCCGGACCATGGGCGCGCTGACGCTCACCGGCCAGCCCGCCAAGCGCGACGCCTTCAAGCCGCTGGTGCCCGGGGTGGAGCACGTGCCCTTCGGGGACGTCGAGGCGCTCAAAGCCGCCGTCGACACCGAAACCGCGGCCGTCTTCCTGGAGCCGGTGCTCGGCGAGGCGGGTGTCATCCCGGCGCCGGACGGCTACCTGCAGGCCGCCCGCGAAATCACCAAGGCCACCGGCACGCTGCTGGTGCTCGACGAGGTGCAGACCGGTCTCGGCCGGCTCGGCACCTGGTTCGGCTACCAGCAGGCCGGCATCGTGCCGGACGTCATCACGCTGGCGAAGGGCCTCGGCGGCGGGCTGCCGCTGGGCGCGGTGATCGGCGTCGGCGCGGCGGGCGACCTGCTCAAGCCGGGCCAGCACGGCACCACCTTCGGCGGCAACCCGGTCTGCTGCGCGGCCGGCCTGGCCGTGCTGAAGACCATCGCCGCCGAGGGGCTCCTCGACCACGTCGCCTCGCTGGGCAAGGACATCGCGGCGGGCGTCGAGGCGCTGGGGCACCCGCTCGTCGCCGGCGTGCGCGGCGCCGGGCTGCTGCTCGGCATCGCCCTGAAGCAGCCCGTCTCGGCGGCGGTCGCCCAGGCCGCCCAGGCCGCGGGCTACCTCGTCAACCCGGTCGCCCCGGACGCCGTCCGGCTCGCGCCCCCGCTCGTCCTCGACGGCGAACAGGCCGAAGGCTTCCTCGCCGCACTCCCGAACGCGCTCGACTCCACCACGAAGGACTCCGACTGATGCTGCGCCACTTCCTCCGCGACGACGACGTCAGTCCGGCCGAGCAGAAGGCCATCCTCGACCTCGCCGACGCGCTCAAGGCCGACCCGCTCGGCAACAAGACCCTCGCCGGCAAGTCGATCACGGCGATCTTCGAGAAGAACTCGACGCGGACCCGGTTCTCGTTCGAGGTCGGCATCAGCCAGCTCGGCGGCCACCCGGTGATCGTCGACGGCCGCTCGATGCAGCTCGGCCGCGAAGAGACGATCGAGGACACTTCGCGGGTCCTCTCGCGGTACGTCGACGGGATCGTGTGGCGCACCTTCGCGCAGAAGCGCATCGAAGCGATGGCTTCGGCCGCGTCGATCCCGGTGGTCAACGCGCTCACCGACGAGTTCCACCCGTGCCAGGTGCTCACCGACCTGATGACCATCCGCGAGCGCAAGGGCAAGCTCGAGGGCCTCACCCTCGTCTACCTCGGCGACGGCGCCAACAACATGGCGCACTCGCTGCTGCTCGGCGGGGTCACCGCCGGGATGCACGTCCGGGTCGTCTCGCCGGTCGGCTTCCAGCCCGACCAGGGCGTCATGCTGGACGCGAAGAAGCGCGCGAACGAAACCGGCGGCACCGCCACCGTCTTCACCGACCCGTACGCGGCGGTCGCCGGCGCGGACGTGCTCGTCACCGACACGTGGACGTCGATGGGGCAGGAGAACGACGGCCTCGACCGGGTGGGCCCGTTCCGCGCCCTGCAGGTCAACACCGAGCTGCTGAAGAAGGCCGCGGACGACGCGATCGTGCTGCACTGCCTCCCGGCCCACCGCGGCTGGGAGATCACCGACGAGGTGATCGACGGCCCGGCCAGCGCGGTCTGGGACGAGGCCGAGAACCGCCTGCACGCCCAGAAAGCCCTGCTCGTCTGGCTGTTCGAGGAGAGCCGACGATGACCGGCAGCCGGGTGGGCAGGCAGGCACGGATCACCGAGCTCGTGTCCACCATGACCATCCGCAGCCAGACCGAGCTGGCCAAGCTGCTGGCCGCCGAAGGCATCGAGGTCACCCAAGCGACGCTGTCGCGCGACCTCGACGAGCTGGGCGCGGTCAAGCTGCGCGGGCCGGACTCGGGCGCGCCGGTCTACGTCATCCCCGAGGACGGCAGCCCGGTCCGCGGCGTGCAGGGCGGGACGTCCCGGCTTTCCCGGCTGCTCGCGGAGCTGATGGTCTCGGCGGACTCGTCCGGCAACCTGACGGTGCTGCGGACGCCACCCGGCGCGGCCCAGTTCCTGGCCAGCGCGATCGACCGGGCGGCGCTCGAGGAAGTCGTCGGGTCCATCGCCGGTGACGACACGGTCGCCGTCATCGCCCGCGAGCCCCTGACCGGCAAGGACCTCGCCGAGCGGTTCGCCGCCCTCGCCCAGCGATCGGCGGACGAAGGATCACCATGACCGCGATCGGCGACATCTTCCCGGCCGAGGGAGAATTCCTCGCGCCGGACGAGGTCGTGATCACCTTCGACCGCGGGATCCCGGTGGCGATCGACGGCGAGACCGTTTCCGTCGCCGAAGCGCGCCGGATGCTGAGTGCGCGCGGCGAGGCGCAGAGAATCGGCCGCGGCGAAGCGTGCGCCGCGCTCGAACGGCGGGCCGGCCGCGGCTGCGCCAGTCTGACCGGCACCGCTTCGGGCGAAGTCCGGCTGGTCCTGTACGACGGCCGGATCACGGTCGCCTGAACATCCGAACGAACACCGAGGAGAAGCGAGAACAGTGAGCGGGAACGAGCAGCCGGTGCAGCTGTGGGGCGGCCGGTTCGCCAGCGGTCCGGCGGAGGCCATGGCCGCGCTGAGCGCGTCGACGCACTTCGACTGGCGCCTGGCGCCCTACGACATCGCCGGGTCCCGCGCGCACGCTCGCGTGCTGCGCAAAGCGGGCCTGCTCACCGACGACGAGCTGACCGGCATGCTGGCCGCGCTGAACACGCTCGCCCAGGACGTCGCGTCGGGGGAGTTCACCCCGACGATCGCCGACGAGGACGTGCACACAGCCCTCGAACGCGGCCTGCTCGAGCGCGCGGGCACCAAGCTCGGCGGCAAGCTGCGCGCCGGCCGTTCGCGCAACGACCAGGTGGCCACGCTGTTCCGGATGTGGCTGCGCGACGCTGCCCGCCGGGTCGTCGCGGGCACGCTGGAGGTCATCGACGCGCTGGTGTCGCAGGCGAAGCGGCACCCGGAGGCCATCCTCCCCGGCCGCACGCACCTGCAGCACGCCCAGCCGGTGCTGCTGGCCCACCACCTGATGGCCCACGGCCAGGCGCTGCTGCGCGATGTTTCGCGCCTGCAGGACTGGGACGCGCGCACGGCCGAGTCGCCCTACGGCTCGGGCGCGCTCGCCGGCTCGTCGCTGGGCCTCGACCCGGAAGCCGTCGCCGAGGAGCTGGGCTTCGCGACCAGCGTCGAGAACTCCATCGACGGCACCGCTTCGCGCGACTTCGTCGCCGAGTTCGCCTTCGCCGTCGCGATGCTGGCGGTGAACCTGTCCCGGATCGCCGAAGAGGTGATCATCTGGAACACCGCCGAGTTCGGCTACGTGACGCTGGACGACGCCTGGGCCACCGGCAGCTCGATCATGCCGCAGAAGAAGAACCCGGACGTCGCGGAGCTGACGCGCGGCAAGGCGGGCCGGCTGATCGGCAACCTCACCGGGCTGCTGGCCACCCTCAAGGCGCAGCCGCTGGCCTACAACCGCGACCTGCAGGAGGACAAGGAGCCGGTGTTCGACTCGGTCGAGCAGCTCGAGCTCCTGTTCCCGGCGATCGCGGGGATGCTCGAAACGCTCACCTTCCACACCGACCGGCTCGCCGAGCTGGCCCCGGCCGGCTTCACCCTGGCCACGGACATCGCGGAGTGGCTGGTGCGCCAGGGTGTCCCGTTCCGCGTCGCGCACGAAGCGGCGGGCGAGAGCGTTCGCGTCGCCGAGGCCCGCGGCGTCGGCCTGGACGAGCTGACCGACGAAGAGTTCGAGAAGATCAACCCGGCGCTGACGCCCGCGGTGCGCGAAGTCCTCACCGTCGAAGGCTCGGTGAAGTCCCGCGACGCCCGGGGCGGCACGGCGCCGGTACGCGTGGCCGAGCAGCGCGCGCGGCTCGAGGAGCGCGTCACCGCGGCGCGCCACTGGCTCAACTGAGGGTCTTGCGGAGCTTGGCCCGGACGGCCCGCGTGGCCACCGGGCCGAGCCCGTCGAGGACGTCGACGAGCACGGCCAGCCGCTCCAGCGCGGCGACGGCCTGCTCGGCGCCGTCGGGGTCGACCGTGTCGAACAGCGTCAGCCCGAGGAACCCGGTGGACACGGCGTGGGCCAGCCCGTCGGGGTCCGCCAGCTCGGCCAGTGGCGACCCGGCGAGCACGCGCTCGAGCGCCGTCCGGACTTCGGTGATCCACTTGTCCAGGCCTTCGCGGGTCGCTTCGGCGAGCCGTTCGCTGCCCTGCGCTCCGGCCAGCGTCTGGGCCAGGAGGGCCAGGTTGCCTTCCGCGCGTTCCGCGACCCGGATCTCCCGGCCGAGCGCCAGCAGCTCGCCGACCGTGGCCACGGCGGCGAACCGGTCCCGGTAGAGGGCGACGCGGGCCTCCGTCGCGGAGAGGCACGCCTGCGCGACGAGCTCCTCCACGCTGCCGAAGTGGTAGAAGACCAGCGCCTGGTTGGCCCCGGCGGCACTGGCGACCGACCGGGCGGAGACGGCGGTGATGCCCTGCTGCCGGACGACTTCCAGCACGCCGTCCACGAGCCGCTGCTTCGTGTCCTGTGAACTGGAGTTCCGGCCGGTGCCCATCAGTCCATGACCTTCTCACGAAGCGGTTTGACCGCACCGCTCACCCCGCGGCCGACATCGACGAACCGGGCGCCGAAGCTGCCCTCGTAGCCGAACACCGGCCCGAAACGGGAATGGGCCACCGCGACCGCGATCCGGAACTGCCCGAGGACGTCGTCGAACCACTCGTCGACCGTCGCGGTCACGGTGAGCGCCGGTGGCAGGTGCGTCCCTTCCCGGAACCGGAACTCGCCGGAGCGGATCCGGAACCCGCCGTCCGGCCGGACGGTCACGGCGAGGTCCACCGCCAGGTGCTGGTGCGTCCCCAGGTAGTCGACGAGCCCGCGTCCGGCGCTGTGCACCATCTGGGCGTCGAACCGCCGGCGCCGCCCCGGGAACTCGAAGGTCCGCACGAAGGACACCGTTTCGCGGCCGTGCGCGTCCACGTACGGGTAGTTCTCGATGGTGAACGGCACGTTCCGGCCGCGCTCGGGGAACAGGATGTGCCACGCCGACCCGAGCCACAGGAACGGCACGGTGAAGCCGGGGCCGCGCCAGATCCGGTCCATCACGCCGTGGCCGATCATCCCGCGCCCGTCCGACAGGGCGAGCCGTTCCCGCATCCGGGGGTGCAGGTTCGCGAAATCCGCACCGAGCGTGCGTTCGAAGACGCCGGTCACGACGACGCTCCGGCCGTCACCCGGTCACGGGGCCGGGTCCGGCCGCAGCGAGCGGCCGAGGGTGCGGTCAGGGGCTGCTCCTCCGGCGGGACGCCGGTCTCCAGCCACAACCGCAGCCGGTCGAACGACCACGCCGTCATCCAGCCGAACACCGGCCGGAACAGCCGGTCGGCCAGCTGCCCGAAGCGGCCCCAGCGGGTGCCGTAGTCGAAGCCGGTGACGAACCGGACGCCGCCGGGGACCGGGGTGTAGCGCCAGAAGCCCGCACCCGCGCTGATCAGCGACAGCGGGTCGGCGGAGGCGAACCGCAACACCGACGTGCGCGAGCCGTCCGGCCAGTCCCGCGACACGACGCCGACGCCGACGCCGGCGACCGTGACGCCCAGGAACCGCGAGGCGTAGCGGAAGTGGCCGTCGCGGCCGTCGATCGGGGCGATCTCGGCGAAGCGGAGGTCCCAGCGGCGGTGCAGGACCGGGTCCTGGGTGTGCTGCCACAGCGTGTCGAGGTCCGTGCGGATCACGGTCTCGACGTAGAGCGCCTTCGGTCTCATCCCTGTCTCCCCTCAGAGTTTGAGCGAGTGCTCAAACCGACTGTAGAGAAGTTTGAGCGATCGCTCAAGGGTTAGGGTGGTCGCGCCAGGCAGCCGAGGAGAGGACCCCGTTTGAGCGGCGACGCAGGCCGGTTGTTCACCCGCGACGAACTCGCGCTCGACCCGGTCGACCTGGCCCACCTGCTGCTCGGCTCGGTCCTGGAGGCCGACGGCCCTGACGGCACCGTCGGCGTCCGGCTGGTCGAGGTCGAGGCCTACCGCGGCGAAGACGATCCGGCGTCGCACTGCTACCGCGGCCGGACCCCGCGCAACGCCGTCATGTGGGGGCCGGCGGGGCACCTGTACGTCTACTTCGTCTACGGGATGCACTTCTGCGCGAACATCGTCGGCTCGACCGACGGCGTGGCCGGCGCGGTGCTGCTGCGGGCGGGTGAGGTCGTTACCGGCCTCGACGTCGTCCGCAGGCGGCGGCCGAACGCACGGGGGACCGGCGAGCTCGCCAAGGGGCCGGCGATCCTGACGTCGGTGCTGCGCATCGACCGGGAGGAGAACGGCGCCGACCTGACCGACCCGGCATCGCCGGTCCGGCTGTACGTCGGCGAGCGGGTGCCGTCCGAGCGGGTCCGCAGCGGCCCGCGCGTCGGCGTCGCGATGGCGATGGACACGCCGTGGCGGTTCTGGGACGGCGCGTCGCCGGCCGTGTCCACCTACCGCCGCGGCGGGAAGCGCCGGGTCCGACCCGCCAGTTAGTCGGTTGACCTGGTGCGGGAGGATCTACAGGCGTGAGCGAACACATCCTCGACGAGCTGTCCTGGCGCGGCCTGATCGCGCAGTCCACCGACATCGACGCCCTCCGGCGCGAGCTCGACCAGGGTCCCGTGACGCTCTATTGCGGCTTCGACCCGACCGCGCCCAGCCTGCACGCCGGCAACCTCGTCCCGCTGCTCATGCTGAAGCGCTTCCAGCGCGCCGGGCACCGGCCGATCGTGCTGGCGGGCGGCGCGACCGGGATGATCGGCGACCCGCGCGACACCGGTGAGCGCACGCTGAACACGCTCGACGTCGTCGCCGAGTGGGCCGGGCGCATCCGCGGCCAGCTCGAACGGTTCGTGGACTTCGACGACTCGCCGACCGGCGCGATCGTCGAAAACAACCTGAACTGGACCGGGAAGCAGACCTCCCTGGAGTTCCTCCGCGACATCGGGAAGCACTTCTCGATCAACGTCATGCTCAACCGGGAGACGGTGAAGCGCCGGCTCGAGGGCGACGGCATGTCGTACACCGAGTTCAGCTACCTGCTCCTGCAGTCGCAGGACTACCTGCAGCTGTACCGCCAGTACGGCTGCCAGCTGCAGGTCGGCGGGTCCGACCAGTGGGGCAACCTCGTCGGCGGGGTCGACCTGATCCGCCGGACCGACGGGGCGAGCGTGCACGCGCTGACCGCACCGCTGGTCACCGACGCCGAGGGGCGCAAGTTCGGGAAGTCGACCGGCGGCGGGAACCTCTGGCTCGACCCCGAGATGACCTCGCCGTACGCCTGGTACCAGTACTTCGTCAACGTGGGTGACGCCGACGTCGTCCGCTACCTGCGGATGTTCACCTTCCTCGACCAGGAGGAGATCGCCGCGCTGGCGGAGGACACCGAACAGCGTCCCCACCTGCGGGCCGCGCAGAAGCGGCTGGCGGAGGAGTTCACCACCCTGGTGCACGGCGAGGAGCAGACCCGGCAGGTCATCAACGCCAGCCAGGCGCTGTTCGGCCGGGGCGAGCTCGCCGACCTGGACGAACGCACCCTCGACGCGGCGATGGCCGAGGTGCCGAACGGCAAGGTCGACCCGGCCGCCGAGCCGACGATCGTCGACCTGCTGCTCGCCGGGGGACTGGTGGACAGCAAGGGCGCCGCGCGCCGCACCCTCAAGGAGGGCGGCGCGTACGTCAACAACGTGAAGGTCGCGGACGAGGAGTGGAAGCCGTCCCGCGAGGACGCCCTCCACGGCAAGTGGCTCGTGGTCCGCAAGGGCAAGCGGAACGTCGCCGGCGTCGCGCTCGGCGGCTGACCGGCTCCGGCGGCCCGAAACAGGGGCCTGACCTGCGGGAACGCGGTTAAGGTACCCCCCTGTTCCGGGCCCTCGGAGGGGGTGTAAAGTTCTCCAAGTCGCCAGGGAAACCGGGTGGCCACCGGGACACGAACCAAGCTCTCGCGGATCGCGATTGAGTGGGTGTCCCACCAAAAACTGCTAGGAATAACCCGCTTCGGGTGACGCTGGGCCTTGGGTCTAGAGTTGTTCGGGGTGTGTTGCTTGAGAACTCA
>NZ_MUMI01000614.1 GCF_002155975.1 Amycolatopsis kentuckyensis
GGGCGCGGTACAGCTCGACGGCGATCCGCTCGGGCCGGACCTCGGCGGTGCCGTTGACGAGCAGGGCGGTCGCGACGGCGTGGGCGAAGGGATTGGTCAGCGCCCCGTCGACCACGGGCTGCCCGCCCACCCGGCGGCGGCCGGCCCACTCGGCGCGGGCGAAGTACCGGTCCCGCCGGATCCACGCACCGGCGGCGGCGACGCCGGTGACCGTGCCGATTTCGCCGGCCTCGATCGCCGCCCGCACCACGGGCACGGCGGCGGAGCCGAAGCTCTGGAAGCCGGTCTGGCAGGCGCGGCCGCGGGCGAGTGCGGTGAGTTCGGCGAAGGCCGCGAGGTCGAGCACCGGCGGCTTCTCGACGAGCAGGTGACAACCCGCGGTGAGCGCGAGTTTCGCGAGGGGCAGGTGCGTGTGCGGCGGGGTAGCCACCACGGCGACGTCCGGGGTGGTGCAGGCGAGCAGTTCGGCCGCGTCCCGGGTGGTCACCGCGCCGCCGGGGAGGAGCGCCCGGGCTTCTTCGGGCGGTTCGCGGATGTCGCACGCGCCGGCCAGGACGAGTTCGCCGCGGTCGTGCAACGCGCGGGCGCGGCGCAGGTGCTGGCCCGCGTAGCCGGCCATGCCGAACACCACCACCTTCGGCGTCATCGGCGGCCACCGGTCGCGACGGCGGCCAAGGCGAGGGGCCCGGCCACCACGAGGGCGAGGATCGGCAGCATCCACACGAGCAGCACCGCAAGCCCGAGCGCGATGGCCAGAAGCAGGCCGTTCGCGGGTGCGGTGGCGGTTTCCCGCGCCGCGGTCGCGATCGCCCGGCGCCAGGCGAGGCCACCCGTGGCCACCACCTCGCAGGTCCGCACCGCGACCACCGCACCCGCCGCCGCCAGCGCCCACAACGCCACCCGCAGGGCGCCCGCCCCCGGCATCGAGGCCACGACCTCCAGGTCCACCGCGACCAGGACCACCGCCGCGAGGCACCCCAGCCCGAAGGGCACCCCGCCACGGGCCGCCCCGCGGAAGTCGGCCCAGAAGGTGGTCCACAGTGGACGTCCGACGTCGTTCCGGACCCGGTCGAGGACCCGGCAGCCCGCCACGAGCGCCGGCGCCGCGGTCACCACCGGCACCGACGCGAGCGCGACGAGCAGCCCGGCCAGCAGGGTGTCCGAGAACTCCCCCAGTCCGGCGCGCCAGGTCGTCCGCACGGTTGCGCTGCGCATCACTTCACCCCTTCAGGCCGCTGGTGCTGACGCCTTCCACCAGCAGCCGCTGGAAGGCGAGGAAGAACAGCACGATCGGGACCAGCGCGAGCGCGGACATCGCGAACATCGCACCGAAGTTCGACTCGCTGCTGGTGTCGACGAACAGCCGCAAGCCCAGCGGCACGGTGAACTTCTCCGTGTCGTTCAGGTACACCATCTGCGTGAAGAAGTCGTTCCACGTCCAGATGAACGTGAAGATCGACGTCGTGACCAGCGCCGGTTTCGACAGCGGCAGCACCACGTGCCAGAACGTGCGGTAGACCGAACAGCCGTCGATGATCGCCGCTTCGTCGAGCTCGCGCGGGATGCCCCGCATGAACTGGACGATCAAGAACACGAAGAACGCCTCGGTGGCCAGCAGCTTCGGCAGGATCAGCGGCACGAACGTGTTGACCAGGCCGGCCTGCTGGAAGATCACGTACTGCGGGATCAGCGTGACGTGGTAGGGCAGCATCAGCGTCGTGATCATGAACGCGAACAGCGCGCCCCGGAACCGGAACTTCAGCCGGGCGAAGGCGAACGCGGCCAGCGAGCACGACAGCACGTTCGCCGCCACCGACAGTCCGGCCACCAGGAACGAGTTGAGGAAGAAGCGGCCGAACCCGACGTCCGCCGCGCCCTCCCAGCCCTTCGTGTAGCCGTCGAAGACGAACCGGGTCGGCAGCAGCGCCAGCCGGGACAGGATCTCGTCCGGCGGCTTGACCGACGCGAACGCCAGCCACACCAGCGGGTACAGCACCACGGCGACGATGACCAGGCACAGCACGTGCCAGCCGAACGACCGCGCCGTGCGCGGCAGCACGGTCATTTCTTGTCCTCCGCGTCGTCGTAGAACACCCAGAGCTTCGCGGTGCGGAACACGATGGCCGTCACGATCGCGATGACCACCAGCAGCACCCACGCCATCGCCGACGCGTAGCCCATCCGGAAGTCCTGGAAGCCGACCTCGAACAGGTAGAGCGTGTAGAACAGGTCCGCGTCGGCCGGGCCGCCGCGGCCGCCGCCGATGACGAACGCCGGGGTGAACGCCTGGAAGGCGTGGATCGCCTCCATCACGAGGTTGAAGAAGATCACCGGCGACAGCATGGGCAGCGTGATGTGCCGGAACCGGCGGAACGCGCCCGCGCCGTCGATCGCGGCCGCCTCGTGCAGCTCCGCCGGGATCTGCTTGAGGCCGGCCAGGAAGATCACCATCGGCGCGCCGAACTGCCAGACCCCCAGCAGCACGATCGAGGCGAGGCTGAACTGGGGGTCGTCGACCCAGCTCGGCGTGTGCCAGCCGAAGAACGCCAGCACCTCGTTCACCGGGCCACCGCCCATGAACAGCGCCCGCCACACCAGCGCGGCCGCGACACTCGCGCCGAGCAGCGACGGCGCGTAGAACGCCGCCCGGTAGAAGCCGTTGGCCCCGCGGCGGGTGTTGAGCAGCATGGCCACCAGCAGCGACACCGTCAGCTTCAGCGGCACCGAGACCAGCACGTAGATCAGGGTGACCTTGACCGACTGCAGGTAGCGGTCGTCGCCGGTGAACATGTGCGCGAAGTTGCCGAACCCGACCCACTTCGGCGAGGTGAACATGTCGTAGTCGGTGAACGACAGGTAGAGCGAGACCACCATCGGGCCGACGGTCAGCGCCACCGCGCCGAGCAGCCACGGCGTCAGGAAGGCGAACGCCTCCGGCTGGCTCTTGCGGCGGCGCCCGGCCGGCCGGCCCCGGCGGCCGCGCGCGGCGGGCGCCGGGGGCGCGACCGGCGGGTCCGGCGTGCGCAGGGTCGTCATCGGCTAGGACAGTCCCTTCTGGGCTTCGGTCATGAACCGGTTGACCGCGTCGTCGATGCTCATCCGGCCGAACGCGACCTCTTCGTACGTGCGCTGCAGCAGCTTCTGGATCGCGCCGGCACCCTTCGGCGGCACCGGCGGCGCGGCACCGAGCTTCGGTTCGAGCGCGGCTTCGTAGTCGTAGAGGGTCTTGTCGTTGCCCTTGGCGTTCGCGGCCAGCTGCGCGCGGACCTTGAGGTTCGGCGCCAGGCCGCGGTCGGTGCCGACGATCTTGCCGACCTCGGGGTCGTTGACCAGGAAGTCCACCAGTTTCGCCGCCGCCTCCTGCTGCTGGCTGCGGGCGGAGACGGCCAGGAACATCGACGGCCGCCGGTACTGCCCGGTGTCGCCGTTCGCGCCGGTCGGGTACGGCGCCACGTTCAGCGGCTTGCCGTTCGCCTTCTGGTACGCCGGCAGCAGGTTGTCGTAGGCGAACTCCGAGCTGGTCAGCTTCTTGCCCAGCGGGGCCTGCTCGGGCGAGGTGTTGTAGGACGCCGTGACGTCGGCGGGCGAGGCGGCCTTGGTGTCGCGGAACTTGCTCGCCAGCTGCCAGTAGCTGCGCAGGTCGTCGGCGGTGAAGCCGAGCTTGCCCTCGGGGGTGTAGAACTGCTTGCCCTGCTGGCGCAGCCAGATCTCCAGCGTCGTGTCGAGGATGCCGAAGTCGGTGACCCCGCGCGCCGAGCCCGCCGTGCCGACCTTCTGGGCCACCTCGGCGAACCGGTCCCAGGTCATCCCCTTCGCCGGGTCACCACCGGCCGCCGTGAACGCCGCCGGGTCGTAGATCATCGCCGGGGTGTTCTGCGCCCACGGCACCGCGTAGCGCTTGCCCTGGTAGACGCCGGTGGCCGCCAGCTCCGGGTTGACGTCGGCGAGCGAGATCGCCTTGCCGGCGCCGGAGTTCAGGTCGGCCAGCACGTTCCGGCCGCCGTATTCGGCCAGGTAGCGGCTGTCGACGTTGAGCACGTCCGGCGGCTTGCCCCCGGCCGTCTGCGTCGCCAGCTTCTCCCAGTAGGCCGCGTACGCCGAGAACGACGTCTGCACCTTGATGTTCGGGTTCTTCTGCTGGAAGAGCTCGACGGCCTTCTTCGTGAGGTTCGCCCGCCCTTCGCTGCCCCACCACACGAAGTTGATGGTCACGTCGCCGCCGCCACCGGAGTCCGAGCCGCAGGCGGCCACCCCCGTCAGCAGCAGCGGGACCACCACGGCCAGCGCGGCGACACCCCGTCCCCTGGTCCTACGCTCTGTTGTCCGCCCCATCGAACTCTCCGTCCTCAGCCGGTCAGCACTTTTCTGAAAACGCTGTCAGCGCGCTCACGGTAGGCAGTGCGCGACACCGGTGTCAACGGCCAATTCGGGACAATAGCCCTTGTGCAGCAACGCTTTCGGCGTTCGGAGGGCAGGCCGAGAAAGCGCTTACCGGAACCGGGTCGATGGCCGGGCCGTCAGCGCGATGAGCACCGTCGCTAGCCGGTGCGTTCGGCGGCCGCGCCGCCTGCCCGGCGTCGCGCGGCACTCGCCCACGGGACGCCGATTTCGGAGAACAGCGCCAGCCGATCCGCGGCGACGGCGACCTCTTCGCCGATCCCGCGCACGACCGGGTGCCGGCTCGCCCCTTCGCCGACGGTGCGGATCCAGCCGGCCGGGATCCGGGACGGCGACGGGGCGTCCCGCACCGCCTCGACCACCGAGGCGAACGCCCTGGTCCCGGCCAGCGGCGCGAGCAGCGGCACGCCGTCCGGGTCGAGGTGGTGGGCGATCAGGTTGCGCAGCAGGTCGGCCGGTTCGCCGAGGTGGCACCGCTCGTCGTCGATTTCGAGGCGGTGGCTCTTGTACCAGAACTTCGCGCGCGCCCGCTCGCCGTGCACCACGACGTACGGCTCGTGGTCCTGTTCGGCGCACAGCGAAGCGGCGACGACGATCTCGGGCCCGTCGGCGAACCGGATCCGCAGGCAGGCGGTGTCGTCGGCCTCGATGTCGCGGGTGCCGTAGAGCTCGAGGGCGATCTCCGCCGGGTCGCGCCCGGCGACCCCGCCGACCAGCAGCGCGGTGGCCACCGCGTGGGAGAACGGGTTGGTCAGGGCGCCGTCGACGACGGCCTCGCCGTCGAGCCAGCGGCGGCCGGCCCACGGGTTGCGGCGGTAGTAGGCGTCGGTGCGGATCCACGCACCGGCCGCGCCGACACCGATCACGTCCCCGAGCTTCCCGGCGGCGATCGCCGACCGCAGGACCGGCAGCACCGGGGAGCCGAAGCTCTGGAACCCGGTCTGGCAGGCCGCTCCGGTCTCCGCGGCCAGCCGCGACAGCGCGGTGAAGCCGTCGAGGTCGAGCACCGGCGGGGTCTCCAGCAGCAGGTCGCTGCCCGCCCGCAGCACCGCGGCACCGGCCTGGACGTGCGCGTGCGGCGGCGTCGCGACCACGGTGATGTCGGGACGGCAGCGGCGGAGCAGGTCTTCGACACTCGGGTGCGCGGTGCCACCCGGCGGCAGCAGCGCCGCGGCGGCAGCCGACGGGGGCCGGATGTCGGCCATGCCGGCGAACCGGACCAGGCCTTCGTCGTGCAGGATCCGCGCGCGGTGCAGGTAGCTGAAGGCGTAACCGGACGTGCCGACGACCGCCAGCCTCGGCGGGTCCGCCACGGTGCGGCTCCGGCTCCCCGACATGGATCTCCGATCGGCGGGACCCGGTGCGGGGCCGCGCGGAACTGACGAATGGGGTCAGGCTCTGGGAGAAACTTCCGGTCGCCACCGTAGGGCGTGCGCGACAAACGTGTCAATCATCAGGACAGTGCCGTCGAAATCGTCGAACCGCCGATACTCCGAATGGCCGTGCCCGTTTCGAGATAGCGCTTACTGGAATAGACCAGCTCCGGCTGCAAGTCGCGGCTGAAGGTTTGCAGGATTTGTTGACAACGCTCTCGGGCGTTTCCATGATGTTGCTCAGTGCCTGCCGAGGAGTTGCCGTGACCGTGACCATTCACGACGTCGCCCGCCGGGCCAACGTGTCGATCTCGACCGTCTCGCGCGCGTTCACGTCCCCCGACCTGGTCCGCCAGCAGACCCGCACCCGGGTGCTGGCCGCGGCCCACGAGCTGGGCTACCACGCGGCCGGCGCGCCGCAGCCGGGGCCGGCGGCGCGCACCGGGCACATCGGGATCGTGGTCTCCGACCTGGGCAACCCGTTCTTCACCGGCGTGCTCAACGGCGTCCAGGCCCGCGCCCGGCAGGACGACATCGCGGTGCTGTTCGCCAACAGCGACGAGGACCCGGCGATGGAGCAGAACCTCGTGCGCCGGATGGCCAAGCAGGTCGACGGCGTCGTGCTGTGCAGCCCGAGCATGACCGACGACCAGCTGCGCGCACTGGCCGGGCAGACGACCCTGGTGCTGCTCAACCGGGAGGTGCCCGGGATCCCGTCGATCGTGATGGACGCCGCGGACGGGATGCGCCAGGCGATCGAGCACCTCGCCGCGCTGGGCCACCGCCGGTGCGCGTACCTGGGCGGGCCGCGGGCGTCGTGGGCGAACCGCGCCCGCAAGCAGGGCTTGGCGGAGACTGCGCAGAAGCACGGCACGGACGTCGTCGAGTTCGGCCCGTTCCCGCCGGTGTTCGAGGGCGGCCTGCAGGGTGCGGACCTGGCCCTGGCGGCGGACGTGACGGCGATCGTCGCCTACAACGACCTGGTCGCCTTCGGCGCACTGGCGCGGCTGAACGCCCGCGGGGTGCCGGTACCGGACGAGATCAGCCTGGTGGGCTTCGACGACCTGGTGTTCGCGGCGATCTCGGCGCCCCCGCTGACGACGATCGCGATGCCGACGGAGGCGGCGGGCCGCGCGGCGGTGACGATCCTGCTGGGACTGCTCGACGGCGAGGCCGACGAGCACACGACGCAGGTGCTGGACACCCACCTGATCGTCCGCGCCACCACGGCCCCACCGTCGTGACCGCGCCGCCGCCGGGCTAGACGAGTAATGCGTAAGTCTGGGTGGTGACCGGAGACGGACGATAGGGTGTCCAAGATCCGTTTGTGACGACAGACCTGAACACCCTTCTCACCGCACTCTACGTCAAGATCGACGACCACCTCGCAGGTCGGCGCCGGATGGGCAGACCACCGAAGCTCACCGACGCTGAACTGATGACCCTGGCCGTGGCCCAGGCACTGCTGGGGTTCACATCCGAGGCACGCTGGCTGCGGTTCCTGCCCGCCCGAATGCCCGGCGCGTTCCGCTACCTGCCGGGCCAGTCCGGCTACAACCGCCGGCTACGGGCCGCGTTGCCGCTGGTCAAGCAGGTCATGCGGTGGCTCGCGGTCGACACCGACCTATGGACCGACACCACCTGGATCGTTGACTCCACCCCGGTGGAGTGCGGCCGGTCCCGGCCCACGGTCAAACGCTCGGAGTTGGCCGGCTGGGCCAAATACGGCTTCTGCCGCTCGCATTCGCGTTGGTTCTGGGGCCTGCGGCTGCACCTGGTCTGCACCCCGGCCGGACTGCCGATCGCCTGGGCGCTGGCCGATCCGAAGGTCGACGAGCGGCAGGTGCTCATGGCCATCTGCGACCACGAACCTCGCCTGCTCACCGACCGCCCCGGCCTGCTGATCATCGCCGACAAGGGCTACATCTCCGCCGAACTCGACCACTTCCTCACCGAGCGCGGGGTCCAGCTGATCCGGCCGTCCTACCGCAACCGCACGCCCCACCCCGGCGAACCGCTGCTCAAGTCCATCCGCCAGCTCATCGAATCGGTCAACGACACCCTCAAAGGCCAACTCAACCTCGAACAGCACGCCGGACGCACCATCGAAGGCGTCGGCGTCCGCATCGCCCAACGACTCCTGGCCCTCACCGCCGCCATCTGGCACAACCGCGCCACCGGCCAGCCCATCACCCGATCCCTGACCGCCTACGACCACTAACCGAGTTACGCATTACTCGTCTAGCCGCCGAAGACGTGCCGGTTCAGGAAGGGGTTGCGGAACTTGCCCTGCGGATCCAGCCGCTCCGCCAGCGCCCGGAACTCGGCCAGCCGCGGGTACTCCCCCGGAACGCCGTGGAAGAGCTTGCCCCAGTGCGGGCGCGCGCCGAACGGGGCCAGGCGCTCCTCGAGCACCGGCAGCACCGCCTCCACCTCGGGCTGGCGCGGCTGCCAGGTGAAGTGCAGGGCCACCCGGTCGCCGCCGTGGCAGGGGCTGAGCCACAGGTCGTCGCCCGCGATCGCGCGGATCTCCGAGACCAGCAGCAGCGGCGCGACGAGGTCGCCGAGCTCGCGGACCGCGCGGATCGCGGCCACCGCGTCCCGGTACGGCACGAAGTACTCCGACTGCAGCTCGTCCCCGACGCTCGGGGTGAACGCCAGCGCGAAGTGCGGGAGCCGCTCGTGCCACGGGCCCGGCACCCCCTGCTGAGGCGTGCAGTTGTCCGCCGGGATGCCGGCGGCGTGCGCCGGGTGCCGGGGCCCGTCCGCCGGGACCGCGCCGAACAGGCCGGTGCGCCCGCTGCCCTCGCGGCTCTTGACCCACACCTGGTCGATCCGGTCGTTCGCCCAGTTCGTGAACATGCTGACGCTGTAGCCGGCGTCTTCGATCTCGTCGAAGTTCTCGTACGCGGCTTCCCACGGCAGGTCGTCGAACACGTCCTGGCGGATGTCGAACGCGGGGACCACGTCGAGGGTCAGCCGGGTGACGACGCCGACCGCGCCGAGGCCCACGACCAGGCCCGGGAACTCCGGGTCGGCGCGGGTGAAGGTCCTCAGCGAGCCGTCGGCGGTGACCAGCTCGATCCCGGAGACGGCCGCGGCCAGGCCGGGCTGCCGCCGTCCGGAGCCGTGGGTGCCGGTCGCGACGCTGCCCGCGACCGTGATGTGCGGCAGCGAAGCCAGGTTCGGCAGCGCGAAGCCCGCGTCGTGGAGTTGCTGCGCGAAGTCGCCGTAGCGGGCCGAGCCGCCGACCGTCACGGTGCCGTCGCCGAGCTCTACTCCGGTGTCGAGGGCGCGCAGGTCCAGCAGGAGCCCGCCCGGGGAGTCCGCGATCGCGTTGAAGCAGTGCCGGCTCCCGAGGGCCTTGACGTGCGTCGCGCCGGCGACGGCTTCCTGGACCTCGGCGACGGTCCGCGGCGTGGTCACCGCGTCCGCGCCGTACGTGAGGTTCCCGGCCCAGTTCGACTCGCCCACCCAAGATGTCCTTCCGCCGCATGAGATCCACTCCCGACCCTACGCGGCCGCTGCGCGCCGGAAGTCCCGCGTCCGGTTCGGACGGCCGCGGCGCCGGGTCTTGCTCCTCCCCGGTGGATCGTTCCGGCCCTGGTTCAGCGGGCCGGGATGATCGCCTGGTGGGGGCCGCCGAGGCCGTGCGGGCTGAGCAGCCGGCCCATCCGCTTCGGCATCCGCAGCGTGATCGCGCGGTCGAGGACCCGCGCGCCGGGAGCGGCTTCCGCCAGCCGCGTCTCGTAGTCCGTGCAGTCGGCCGGCACCCGCAGCCACGCCGAGACGACGAGGTTGCCCTCCCCCACCACCGCGGCCGAGAGCCGGGTCTCCGGCAGCTGCGCGATCGCGGTGCCGGCGCGATCGAGCTCCGTCGCGCGGGCGTCGAGGCGGTAGCCCGCGATCACCGGCCAGCCGGCCGGGACGTGCGCGAGGTCGCAGCGGAAGTCGAGCTCGTGGTTGCGCAGCATCCGCGCCAGCGTGCGCCGCACCGCCGACTCGCTCATCCCGCAGTCGCGGGCCAGCACGGCGTAGCTGCGCCGGCCGTCCTCGCCCAGGGACTCGACCAGCGCACGCAGGTCCCGGTCGTTCCACTGCTGCGGGACGACGAGCCGGGCCTGCACGGCGGTGTCGTCCAGGACGGCCCGCTGCTCGGGGGCGAGCGCGTCGAGCAGCCAGCCGCTGCCTTCCCGGTAGACGCGGGTCGCGACGGCGAACCGGACCTCCCGGACCCCGGGCAGCGCGCCGATGCGGCCGGTGACCAGCGCGTCCAGCGCGTCGAGGTCACGGGCGGCCAGGCCGAGGAACAACGCGAACCGGCTGGTGGTGCGCTCGACGCTGAACACCGACGGCCACCCGCACAGCTCGCGGGTCAGTGCGCTGAGCGCGTCCGGGCGGCAGGCGAGGTCGACGTAGCCGACCGTGGTTGTCGGCGGTGTCGAGTAGGCGGTGAGCCAGGCCAGGCCGGCGGCTTGCAGCCGCTCCCAGCGGCGGGCCGCCGTCGTCGCGTCGGTGCCGACGGCGGCGGCGATGCGCGTCCACGGCGCCCGCGGGTCGCGCTGGAGCGCCTCCACCAGCGCGAGGTCGGACGCGCTCAACCCCGAGCGCGCCCCTTCCGGCGACGCACCGGGCGAAACGGGCATGGCGCATTGTGACCTGATCATGATCGGCTGCCAAGGGACCGCCGGAGGCTCCGGCGGCCCCTCGTCGTCCTACCGCCGCCGCAGCCGCGGCACCGCGGCCGCGCCGGCCGCCAGCACCAGGACACCGCCGAGCACGAACGGCAGCGCGGGGACGTCGCCGGGGTCCGCGGCGGGCACCGCGCGCTCCCGGCCGCCGTAGCCGCCGCCCGCGCCGTCGCGGTCGTAGGCCGAACCCGGGAGTTTGTCCGCGTACCGCTCGTGCAGCGCGGAGCGGTACTCCGCCAAGGACAGCTTCGAGCCCGGGGCGAGGCCGGTGACCGAGCCGTCCAGGACGGTCACGGCGTCGCCGTGCACCGCGTACCAGGCGTTGACCTGCGGTTCGTGCAGGAGGTAGCCACCGGCCGCGGCCTGG
>NZ_MUMI01000615.1 GCF_002155975.1 Amycolatopsis kentuckyensis
TTGCACGGGTTCGGGAAGGTCACCCGGGACATGACCGAGCGCCGCAACGCCGAGCAGGCGCTGCGCGAACGCCGCCGGCTGGTCGGGCACCTGGTCGAGGCCCAAGAGGTGGAGCGGCGCCGGATCGCCTGGGACGTCCACGACGAGTCGATCCAGTCCATGGTGGCCGTCGGCATGCGCCTGCAGCTGCTGGCCTCCCGGCTGCCGGAACCGCACGCGAGCGCCGTCGCCGGCCTCGACGAGTCGGTCGCCGCCGCGATCGGCAGGCTGCGCGGCCTGGTGTCCCGGCTGCGGCCACCGGAACTCGACCGGCACGGCCTGGTGGAGGCGGTTTCGGCCTACACCGACGACGTCGCGGGCCGCTGGGGGCTGGCGCACGAGGTGCGGGACGAGCTCACCGCCGAGCCGTCGCCCGAAGCGGCCATCACCGTGTACCGGATCTGCCAGGAGGCGCTCAGCAACGTCCACAAGCACGCGCGCGCCACCCGGGTCGGCGTCACCCTGTCCACAGTGGACAACGGGACGCACGTCCGGATCAGCGACGACGGCGTCGGCACGGCGGGGGGCGACGCCGGCGCGGGCCACTTCGGGCTGGTCGAGATGCACGAACGCGCCGAAGCGGCGCACGGCTGGCTTTCGGTGGACAGCAGGCCCGGCGTGGGCACCGTCGTCGAGTTCTGGCTGCCCCTGCTGCCCGACGCGACGGAGCTCGAACCGTGACCGAGCTGCGCGTGCTGATCTCCGACGACGACGTGATGATCCGCGACGTCCTCAAGGAGGTCCTGGACGCCGAGGCCGACATCGCCGTGGTCGCGGTGGCCGGCGACGCCGACGAGGCGATCCGGCTCGCCGAGCGGCACCGGCCCGCGGTCGCCGTCCTCGACGTCCGGATGCCGGGTGGCGGCGGGGCCCGGGCGGCCCGCGAGATCGCCCGGTGCAGCCCGGACACCGCCATCCTGGCCTTCTCCGCCTACGCCGACCGGGCCTCCATCGCCGGGCTGGCCGCGGCCGGCGTCACCGAGTACCTGGTGAAGGGCGCGCCGAACACGGCGATCGTCGAGGCCGTCCGGCGGCTGGGCCGTCAGGCGGCGGGGTGAGCGGTCAGCGGACCGGCCGGACGTTCGCGACGCAGTCGAAGTCCGTCGGCAGCAGCGTGAACAGCCGCCGCACCGCGCGGGACCGCCCGGCGTCGACGGTGAGGCGGGCCCCGGCCGCGTCGGCGAGCAGCTGCGCGCGCAGCAGCGAATTCAGCCCCGCGACGGAGAAGAACGTGACACCGGCGAGGTCGATGACGAGCTCGCCGACGTCGCCGTGAACGCGGTCCTGCAGGACTTCGTCGAGGCGGCGGGCGGTGCTCAGGTCGACCTCGCCGGTCACCTCGACGAGCAGGGTGCGGGTGCCGGGGGAGAGCACGCGCAGGGACATGTGGCCGCCGGCGTTCAGCCAGTCGGTGGCGGCGAACCGGTGGTCGGCCGAGCGTGGTTCCGGAACCATCGCGGCACCCTTTCGTCAGGCAGCGGGGGCAGGCCGGAAGTCGCGGGGCGGGGGATGCCGGACTGGGGGCAGCCTGCCGGCCCGGGCGCGGAACGTCCGGCAGCGGCTGACGGCTCAACCGTGAACCTTCAGCATAGTGCACCTGCACTAGCCAGACCATCGGGCGTAACCGGATGGGAAGCGAACCGGTGAAGAATGGACCACCACGGGTGAAGGAGGCCGGATGCCGACCACGGTCGTCAACCTGAAGGGGCACCGCGACGACCCGGAGTACGCCGACGTCGTCTACGTCGGGCGGGCGATGCACCGCGGGGGCTGGCACCTCGCCGGGTCGAAGCTGGCCAGCCCGTTCCGGCCGGGCCCGGACGGCACGCGCGAGGACGTCGTCGCCCGGTACCGCGAGTACCTGCTGTCCCGGCCCGACCTCCTGGACCTGCTGCCCGAGCTGCGCGGTCGCCGGCTCGGGTGCTGGTGCGTCCCCGAACCGTGCCACGCCCAGGTGATCGCCGAGCTCGCGGATAACGGGCCGTAACAGAACAGACCCCCTGTGCGAGTAACCTGACACGAGGGGGTGAGAAATCGTGCACGCGCGGCGACTCGGCGGGTTCGACCAGGCCGAACTGCCCGCGGCCCACCGGATCCGGTGGTGGCTGGCGGCGGTCGTGGCGGGGCTCGTCGCGACCGGCTTCGCTGTCGTGCCCTACCTGCCGTTCTTCCAGTCCTGGACGTTCGTGCGCGACCCGAAGGTCGCGACCGTGATCACCTGGACCGTGCTGCAGACGTCCGTGGTGATCGTCGCCGCCGTCCTGACGCTGTACTTCATCGGCAAGGCGCGGCTGGAAGTCGCGGCCTACCGGGCCAACCAGATCGACATCCGGGTGTTCGTCGACGAACGGCCCGAAGGCAGCCACGACCGCGAGATCGACTCCGCCGTCGAGCTGACCGCCACCTTCAAGCGGTTCCTCAACGACTCCCGCCTCTACACCCCGACCCCGGTCCCGGGCGCCGGCAGCTCCTACGACTTCCTCCAGATCGTCGAGCACGCCGGCGATTCCGCGGACGGCTGGTGGAAGGCGGTCACCAAGGTGATCCGGCTCGCCCAGCCGCCCGCCGCGTTCACCGTCACCGGCACCGTCCGGCCCGGCAACACGCCCGGCCGCCACCAGCTCATCCTGGAGCTCGTGCGCGTCCCGCGGTTCGCCGCGAGCCCGCTGGTCATCGAGGACGCGAACTGGCCGCGCGTGCTGCACCGCGCGGCGAACGCCGTGGCGGCGCTGGTCATCCCGCGCAGCGCGTACGTCCGCTCCAACATCCACTGGTCGGCCTGGCGCGGCGCGAAGATCCCGTACGAGCTCTTCGACGCCTACCAGCGCGCCAACCACTTCATCGCCTACCGCCGCTACGACGAGGCCCTCGCGGAGTACTACCGGGCGGTCAGCCTCGACCCGGCCAACGTCTACATCAGACTCGAGATCGCCGCCCTGCAGGAGCAGCTGGACCTGCACCTCGACGCGCTCGCCACCTATGACGACGTGATCACCGTCTGCAGCCGGGGACACCCGCGGCTGGCGCGCTGGTGGATCGGCCCGGACTTCGCGCGCCAGCCCCGCCACGCCGGGCGCGACCGCGACGTCGCCCTGCTCATCGCCCGCTACCGGCACGCGCTCGTGCTCGGCCACGGCGACTCCGTGGCCGGATCCTGGTGGGTGCGGCGCACCACCGCGGGCGCCCCCGGCGACGCGCGGGCGCAGCGCCGCGCCGAACTGCGGGCGGCGATCGAGCTGCGCTTCCGCCGGTACGTCGACCTCGACGTCCGGACGCGCCCGTACGCGATCCCGCGGGAGAAGCGGCTCGAGCTGCACCGGCGCGTGCTGCGCGTGCCGGTCGAGGAACTGCTGGTCAGCGAGGCGACCCCGGAGCAGCTGGCCGAGTACAACCAGCGCGCGGCGGAGATGCGGTCGTACTTCGCCGCGCTGTCGCAGTACGAGATCGAGCGGCTCATCGAGGACTACCGGCGGTTCGGCCGGCGCTGGCGCCGCAGCTGGCAGCAGCTGACGAACCGCGCGCTCGACCTGTCCCTGGTCTGGTCGGTGCTGCGGCGCGCGATGGCGGACGTCGAGCCGGTCACCGGCGCGGTGCCCGAGCCCCAGCCGGCCTACCCCGGCAGCCGCGTCCGGCTCGCCGACGTCTGCCCGGACCGGCGCTGGCCGCCGGCCCCGGATGCGCTCGACGCGACCGTCGAAGCCGCCGGACCCCGCCGGTCGTGGGAAGAGTGCTACAACGCGGCGAGCGTGTACGCGGTCGCGATGCTCGAAGTCGGCCCGCGTGGCGAGCGCGACCTGCGCGACCGTGCCCGCAACCCGCGCCTGCTCGGCGAAGCCCGGGACGAGGTGGCCCGCCGCGCGGTCCGCGAGCTCTACCACGCGGCGACGATCAGCCACAGCGGACGGCTGCCGGAGCGCCGCTCCTGGGTGATGGGCGAGGACCCGGACCTTGCGGCCCTGCGCGGCCACGAGCTGTTCCGCGTGTTCGAGATGGTGACGTTCTCCCCGGACCGCGCGGCGCCGCTGCGGCCGCAACGCGCCCACGTCTGGGAACAGGTCGGCTACGTCCGCCGGCTCGTCGCCGAGATCGCGGGCTGCCGGGCGCACTTCTGGCGCGTCCGCGCGCTCGACGAGGGCCCGCCCCCGGACGGCCGCACCCTGGACCGCTGGCGTTCGGCCGACCGCGACGCCTGGCGGAAGCTGGCGCGCCTGGCGGCCGGGAAACAGGACTGGTACACGCGCTACCAGGCGATCTGCGCGTTCCGCGAGTGGTCGGCCGAGTCCGGCTACCCGGGTTCGATCTCCGGGTTCCCGCTGTTCTGCGAGGAAACCCTGCATGCCCAGCTGCGCGGCGCGGCGGGCCCGCGCGCGAAGACGAACCTCGACACCAACATCGTCGTCCGCGAGTACGTCCGCCTCTGCGACCGCCGCCTGGACCACCTGGTGGCGGACATCGCCGAGCTCACCGAGCAGTCCACGATCGAGGACTTCGCGAGCTGCGCCGAACTGTGGGCGGCGCTGTGCTCGTGGTTCGACGACGACATCGCCGACGGCTCCTCGGCCGATGAGCGCCGCGAGCGGTTCCGCAAGCTCGCCCGGCCCTAACCCGGCCGCGTGTAGCGGTGCTTCACCCCGACGGGGAAGTACTCGGGGTCGCCCGCCGGGCGCAGGACGACGTCCGGCAGCTGCCGCTCCGCCGGGACGTAGTGCGCGAACTCGCTGTTGAGCCTCAGCAGCTGCTCGCGGACCGCCTCGGCGATCCGGCCGGCGTCGGCGGTGGCGCCCGGTGCCGTCTCGACCGTGACGCGCAGCCGGCGGTCGCGGTCGGCGTCCTCGACCGACTCGATGACGAACTTGCCCGTCACCGTGTCGCTGATGCCGGGCTGCTCCAAGCCGACGGTGACGTTCTCGGGGTAGACGTTCGCGCCGAAGAACGACACCGTGAACAGCGAGCGGCCGAACACGTAGACGAACGGCAGCTCGGGGCCGGGCGGTGGGGTGAAGCCGTGCCGGGCGCAGTAGGCGAGCAGTTCGGCGTGCGGCAGGAGCCCGCCGTCGTCGGCGATGTGGTAGCGGATGAGCGGGATCCCGCCGTCCGCGGTGAAGAGCAGCGTGCCGTCCTGGACTTCGAAGAAGCGGCTCGCCGGGTCGTACTGCACGAGCGTCGGCAGCCGTGCGTCGCCGAAGACCTCGCGGGCCAGGTCCGGGCGGCCGGCGACGAACCGGCGGATGCTCGCCGAAACGGGGGTTTCGGTGCCGAGCACGCCCGCGTCGGCCGTGCCGTAGAGCGACGCGATGTCGCGGACCGGGTCGGCGATCCCGGCGCGCCCGGCCACCAGCTCGCGCCACTGCTCGCTGAACACCTCGCCGGCGAGCACGAGCTTGATCGCGTACGCGGGCCAGTCGACGCCTTCGGCGAGGCCGGTGTCGACGACGTCCTTGACGAACGGCGGGTAGCCCAGCAGCACGACCTGGTCGAAGTGCGGCGCGAGCTCGGGCAGCACGCGCAGGATCTCGGCCTTGTTGTTGCCCGGCGCCACCACGGTGATCGGGCAGCCCTTCGCGGCGAGGTGGCGCACGCAGGCCGTGGTGAACAGGCCGCCGACCCAGGTGCCGAGCGGGAAGCAGACGACGGCGAGGGTGCTGCGCCGATCCGCGGCGAAGGCGTCGACCAGGACGGTTTCGAACCGCCGGGCGACGTGCAGCTCGTCTTCGAGGGCCCGCGGCCAGATCGTGGGGTGGCCGCTGGAGCCGGAGGAGACGGCGATCATGTCGAGCCCGGCGAAGCTGCCGCCGCGGCACAGCTCGGGCAGCGGGTACTTCCGGTGGTAGCCGGCCTTGTCGGTGCGGGGCAGCTGCCGGAAATCCGGCACGGTCCTGACGGTCCCCGGCTCGATCCCGTGCTCCCGCAGGAACTTCCGGTACGCGGGCACGGTTTCCGCGGTGCGGTGGAAGAGCTCGAGGACGGCGTCTCCCGGCGGCGGTTGCGCGGGCCCGAAGAAGGTGTCGAACGCCTGCCGCACGCGGGTCTGCCGGCCGAGGTCCATGATCGGAGCATAGCGGCGGGGGCGTGTCATGATGGGCGCCGTGACGACCTCGGCCCAGGAGCAGCCCGCCGGCCCGCCGTTGACCCTCTACCTGGTCAAACGGCTCGAGCTGGTGATCAGGGCGCTGCTCGACGACGCCCTGCGGCCGCTCGGGCTGACAACGCTGCAGTACACGGCGCTGAGCGTCCTCGAGGCCAGCGGCGCGCTGTCCTCGGCCCAACTGGCGCGGCGGTCGTTCCTGCGGCCGCAGACGATGCACGAAATGGTGCTGACGCTGGAGAAGCGCGGCTTGATCGCGCGGACCCCGAAGGCGGGCAACAAGCGCGTCCTGCTGGCGGGCCTCACGGACGCCGGCCGCGAGCTGCTCGCGGGCTGCGCGCCGGCGGTCACGGAGCTGGAGAGCGCGCTCTTGGCGGACCTGACCCCGGGTCAGCGAGCGACGTTCCGCGAAGGTCTCCAGCACGGCGTCGCGGCACTGGGAGCGCTTTCGGGACAGCGGCGAGCACAGGAAGCCTGACGGCGCCGGAGGTATCCCTTCGGGGACACCTGGTGGATCGTGCTCGCCCGACTGGAGTCTCGGGTGAGGCAAGCTGAGCCGGAAGTGCTAGGCCGACCGAGTGGAAGCGCCGGACGGCCCGTAGCAGGGGTGTGGGGTGAGGCGTTGGAGGGTACGTCCCAGGCCTGTTCTCACCGTGGAGGTTCGCCAACGTGACCGGGGCTCGCGAGGTGGGCGGCGCATCGGTCGCCGTCCGCAGGCTGCTGGTCCTGGCCGGGGCGGTGG
>NZ_MUMI01000616.1 GCF_002155975.1 Amycolatopsis kentuckyensis
CCGAGGCGGCCGCGGGCGGCGAGGGCGACCTCGAGGTCCGGGCGGGCTTCGGCGATTTCGGTGACGGCTTCGATGCCGGTGAGGCCACCGCCGACGACGAGCACGGTCCCGCCCGCGGGCAGCTCGGCCAGCCGGGCCCGCAGCCGCAGCGCGGACTGCTTGCCGGCGAGGTGGTGGGCGTGCTCGGCGACGCCGGGAACGCCGCTGTCGGCGGCGGTGCTGCCGAGGGCGTAGACGAGCGTGTCGTAGGCGAGCTCGTCGCCGCCGGAGAGGGCGACGGTCTTGCGTTCGGCGTCGACGGCGGCGACCCGGGCGATCCGCACCTGCACGCCGGTGCCCGCGAAGACCTCGGCCAACGGGCGGGGCTTCAGGTCCTGGCCGGTCGCCAGCTGGTGCATGCGGACGCGCTCGACGAACTCGGCGTCGGCGTTGACGAGGGTGATCTCGGTGTCGGCGGGGTGCAGCCGCTTGGCGAGCCGGCCGGCGGCGTTGGCTCCGGCGTACCCGGCCCCGAGGACGACGATGCGGTGCTTCATGGTCTTGCTCCTGTCCGGTCGGTGTGTGCTCCCTGAACCGGACAGCGGCGCGAAACCTGACAGGAGACGGGTGTGACCTGAGTCACCAGGTGCCGGCGAATGGCTCCCCGTGCTCGACGGTGTCCCAGTGACGCGTCGCGCGGGCGAGCTTGGCGGGGTTCGCCTGGGCGTGGACGGCCGCGACGCCGTCCTCCGTGACGTCCAGCGTGAACACGCCGACGATCCGGTCGCCGACCACCATGACCAGCGCGGGCACGCCGTTGGCGACCGCGGCGTACAGGTCGGGGCGGCCGCCGACCATCTCCCACTTGGCCTCGCTCGGCGTGAACAGGGTGCGCAGGAACCGCGCCACCCGCAGCGCACCGGTGACCGGCCGCCGCACCGAGAGGACCACGCCGCCACCGTCGCCGATGCTGATCGCGTCGTCGGCCAGCAGCTTCACGAGCGAGTCGGTCCGGCCGCTGAGCGCCGCGGCG
>NZ_MUMI01000617.1 GCF_002155975.1 Amycolatopsis kentuckyensis
GCCGCGCGTGCGGCTGCGTCCGCCGGAGCCGCGGGGCGGCGGCCCGCGGGACCATCGCCGGCGGTTCGGCGAGGTGCCGGGCTGTCCGGCGTGGCGCGCATGGGTGCGACCGCGTCGGCCGGGCGCCGGGGTACGGGGTTTTCCGCCGTGCGGCGAGGCGCCGGGCCGTCCGCGGCGGAGCGCGGCGGAGCCGCATCCACCGGGCGTCGGCCCGCGGCGCCGTCGGCGGCGCGGCGGGGAGCCGGGCTGTCCGGAGTCGCCGCCGGATCCGGGCGCGGGGCACGCCGAGGCGCGGCCCCGTCCTCGGCCCCCGGGCGGCGAGGGCGCCTGGGCGGCTGCTGCGGCGCCGACGTCTGCTGCGGGCCCGGGTTCGCGGCCGGCGGGCGCCGCTGGAGCGGCGCTTCCGGCAGCGGGGCCGCGGCCGTCGTGCGGCGGGGCTGGCGGGGGCGCGGGGTGCGCGGTTGACGAGTGGCGTCCGTGGGTACTGGGTCTTCGGCAGGACCCTGGGCCGGCCTCGGCGCGCGGCCCTGCGACGAGCGCGGCGGGGCCGGTGGTTCGGCGGCGCGAACCCGGCGTCCCGGCTGGTCGGAGCGGTCCTGCTGCTCGCGCGGCGGCAGCGGGCGGGCACCGGTGGTCTTGGCGACGACGTCGGAGACGCTGATCCCGCCCTGGTCCTCCATCGACCGGCGCCGGCCGGGCCGGGGCCGCGCGGGACCGTCGAGACGGCGACCGGTTCCCGGGCTGTCGAGCTCGTCCGGCACTCGGTCTCCTTTCGCGCGATCGAAGGGTCACTTCGATTTGGCCGTCTTCCCCCGCAGGAGGTGATCGTTCCCCCGGCGGTTTTCGTTATCGTACGGATACCCCCCGTTCGTGACGACACCCTCCCGGAATTTTCTTCACCTTGAGTCGACGAACGGCCGGTGTGCGTCGACAAACGGGTGATACCGCTTGTCGGCGGACGGAGTAATGCGGCCTTTGCGTTACTCAGAGTGTGTTATTAACTGTGTCGTTTGCGCGTCGTGATAGACGACTTTGTTGCGGCCCGCGCGTTTCGCGGCATAAAGCAAGCCGTCCGCGCGGCGCAGCTGGTGCTCCGGCGACGCCGGCGTCCCGGCCTCGTGCGCCAGGCCGGCGCTGATGGTCACCCGCAGCCCGGGCTGGAGTTCTGACCAGGGATGACGGGCGACGCGCAGCCGGGCGTCGTCGACGACGCGCACCGCCCGCCCGGCGTCGACCCCCGGCAGCCACAGGACGAACTCCTCGCCGCCGTAGCGCGCGCAGAAGCCGTCCGGCGGGAGGTTCTCCTGGAGGAGATCGGCGACCCGGCGCAGGACGCGGTCGCCGACGAGGTGACCGTACGTGTCGTTGATGCTCTTGAAGCGGTCGAGATCGATCAGCGCCAGCGCCAGCGGCGGGCGGTCGGTGAACGGTCCGTACAGTCGCTCGTCGAGGTACCGGCGATTGAAACTCGACGTCAGCGCGTCGCGGAGACTTCCGTCACGGGCGATGTCCAGAGCGGACCGCAGGTGCTGGTAGGCGCGCCGCCAGTCGCCCTGGGTGGCGAAGAGGCTCGCGATGGCCTCGTGCAGGCGGAGCAGGTCCGGCGGCTGCGGGCCGGCCGTCCGCCCCAGCGCGCCTTCGCCCTCGGCGACCATCCCCACCTCAACCACCCCTTGGTTGTCGTCGAGGGGACGGCCGCGCTTGAGGTACCGGTGCGGAAGAAGATGAATTTCGCTCAAACGGGACTGCGATGGTGACTCTCCGGAGTGTTGGCCTCAGAGTCCGGAGAACGGCTCGATGCCCTTGAGCTGTGCGTACTGGTCCTTGGCCCAGTAACTCACATTAGCCGTCACATCGTTCAGTAGCTCCGTGTAGTCGGACCAGGCGACCCAGCGCCAGTCGCCGACCTCTTCCGGGTTCGGCGCCGGCTCGGCGTCGGCCCACGCGGCGAACACCGGGCAGAACTCGTTCTCGACGATCCCCTGGAACGGCGGCGTCCGGTAGCGGTAGTTCGGCAGCACGCAGTGCAGCTCGGACAGTGACGGCAGCCCGAGCTCGTAGTCCGCGCGGCGCCGGACGGCGTCCTCGAGCGCCTCGCCGGGGGCGGGGTGGCCGCAGACGCTGTTGGTCCAGACCCCCGGCCAGACCTTCTTGTGGAGGGCGCGCTGGGTGATGAGCAGGGCGTTGTCGCTGCGCCGCAGGACGTAGCACGAGAAGGCCAGGTGCAACCGGGTGTGTTCGTGGTGGCTGGCCAGTTTCGGGCCGGTCTCGCCGGTGGGCACGCCGTCTTCGGTGACGAAGACGACCTGCTCGGTCTCGGGTTCGGTCGCGGTATCCACGTGCCCCAGTGAACACGACGGCCCGCCGCGGGTCGTACCGCGAGGCGGGTGGGTTACCCGCGGTCCGCCCGGCGGGGTGACGCGCTGTCACCGCGCGTGAAGGTGCTCCACGAGCAGCGAGGTGACGGCCTCCGGCGCCTCCTCGGGCGCCCAGTGCGAGACGTCTTCGAGCATCTCGAACCGGTAGGGCCCGGTGACCCAGTTGGCGGTGTCGAGCGCGGCGGTGGAGCCGAAGGAGACGTCCTCGGTGCTCCAGATGTACAGCGTCGGCACGGCGATCTTGCCGATCTTCCCGCCCGGCCGCCCGGCCCGGTACCAGTTGAGGGCGGCGGTGAGCGCGCCCGGCTCGGACAGCCGCTGCACGTAGTCGTCGATCTTCGTCGGCGACACGCGCCGATCGAACATGTCACGCAGCGCGCGGGCGTCGTTCTCCAGCATCCGCCGTTCGGTGACGCGGGTCTGCCGCCACTCGGTCATGTAGCGCGTACGCAGGTGCTGGTCCTCATCGGTCTTCATGGCATCGGCGAGCGCGGCGGGGTGCGGCGTCGAGACGACGGCGAGGCTGCGAAGCCGTCCGGGGTGCGCATCGGCGGTCCACCAGGCAACGGCCCCACCCCAGTCGTGCCCGGCGAGGTCGAAAGTCGGCCACCCGAGCGCGTCCGCGATCGCGACGACGTCCCCGACGAGGTGATCGATGGAGTAGTCCCCGGCCTGCTCCGGCCGCACATCCGGCGAGTAACCCCGCTGATCCGGCGCGACGGCCCGGAACCCGAGCACCCCGAGCGTGGCCACCTGGTGCTCCCACTCGACCGCGGCTTCGGGAAAGCCGTGCAGCAACAGCACGGGCCGCCCGTCTTCGGGCCCGGCGGCGATGGCGTCGAAGGAACCGGCCTCGGTGGCGATGCTGATGTGGTCGATCACGGCTCGAATCTACTTCGCGCAGTTGCACTTTGAGTGGCTGGTATCCACGCCTCGGCCACGCTGCCGGGTCCCAGCAGCTCGGGCAGGTGCCGTAAAGGAGCCAGCTCGGTGATCTGGTCCGGGGTTTTCTCTCAGCCTGACGTGCTCCAGGTTCGGTAGCTCGGCAAGCTGGGCCCATCCGCGTGTCGGCCCAGCTCCCACTCGCCCCCGCCGCTGACCTGGGTGATCGCCTCGCGGGTCATCGGCTGGAGCCGGAGCTTGCGGTGGTCGTTGAAGCCGGTCGCCTGCTCTCGAGCAGGTCGAACACGTTGGCCGTCGCGTCGGCGGCGATCGGGCGATCTCCGAGCCCAGCCTAGCTGAGCACCTCCTCGACTGTGGCGACCGTCACCAACGGGGCGTACAGCCGCAGGATGTCCAGTGCCTTTGCGTGGCTCTCGTCGTCCGCGCCCGCGCATGCGTCGGACACCACGGTTACCGCGACACCCGCGTCCGCCGCTGCCAGTGCCGTCGACAGCACGCAGCAGTCCGTTGAGACGCCCGCGAGCACCAAGCCTGCGCCGCCGACTCGGGTGGCCATGCGGGCGTTCCACTTGCCGAACGTGGTCGCGTCCACTGTGGACGTCGGCTCGAATGCGCCGATCACCTGGTACAGCGGCGAATCCGGTGGCTGCAGCGCGAACGGCCACTGCTCATAGTACCGGCGCCACGCTCCTTCCGGGCGGGAAGGCGCGACGAACCGGGTGAACACGACGTCGTTGCCGAACGCCGTCACCAGTTGGCGGATTCGGGGGACCACCTCGGCGAAGCGTGGGGTGAACCACGGGCTCGCCGGGTCGGCGAACACGTTCTGCAGGTCGATGACCGCCAGGATCCTCTTCACGCCGCCTCCTGTTCGCGGACCCGCCGCCGCGTCAGCAACGTCACCAGGAAGCCCAGCGCCAGCGCCAGCAGTACGCCGAGGTTCGCGAAGGCCCACGCGCCTT
>NZ_MUMI01000618.1 GCF_002155975.1 Amycolatopsis kentuckyensis
CCGGGCCGGTCGAGACGAGGTCGCGGTGCAGGGTGAACCCGATCAGCTCGACCAGCCGGCGGGCCTCGGCCGGGGCGACGCCGACGGTGGCGGCGAGCCGGTCGACGCCCACCGGGTGCCGGCCGGCCCGGGTCAGCTTCAGGGCGGCCCAGGCGAGCCGGGCGGCCGCGACACGCTCGGTCTGCGAGGTCGTCATCGTCCGGCTCCTTCCGGGATCGATCCCTTCGACGTTAGGCGCCGGTGAGGCGGGCCGACAACGACACGATCGGACATTTTGCCGTAAACCGAAGACACCGCCCCCGAACGGCCCAGTGAGTCACCCAGTTGGTCCGAAAAGGACCATCAGAGCAGGCGCAGCTGCTCCGCGGGCGCGGCCTGGGCCGCCGGCAGCTCGGGACCCCGCGCGTCGAAGCCGGACTTGCGGTCCAGGCCGTGCCGCCGCAGCAGCGGCCCGACCCGCGCCGCGAGCCCCTCGCGGTAGGCCTTCCGCACGTAACTCCCCCGCGCGTACAGCTCGCGGTACCGCGGGACCAGCTCCGGGTGCGTGCCCGCCAGCCAGCGGCCGAACCACTCGCGCGCCCCGGGCCGCAGGTGCAGCGCGAACGCCGTCACGCTCGTCGCGCCGACGTCGGCGAGCTGGGCGAACAGCGCGTCCAGTGCCTCTTCGGAGTCGGTCAGCCACGGGAGCACCGGTGCCACCAGCACCGAGCACGGCAGCCCGGCCTCGCGCGCCTTGCGCACCAGCTCCAGGCGTGCCCGCGGGCTCGGCGTGCCGGGTTCGAGGCGGTGCTGCAGCTCTTCGTCGAGCAGGGCGATCGACACCGCGAGCCCGACCGGCACGTCCCGGGCGACGTCCCGCAGCAGCGGCAGGTCCCGGGCCAGCACCGTGCCCTTGGTCAGCACCGACAGCGGCGTGCCGGAGCGCGCCAGGGCCGTGATGATGCCGGGCATCAGCCGGTAGCGGCCCTCGGCGCGCTGGTAGGGGTCGGTGTTGGTGCCCATGGCGACGTGCTCGCGCCGCCACGACGGCTTCTTCAGCTGCGCGGCCAGCACCTGCGGAGCGTTGATCTTGACGACCACCTGGGTGTCGAAGTCGCGGCCGGCGTCGAAGTCGAGGTAGGTGTGGGTGTTCCGGGCGAAGCAGTTGTGGGACACCATGCCGTCGGCCACGAAGTCGCCGGTGCCGGTGGTGATGTCGAACAGCGGCAGCTGCAGGCCCAGCGGCTCGATCGCCTCCACCCGGCGGCGGCTCGCGCCGATCACCGCGCCTTCGAGGGATCGCTTCCACGTCACGGCCGGGTTGCCGACGTGGAAGAACCGGAGCACCTCGCCGACCCCGCCGAGCAGCCGGATCTCCTGGCGCGTCGGGAACTTCGGCACCTCGTCCAGCTGGTGGGTGAAGCCGAACCGGTCGAGCGCGGCGATGAAGGCGTCGGCGATCTCGGGCTCGTCGTGCGCCACCGCGAGGACGCCGCGGCCGTAGTCGCCCGCGATGTCGAAGACGCCGGCGAGGAACCCGCGCTGCCAGTGGGCGTCCGGATCCGGCGGTACCTTGAGAAAACCGACCGACGCGCCGAAGTCCGGCAGGTAGCGCAGCGCGCGGGCGGCGGCGTCCGGCTCGGCGGCGAACCCGCCGGAGCGCAGCATCCCGCAGAGGTAGCCGGCCCGGTAGCCGAGCGTCTCGTCCGGCGTCGGCGCGAACCGGCCGACGCCGATCAGCTCGGTGCCGGGCTCCAGGTGCGGCCGCTGCGCGGCGCCGAACTTGCTGCCGGTGACGTGCTTCCAGCCCTTGCTCGTGAGGAACCGGTGATCACCGCCGGCGACGAGCCGGGTGCCATCTTCGAGGGTCACCCGGTAGGCGGCGCGCAAGGTGGTCCAGTGGGCTTCGACGCGGGTCGGCACCAGCCGCCGGGACGCGCCGTGGCCACGGGTGCCGTAGATCTCGTCGCCGACCTTCAAGTCCGACAACGCCTTCGTCCGGCCGTCGGCCATCAGGATCCGGGTGCCGCCTTCGAGGCAGTAGGTGCAGGCGTGCGAGCAGCCGCGGTAGGGGTTGACGGTCCAGCCGAAGGGCACGCCGGAGCCGGCGGGCACCTTGTTCAGCACCGACCGGGCGTGCACCTCGTGAAAGGTGACGCCGTCGAATTCCGGTGACCGCACCGATCGCACCAGGCCCTCGAGCCCGGGCAGTGCCGGTTCACCCTCCCCTGTCCGCTGCCGATCCCATCGCACGGCGCCAGTCGAACATATGTTCTAGACGAGTGTCAAACCGGTTCGGGGCAAGCGGATCACGTGGTGCCGGTGGTGTTCGTGGGACGGATGGGACGGTGCTGGGCCGACCGGGTGGCGTTCCGGCCGGCCCCTCAACCGGCTTCTCCCGGCCCGCGTGGGCGTCGTGGACCCATCCGCGACACGGAAGGCAGGAACCGATGACTTCTCGAACCGCGAAGATCGTGCTCGCCGCGACGCTGACGGCCGCCGGGCTGTCCGTCGCCGTGGCCGCACCCGCGGCCGCGGCGCCCGCGTACTGCACCGCCTCCCAGTCCGGCAACGGGGCGACGGCCTACTGCTACGCGTCCGCTTCCGGCACGCAGTTCCGGGCCGTGGCCTACTGCCGGTACCTGACGCCCAGCGGCAGCTTCGACTACTCCAACTTCTACGGCCCGTGGCGGGTGCAGGGTGATCCCTACCGTTCCACCGTGGCCTGCGGCGCCGGGTGGAGCTACCTCAGCGCCAACGCCCAGGTGCGGTGAGGCATCACGAGAAGCGCTCCAGCGCCCGGATCTTGTTGGTCGCGTCCAAGGCCGCCACCTTGTACGCCTCCGACAGGGTCGGGTAGTTGAACACCGCGTCCACCAGGTAGTCGACCGTGCCGCCGCAGCCCATCACCGCCTGTCCGATGTGGACGAGGTCGGTCGCGCCGGTGCCGAACACGTGGACACCGAGGAGCTTGCGGTCCGTAGTCGACACCAGCAGCTTCAGCATGCCGTAGCTGTCGCCGGTGATCTGGCCGCGCGCCAGCTCCCGGTAGCGGGCGATGCCGACCTCGTACGGCACCGACGACGACGTCAGCTGGGCTTCGGTCGCGCCGACGTACGAGATCTCGGGGATCGTGTAGATGCCGATCGGCTGCAGCGCGCCGAGCTCGTGCGCCGGCTCGCCGAACGCGTGGTACGCCGCGAGCCTGCCCTGGTCCATCGACGTCGCCGCCAGGGCCGGGAAGCCGATCACGTCGCCGACCGCGTAGATGTGCGGCACGGCCGTGCGGTAGCTCTCGTCGACCACCAGGCGGCCGCGCTCGTCCGCGGTCAGGCCCGCCGCCGCCAGGTTGAGCTCGCCGGTCATGCCCTGGCGGCCGGCGGAGTACATGACGCCGTCGGCCGGGATGCGCTTGCCGCTGACCAGCGTCGTGATCGTCGCGTGGTCGGACACCGCCACGTCCGCGACCTTCTCGCCGAAGCGGAAGGTGACGCCGAGGTCGCGCAGCTGGAACTTGAGCGACTCGACGATCTCCGGGTCGCAGAAGTCGAGCATGTGGTCGCGCTGCTCGACGACGGTGACCCGCGAGCCGAGCGCGGCGAACATCGACGCGTACTCGATCCCGATCACCCCGGCGCCCACCACGACCAGCGACGACGGGATCTGCTCGAGCCGCAGGATCTCGTCGGAGTCGAGCACGCGGGCGGCGTCGAAGTCGACCTGCTTGGGCCGCGCGGGGCGGGTGCCGGTGGCGATCACGATGTGGGCGGCCGACAGGGTCCGCCGGTCGCCGCGGTGGCGGCCTTCGACCAGGACGGTGTTCGGGTCGGCGAAGGAGCCGGTGCCGTCGATCAGGTCGATGTGGTTGCGCATCAGCTGCGCGCGCACGACCTGGACCTCCCGCCCGACGACGTGCTGGGTGCGCGCGAGCAGGTCGGCGATGGTGATGTCCTGTTTGACGCGGTAGCTGGCGCCGTAGAGCTCGCGCTGGTTCATGCCGGTCAGGTAGAGCACGGCTTCCCGCAGGGTCTTGGACGGGATGGTGCCGGTGTTGACGCACACCCCGCCGACCATGTCGTGCCGGTCGACGACCGCCACCTTCTTGCCGAGCTTCGCCGCGGCGATCGCGGCCTTCTGCCCGCCGGGGCCCGAACCGATGACGATGAGGTCGTACTCGTGCTCGCTCACGACGTCGAGCCTGCGCACCCGGCGGGCCGGGCGCAACCCCCTCCCGGTGAAGATCCGCGCGCGAACGGCTCGCCGGGTTAGCGTGTTCCGGTGCTGCGCGTCGCACTGCTGGGCGAGCAGGTGATCGCCGACGACGAAACCGGCGCCGTGCTGACGCGGTCGCCGCGCTCGGTCGCGCTCGTCGCGCACCTCGTCGTGCACGCCGGCCGAGCACAGCCGCGGCGGCTGCTCGCCGGGCTGTTCTGGCCGGACTCCACCGACGCGCAGGCGCTCACCAACCTCCGCCGCGAGCTGCACCAGCTGCGGCGGGTGCTGGGCGACCCGGCCTCGCTGAGCGTCACCGGGCAGGACCTGTGCTGGCGGGACACCCCGTCGAGCCGGGTGGACGTGCGGGAGTTCGCCGTCGCGCACCGGGCCGCCCTCGCCGCCGAGGATCCCGGCGCGGCCGCCGGCCACGCGCGGGCCGCGCTCGCGGCCTACCGCGGTGAGCTGCTGCCCGGCCTGGCCGACGACTGGGTCCTGGCGGCCCGCGCCGAGCTCGAACGCCAGTGCGTCGAGCTGTGCGACCTGCTCTGCCGGACCCCTTCGGGCGATCCCACCGCCGCGCTCGCCGCGGCCCGCCGCCGGATCGCGCTGCGGCCGCTCGAAGAGACGGGCTACCGGACGCTGATGGCGCTGCAGGCCGAGGCCGGCGACCGGGCCGGCGCGGTGAGCACCTACCACCGGTGCGCGTCGGTGCTCGAACGCGAACTCGGCCTCGTCCCGGCCGAGCCGACCCGCGCGGCACTGCGGCGGCTGCTGGCCCGGCCGGACCCCGAGCTCCGGCGGGCGGCCGCGCCCGGGCTCGTCGGCCGCGCCGCGGAGCTGGCCCGCCTCGGCGAGCTCTGGCGGACGGCCGCGGCGGGCCGCGCCGGGTTCGTCCTGGTGCACGGCGACGCCGGCGTCGGCAAGACCCGGCTGGTGGCCGAGCTGGCCGGGCTCGCGCGCGCCGAGGGCGCGCTCGTGGCCGCCGGCCGGTGCTTCGCCTCGCCGGGGCGGCTCGCGCTGGCGCCGGTGGCCGACTGGCTGCGCACGCCGGCCGTGCAGCGGGCGGCGACGTCGCTGGCCCCGGTGTGGCGCGCGGAAGTCGACCGGTTGCTGCCGGCCACGCGGACGGCCGGCGGCGGGCACCCGACCGTCGACGCGTGGCAGCGCCTGCGGTTCTTCGAAGGGCTGGCCCGGGCGCTCACCGCCGGCGGGCGGCCCGTGCTGCTGGTGCTCGACAACGCGCAGTGGTGCGACGAAGAGACGGGCGCGTTCGTCACCTTCTGCCTCGGCCTGCTGCCGGAGGCGCCGCTGCTGGTCGCCGCGACCCTGCGCGACGGCGACCCCGGCCCGGGCGTCGCGGCCTGGACGGCCCAGCTGCGCGACGACGGGAGGCTGACCGAGCTGCCGCTGCGCCCGTTCGACGCCGCCGGCACCGCTCGCCTCGGCGAGGCGGTCGCCGGCCGTCCACTGTCCACTTCGGATCGTGAACTGCTGCACGCGGCCACCGGCGGTTATCCGCTCTACGTCGTCGAAGCCTTGCGGGCGCACGATTCCCCGCCGGCCGAGGGGCTGGCCGCCGTGCTACGGACGCGGCTCGAGCAGCCGGGCCCGGCCGCCCGTGAGATCGCCGGGCTCGCCGCCGCGGCCGGCCGGGACGTCACCCTCGAGCTGCTCACCGAGGCGAGCGACCTCGACGCGGACACCGTCGTCGACGCCGTCGACGAGCTGTGGCGGCGCCGGATCGTGCGCGAGTTCGGCGGCGCTTACGACTTCACCCACGACCTGCTGCGCGAGACCGCCTACCAGCAGGTCAGCCCGCCGCGGCGGTGGCTGCTGCACCGGCGGCTGGCCCAGGGCCTGGAGCTGCTGCACGCCGGGGACACCGACGCCGTGGCGGCGCAGCTGGCCGAGCAGTACGCCCGCGGCGGCCGCCCGGACCGCGCGGTCGCGCACTACCGGCGGGCGGCGGCCGTCGCCGCGGGCACGTTCGCCCACGCCGAAGCGATCCGGCTGCTGCGGGAGGCGCTGGCGCTCGTCCGCGCCCGGCCGGCGAGCGGCAACCGCGACCGGGACGAGCTGGCCGTCCTCGAAGCGCTCGCCGGGCCGCTCAACGCCCACCAGGGCTACTCGTCCCCCGAGCTGCAGCGCACGCTGGAGCGTTCGCTCGCGCTGGCGGAGTCGCTGGGGGACGAGGAGGCCGCGCTCACCGCGCTGCTGGAGCTGTGGTCGTCGCGGTTCGTCCAGGGCCGGACGGTCCAGGCCCACGAGGCGGCCGAGCGCGCCCTCGGGTTGCTCGCGCCGGGCACGAGCGCCGAGCAGGGCGGTTCGGCGCACTTCATCGTCGCGGGCTCGTCGCTGAGCCTCGGGCACGACCCGGCCGGGGCGCTGCGGCACTTCGAGCTGGGCGCCGAACGCACCCGCGGCGCGTCGTCGTGGCCGATCGGCACCCGCCCGGACGTCCACGGCCCGGCCTGGGCGGCGCACGCCCACTGGCTGCTCGGCGACGAGGACGCGGCCGTGGCGTCCGGTGCCGAGGCGATCGCGCTCGCCCGGCGGATCGAGCACCCGTACAGCCTGGCCATCGCGCTGGCGTACGCGGGCATCACCCACCAGATGCGCCGCGACCGGAAGGCGCTGGAGGCCGCGGTGACCGAGCTCCGGGCCCTGTGCGACCGGTACGGCTTCGCGTACTACCGCGAGTGGGCGCTGCTGCTGGGCGGCTGGGCCCACGGCGGCGCGGCCGGCCTGGCGGCGGCGCAGCAGGGTGTCGCGAACCTCAAGGCCGAGGGGGCGTTCGCGCGGATGCCGTACTGGTTGTCGCTGGTCGCGGAGCTGTCGGCGCCGGACGCGGCCCGGGCAACGCTGGACGCGGCGCTGGCGGCCGGCGAGGCCCGGGACGACCGCTGGTGGCTGCCGGAGGTCCTGCGCCTGCGGGCGCGCCACGACGCCGATCCGGTCCCCCGGCTGCGCGCGGCGGCGGAGCTGGCCCGCGCGCAGGGCAGCATCGCCCTG
>NZ_MUMI01000619.1 GCF_002155975.1 Amycolatopsis kentuckyensis
TCGGCGGCCGCGCCGCCGACGTCCGCCTGCGCGTCACCGCCAACTCCGGCGCGGGCGGCGGGCAGGCCGCCGAGTTCCAGGTCTTCGGCGTCCCCGCGCCCAACCCCGACCTGACGATCTCGGGCGTGTCGTGGTCGCCGCAGAACCCGGTGGAGACCGACGCGATCACCGCTGCGGTGACCGTCCGCAACGCCGGGACGGCGGCCTCCGGCGCGACGAACGTCAACCTCTACCTGGGGACGGCCAAGGTCGGCACGGCGAACGTCGGCCCGCTGGCCGCCGGTGCGTCGGCGACGGTGTCGGCGAACATCGGCACCCGTGACGCGGGCAGCTACCAGCTCACGGCCAAGGTCGACGAGGCCAACGCCGTGATCGAGCAGAACGAGGCCGACAACTCCTACACGAGCTCCACGGCGCTGGTCGTCAGCCCGGTGCAGAGCTCCGACCTCGTCGCGGCCACGGCGTGGTCGCCGAACAACCCGTCCGCGGGCAACAGCGTCACCTTCACCACGACCCTGCGCAACCAGGGCACGATCGCGTCCGCGGGCGGCGCCCACGGCGTCACGGTGACGATCGCCGACCAGAACGGCGCGGTCGTCAAGACGCTGACCGGCACCTACAGCGGGGCCATCGCGGCGGGCGCGACCGCCGCGCCGGTCACCGTCGGCACCTGGACCGCGGCCAACGGCCGGTACACGGTGAAGACCGTCGTCGCGAACGACGCCAACGAGCTGCCGGTGAAGCAGGGCAACAACACCAGCACGCAGGCGCTCTTCGTCGGCCGCGGCGCGAACATGCCCTACGACATGTACGAAGCCGAAGACGGCGTGCTCGCGGGCGGGGCGGCCGTGGTCGGCCCGAACCGCACGATCGGCGACCTCGCGGGTGAGGCGTCGGGCCGCAGGGCGGTGACGCTGAACTCGACCGGTTCCTCGGTGGAGTTCACCACCCGCGCGGCGACCAACACGCTCGTCACCCGGTTCTCCATCCCGGACTCCGCGGGCGGTGGCGGCATCAACACGACGCTGAACGTCTACGTCGACGGCACCTTCCTCAAGGCCATCGACCTGACCTCGCACTACGCGTGGCTCTACGGCGCCGAAACCGGCCCGGGCAACTCGCCGGGCGCCGGCCCGCGGCACATCTACGACGAGGCGAGCGCGCTGCTCGGCACCACCGTGCCCGCGGGCAGCCGGATCAAGCTGCAGAAGGACGCGGCGAACACCACGAACTACGCGATCGACTTCGTCAACTTCGAGCAGGCGACCGCGGTCGCCAACCCCGACCCGGCGCACTTCGCGGTGCCCACCGGGTTCACCCAGCAGGACGTGCAAAGCGCTCTCGACAAGGTCCGGCAGGACAGCACCCTCACCGGCGTCTACCTGCCGGCCGGGAACTACCCGCTGTCGAGCAAGCTCAACGTCTACGGCAAGGCCGTCACGGTCACCGGCGCCGGGCCGTGGTTCACCAGGTTCTCCGCACCCGCCGGGCAGGAGAACACCGACATCGGCATCGACGTCCAGGCCGGCGCGAACGGCTCGACCTTCGGCGGGTTCGCCGTGTTCGGCAACTACACCTCGCGCATCGACGGCCCGGGCAAGGTGTTCAACCTGACCAACGTCGCGAACCTGACGATCGACAACATCTGGGTCGAGCACCAGGTGGTCATGGTCTGGGGCACCAACGTGGACAACACCACGATCAAGAACTCCCGGATCCGCGACACCTTCGCCGACGGCGTCAACCTGACGAACGGGAGCACCGGCAACCACGTCACGAACATCGAGGCCCGGTCCACCGGGGACGACAGCTTCGCGCTGTTCGCCGCCACGGACCTCAACCCGGGCAACCAGTACGACAACGTGTTCGAGAACCTGACCGCGCTCACCCCGTGGCGCGCGGCCGGGCTGGCGGTGTACGGCGGGTACAACAACACCTTCCGGAACCTCTACATCGCGGACACGCTGACGTACTCGGCGATCACGATCAGCTCGCTGGACTTCGGCTACCCGTTCCTCGGGTTCGGGCCGCAGCCGACGACGGTCCAGAACGCCTCCCTGGTCCGGGACGGCGGCCACTTCTGGGGCCAGCAGACGTTCCCGGCGATCTGGCTGTTCTCCGCGTCCAAGGAGTTCCGCGGCATCCGGGTGTCCGATGTGGACATCCAGAGCCCGACCTACAGCGGCATCATGTTCCAGACCAAGTACAACGGCGGTCCGGAGCACCCGGTCGAGGACACCGTGCTGACGAACGTGTCGATCACCGGCGCCCACCGCAGCGGGGACGCCTTCGACGCCAAGTCCGGGATCGGGATCTGGGCCAACGAGCTGCCGGAACCGGGCCAGGGCCCGGCCGTCGGCTCGGCGACCTTCACCGGGTTGACGCTGAGCGACAACGACGAGGACATCCGCAACCGGACGACCACGTTCACCATCGTCCGCAACTGACCGGAGCGCGTGGTGCCCGCCGGAAACCGTTTCCCGGCGGGCACCGTCGTGCCAGGATGACGCCGGAGGTGGTCGACGTGCGGATCCTGGTCACCGGCGGTACCGGGCAGCTCGGCTCGGCGGTCGTGGCGCGGCTGCGGGCGGCGGGCGAGGAGGTCCGCGTGCTCAGCAGGCGGGCCACGCCGGACGTCGTCCGCGGCGACCTGCGGACCGGTCGCGGCGTCGACAGTGCCGTCGCCGGGGTGGACGTGGTCGTCCACTGTGCCACCGACTACCTCGGCCGGGAGACGCAGCTCGCGCGCACGCTGATCGAGGCGGCGCGGTGGGCGGGCGGCCCGCACCTGGTCTACGTCTCGATCGTCGGCGTCGACCGGGTCCCGCTCGGCTACTACCGGGCCAAACACGAGACCGAGCAGCTGTTCGCGGCCTCGGGTCTGCCGTACACGATCCAGCGGGCGACCCAGTTCCACGGTCTGGTCCGCGCCCTGCTCGCCGGCGCGTCCCGGCTGCCGGTCGTGCCGGTGCCGCGGATCTCGTTCCAGCCGGTCGACGTCCGGGACGTCGCCCGCCGCCTCGCCGAGCACGCACTGGACGACCCGGCCGGCCGGG
>NZ_MUMI01000062.1 GCF_002155975.1 Amycolatopsis kentuckyensis
CTGCCCGGTCGGCCGCGCGGTCCTGGCAGCGATGTTCCGCGCGGCCCGACTGGCCGCTCAACCACACCACGTCCGGCAGGGACAGAGCTGCCGAGCTCGTGCGGCGAATCCAGCCGGCCCCGCGACCAGCTGCGACGCCCACCTCCGCTCCGCCCGGGCTGGCCGACAGTGACGTCGATCGACACGCAACAGATCAGCGTTGCCATCAGCAGCCTCGACGGCTGGGCAGACACGCTGGAACAGCGCGCCCGGCCTGCTTGCCGATCTAAGACGACGTTGTCGAGCTCGTTCAGCACGTCGGAGACGTCGTCGACTCTGCCGTGACACACCCGCAACGGTCGGGCTGGCCCCGCTCCTTGATGATCTTTCCGTCCGACAGGTAGTAGAAGTTCATGGCCTGGACCGAGATCGTCCTCCCGCTGGCCGGGACTCCGAAGAACTCGCCTCGGTGCGTCCCGCGCATGGTGAACCGGGCGGCCACCGTGTTCCCCTCGGTGACGGTCTCTTCCAGCGTCCACCGGACATCCGGGAAGCCGGCGCGCATCATCGCGATCAGCTCCAGGTAGCCCCCGGGCCCCCGCAACGGTTGCGGGTGGCTTGGCGCGTGAAACTCGGCATCCGGGGCACGGATTCGGTGGACTGCGGCGACATGTCCGTCCGCCTCTCTTCCTGCACTTGCTCGCGATCCTCGGCTTCCTGGCCGAGCGGCCGTTGCCCGGACACGAACTGCGCCGCCGCGTCTCGGGGCTGATGGGCTACACCCGGCCGGTGAGCGACGGGAGCCTGTACCCGGCGATCAAGCGTCTTGCCGCGGCGGGCCTGTTGAAGCGGCGCGCGGACCCCGCGGGAGGTGCGGCCCGCTACCTGCTGAACGTCACCGCCGCCGGCCGCGCCGAGCTGCTCAGGCGGCTTCGCGCGCCGGCTGACCATGAGATCAGCGACTTCACGCGGTTCTTCACGATCTTGGCGTTCCTGTCCCTGCTGCCGGACGTCGACGAACAGCACGCGGTGCTGCGGCGGCGCCTGGAGTTCCTGGAGGCACCGGCGAGCTTCTTCTACGAGGGCGACCCTACCGACGCGGCATGCTGCTGACCGCCCGCGACCCGTCAGCTGATCGACCCCGAAAGTAGCCGCCCCATGCTTGCGTCCTGGTACGACCGCCAAGGCCCCGCCGCCGACGTGCTGTGTGTCGGCGAGCTGGCCGACCCCACCCCCGGCCCGGAAGAGGTCCGTGTTCGCGTCACCGTCTCCGGGGTCAATCCCGGCGACACCAAGAAGCGGCGCGGCTGGCTCGGCTCGTCGATGCCCTTCCCTCGCGTGATCCCGCACAGCGACGCCGCCGGGGTCGTCGACGCCGTGGGCGAGGGGGTGGAGGTACGCCGGTCTGGCCGTCCCGCTGCCCGGCCACCTCGGCGACGAGCTCGGCGCGGCCCTGGGCATCCCCGGCATCACCGCCCACCGCGCCGTGTTCGCCGACGTCCCGGTGGAGGGCAAGCTCGTGCTGGTGCAAGGCCGTCCTCGGCGGGGTCGGCTCCCTGGCCGCTCAGCTCGCTTGCTGGGGTGGGGCGAGGGTGCTCGGCACGGTCCGGCGCGGTGCGGACCTCGCCCAGGTCGACCCGGCGGTCGTGGCCGACGCCGTGGCGCTGGACCAGCAGGACCCGGCGGCGGCCATCCGCGCGTACGCGCCCGAGGGCGTGTACCGGGTCGTCGAGGTCTCCCTGTCCGACAACGCCGACCTGGACAACGCCGTGGTCGCGAACGGCGCGGTGATCGCCGCCTACGCGACGCGAGCGGACCGGACCGGGATCCCCTTCTGGAACCTGCTGTTCAGCAACGTCGTCCTGCGCCTGATCGGCAGTGACTCCACCGAATACTCGGGGTGGCTCAGGCTTCCGGCACGGGCCTGGCACCGACCGGGATCGGGGGACGGACGGCGGACTTCTGACGCGCCGTCAGGCGGCCCGAGAGGTACCGGGCCAGCTCCGCCACGGTGGGCCGGTCGAAGACGACCGTCGCCGGCAAGTCGAGGCCCGACACCTCCGTGAGGCGGGTGCGCAGCTCGATCACCGTCAGCGAATCGAAGCCGAGCTCCGGGAATGGGCGGTCGTCGGCGATCACCGTTGGGTCCGGGTGGCCCAGGACCGCCGCGACCTCCGCGCGCAGCAGCTCTCGTAGCTCCGGCTCGGGTGGGTTCGGCGGCCAGCCGGGCCGCACCGATGGCAGGCGGGCGGCCGCAGCGCCGGTCGGCGGGGCCATCGACGCCGACGGGTCGAAGCGGACCGGGACCAGGACCGGCTCGGGCGAGCCCAACGCCGCGTCGAACAGGGCCAGGCCCTGCTCGGCCGTCAGGCCCTCGACGCCGGAGGCGTTCATCCGCCGCCGGGCTGTGGCCGAGATGCGATCGCCGAGGCCGGTGCCCAGGTCCCACAGGCCCCATGCCAAGGACAACGCGGGGTGGCCGGCCGCCCGGCGGCGGGAGGCCAGCGCGTCCAGGACCCGGTTCGCCGCCGCGTAGTTGGCCTGGCCCGCCTTGCCGAACACGCCGGCCACCGAGGAAAACAGGATGAACGCCGTCAGCGGCAGGTCCCGGGTCAGCTCGTCGAGGACCAGCGCCGCGTCCGCTTTGGGGCGCAGCACCACGTCCAAGCGCTCCGGCGTCTGGGCCGCCAGCACGCCGTCGTCGACCACGGCCGCGCTGTGGATCACCGCCGTCAGCGGTGGGTCGCAGCCGGTGACCAGGCGCGAGACTGTCGCCCGGTCCGCGACGTCGGCCGCGACGATCCGCACGTCCGCGCCGAGTTCTCGCAGCGACGCGAGCAGTTCCGGAGCTCCGGGGGCCGCCGGGCCTCGTCGGCTCACCAGCAGGAGGTGGCGGATGTCGTGCGCCGTCACCAGATGCCGGGCCAGCAGCGCTCCGAGCGCTCCCGTCCCACCGGTGATCAGCACCGTCCCGGCCGGGTCGATCGGGCGCGCCGGTGCCGGGGCCGCGCGGGTGATCCGCAGGACGTGCGGCACTCCGTCGCGGATGGCGATCTGCGGCTCCGCGCTGCCGCCTGCCAGGTCGGCCGCGCGCGTCACCGGGAACTCCGGTTCGAGGTCGACCAGGCTGATCCGGCCCGGGTGTTCCGCCGCGGCCGCGCAGCCCAGGCCCCAGGCCGCCGCGGCCGCCGGGTCGGGGTCGGGGCCGGTGGCGTTGCGGGTGACCAGGAGCAGCCGGTCGGCGCTGCCCTGCCAGTCCTGCAGCACGGTGAGCGCGTGGCCGGCCGCTGCGCGGAGGTCGCCCGGAGCACCGATGATTTCGACGGTGCGGACCGGTTCCGTGGCTGCCGCGGGCGGGCTCGGGATCCACTGTGGACGGTAGAGCATCGTGTCGGGCGGCGCCATCGGGCGGGTCGTGAGCGAGGCGATCGCCGCCGTCGGGTTCCCCGCTTCGTCGTACAGCGTGACGCGGACCGCGCCGGTGCCGAGGCGGACGCCGTGCACCCTGGCCCGCCGGGCACCGGGCGCGTAGACCTCGACCCCGCTCCAGAGGAACGGCACCCGACGCTCGGCCGCCGGCCCCTCGGCGAGGGCGGTGGCGTGCACGGCCGCGTCCAGCAGGACCGGGTGCAGCTCGAACCGGCCGCCGACGCCCGGCGGCACCTCGACCTCGGCGAAGAACTCCTCGTCGCGCACCCACAACCGGTGCACCGCTCGGAAGGCGGGCCCGTAGGCGTGGGCGCGGTACGCCTCGGCGACGTCGGCTTCCGCGGCCCCGGCCGGCGGCCACTGCCCGCGCCAGCCGGGCGGGAGCGGGCCGCGGGGGCGGAGCTTGCCCCCGGCGTGCTTCCGCCAGTGCCGGTCGTCGCGGGCGCGGGCGTAGATGTCGATCCTCGGCTCGTCCACGACGACCTGGACGTGGACGTCCTCGTCCAGGCGCAGCGGGGCTTCGATCGCGAGTTCCTCGACGGCCGCGCCGCCCGCGTGCAGGGCCAGCTCGGTGAACACCGTCCCCGGCACCAGCACGGATCCGCCGACGACGTGGTCGGCGAGCCACCGGTGGCTGCGGAGGCCGAGCGAGCCTCCGTGCACGACCCGCGGCGAGTCGGGCGCTTCCAGCGGCGGGCCGAGCACCGCGTGGTCGCCGCCGGCCCGCTCCGGGGCCTGCTGGTCCAGCCAGTACCGGGTGCGCTTGAACGGGTACGTGGGCAACGGCGTGATCCGCGCGCCCGAACCGGCGAACACCGCGGGCCAGTCCACCCGCACGCCGGCCGTGTGCACCGCGCCCGCCGCGGCCAGCGCGCCGAAGCCCGACATCCTGGCCGCCGTCATGGGCAGGACGTCGGCGGCCAGGCGGCCGAGCGTCGGCGCCGGGCCGATCTCGAGGCCGATGGCCGGCCCGGGCGCGGCCGCCGTGTCGAGCGCGTCGGCGAAGCGCACCGTCGAACGAGCGTGCCGGCGCCAGTGGCCAGGCTCGATCTCCTCGACCGGTTCGCCGGTCACGCACGAGACGAGCGGGAGGGCGGGACGGTGGTGCGGCAATCCGGCAGCGACCTCGTGGAACTCGTCGAGCATCGGCTCCAGCAGCGGGGAGTGGAAGGCGTGGCTGACGCGCAGGAGCGTCCCGCCGCCGAAGCGATCGGCGAGCGCCGTCGTCGCGGCCCTCTCCCCGGAGAGCACGACCGCACGCGGCCCGATGACCGAGGCGATGGCGACGGCGCCACCCACGTGCGGAGCCACGTCCGCCTCGGCGGCCACCACGGCGATCATCACCCCGTCGCCGGGCAGCGCGGCCATGAGCCGGCCGCGCGCCGCCACGAGCGTCGCCGCGTCCGCCAGCGACAGCACGCCGGCGACGTGCGCGGCGGTGATCTCCCCGATCGAATGGCCCAGCAGGACGTCGGGGCGCAGGCCCCACGACTCGAACAACCGGTACTGCGCGACGCCGAAGGCGAACAGCGCGGCTTGGGCGTGGTCGGTGCGGTCCAGCGCTTCCCCGCCGGCGAAGGCGACGTCGCGCACGTCATCGCCCAGGGCTGTGCACGCCTCCTCGAAGGCATCGGCGAACACCGGGAACCGCTCGGCCAGCTCCCGGCCCATCCCGGCCCGCTGCGCGCCCTGCCCGCCGAACACCACGGCCAGCCGGGTTCCGCTCCGGACGGCCCGGCCGGGCACGCGCCCGTCGGCGACCGCTCGCAGGGCCTCCCGGTTCGCCGGGGGCACCAGCACGCGGTGCGCGAGCGGCGTCCGCCGGGCGAGGGTGTAGGCGACGTCGACGGTGTCGGGGGCCTCGGCCAGCCCGGCGGCGACGAGCCGGAGCGCGTCCCCGTCCGCGGCGCTGAGCAGCCAGGGCGCCGCGGGAAACGGCCGGCGGGCCGAAGAATCCGGCGGCGGCGCCTCTTCGACGATCACGTGCGCGTTGGTGCCGCCGATCCCGAAGGCCGACACGCCCGCCCGGCGGGCCCGGTCGGTCCGCGGCCAGGGCCGGCCCTCCGCCAGCAGTTCCACCCCGCCGGCCGACCAGTCGACGTGCGGGCTCGGCTCGTCCGCGTGCAGCGACGGCGGCAGGTGCTCGTGCTCCAACGCCGCCACCACCTTGATCACGCCGGCGATCCCGGCGGCGGCCTGGGTGTGGCCGATGTTCGACTTCACCGAGCCGAGCCGGAGCGGCGCCCGGCGCGGGCCCCGCCCGTACGCCGCCATCAGCGCGTCCGCCTCGATCGGGTCGCCCAGCGGGGTTCCCGTGCCGTGCCCTTCGACGGCGTCGACGTCCGCCGCGGTCAGCCCCGCGTCCGCGAGCGCCGCCGCGATCAGCGCCTGCTGGGCGCGTCCGCTGGGCGCGGTCAGGCCGTTCGACGCGCCGTCGGCGTTCACCGCGGTGCCGCGCAGCACGGCCAGCACCGGGTGCCCGTTCCGGCGGGCGTCGGACAGCCGTTCCAGCAGGATCACGCCGGCGCCCTCCGACCACGCCGTGCCGTCCGCTCCCGCCGCGTAGGACCGGCAGCGGCCGTCCGGGGACAGGCCGCGCTGCCGGCTGAAGGCCAGGAACGTCCGCGGGGTGGCCATCACCGTGGCCCCGCCGGCGAGGGCGAGCGAACACTCCCCGTCGCGCAGCGCCTTCACGGCCAGGTGCAGGGCGACCAGCGACGACGAGCAGGCCGTGTCGACGGTGAGGGCCGGTCCGGTGAGCCCGAAGGTGTAGGAGATCCGGCCCGAGGCCACCGCGTGCGAGGAGCCGATGCCCAGCCACGCCTCGAGTTCGTGGTGGGTGGTGAACCGGCTCGCGTAGTCCTCGTTCATCACGCCGACGAACACGCCCGTGTCGCTGCCACGCAGCGTCGAGACGTCGAAGCCGGCCCGCTCGAACGCCTCCCAGGACGTCTCCAGCAGCAACCGCTGCTGCGGGTCGGTCGCCAGGGCCTCCCGCGGGGAGATGCCGAACATCCCGGCGTCGAAGTCCGCGAACCCGTCGAGGAACCCGCCGCGGCGGGTCACCGAGTGCCCGATCCGGTCCGGATCCGGGTCGTACAGCTCCGCCACGTCCCAGCCGCGGTCGGCGGGGAACTCCCCCGTCGCGTCCACCCGGTCCGCCACGAGCCGCCACAGGTCCTCCGGCGAGCGCACCCCGCCGGGGAACCGGCACGCCATCGCCACGACGGCGATCGGTTCCCCGGACGGCGCCGGAGCCGCCCGCGTCGGCTCCTGGCGGGGAGCCGAGCCCAGCCGCGTCAGCTCGGCGATCACCGCGCCCGGCGTGGGGAAGTCGTAGATCAGCGAGTGCGGGACGGGCACGCCGGTCAGCGCGGTGATGCGGTGCCGGAACTGCACGCCGGCCAGGGAGGACAACCCGAGATCGGTGAACGGCCGGTCCCGCCACCCGTCGCCGCCGTCGTGCCCGCAGAGGGCCGTCAGCTCGGCTCGCACCACCGTGGCGAGATCGGGCTGCTTCAGGGCGTTCCGCCTCGGTTTGCCCGACGCGGTCCGCGGGATCGAGCCGACTTCGACGTAGGCCACCGGCACCTTGTGCAGCGAAAGCCGGCTGAGGCAGAGGCGGCGCAGTTCCTCGGCGTCGAAGCCGTCCGGCCCGGCGACGACGAACGCGACCGGCACTTCGCCGACGACGTCGTCGGGGCGGCCGGTCACGAGGACGTCCCGCACCGACGGCGCTTCTTCGAGCACCGCCTCGATCTCGGTCGGGTGCACGTTCTGGCCGCCGCAGACGATCACGTCGTCGACCCGGCCGGCCAGCACCAGCCGGCCGTCCTCGAGCCGGCCGGCGTCGCCCGTGCGGTACCAGCCGTCCTCGAGCGGCGACCCGGGCTGCCCGTGGTAGCCCAGCATCAATCCCGGGCCGCGGACGAGCACCTCCCCCGCGTCGATCCGGACGTCCATGCCCGGCACCGGGACGAGTCCCGGTTCGCCGGGCCGCTCCACGGCCACCTTGCCGCCCGTTTCGGTGCTCCCGTAGCCGTCCGCGAGGGGCAGGCCGAACAGCTCCCGGACCGCGGCGCGGGTCGACGGCGTGCACGGCGCACCGCCGGTCAGGCACAGCCTCGGGGCGACCACCGGGCCGTCGGCCTCCTGGCGGAGCCGCAGGTAGGTGGCCGGCACCCCCGCGAGCACGCAGCCCGGATACTCCGCGAGCAGTTCCGGCGAGCAGCCGTCGGCCAGGCGGGTGTGGGCGCCGAGCGCGATCGTGGCGGTGAAGGCGAGCGACAGGGCGTAGGCGTGATGGGTCGGCAGCGGCCACACCACGGTGTCCCCGGCCTCGATCCCGAACACGGGCACGTAGCAGGCGGCGGTCGACCACAGCATCGCCCGCTGCGAGAGGAGAACGCCTTTCGGGCGGCCGGTGGTGCCGGAGGTGTAGAGCAGCCAAGCCGGCTCGTCGAGCCCGAGGTCGTCCCGCGGCGGTCCGTCCGGCGCCGGCGGGTCCTCGACGAAGAGCACCCGCAGGCCCGGCCGCAGTCGTTCCGCCACCTCGGCGTGCCGCGCCTCGGTGATGAGGAGCGTCGCCCCCGAGTCTTCGGCCAGGTGGGCGAGCTCGGCCTCGGTCGACCGTGCGCTCACCGGGACCCCGACGGCCGCCGCCCGCAGCACCGCCAGCAGGGCGACGACGAACTCGAGCCGGTCGCCGACGTGGATCAGCACGCGATCGCCGCGGGCCACGCCGAGCCCCGCGGCGAGATCGGCACTGGCGCGGGACAGCTCACCGTAGGTCAGCGTCCGCCGGCCGTCGGAGTAGGCGGGGCGGTCCGCGGGGTGCGCGGACAACGCCGTCAGCAGCGGGCGAACGAACTCGGTCCGGATTTCCTCCACTGCTCCGGGTATACCGCAATCACCGCGGCTGCGTCGGCGGCGTGGTGCCGGTCCGTTCGTCCCCGTAGCTCAGCCAGGTCCCGATCGGGGGCCGCTGCCCGACACCCGGGCGGCTGTAGTCGCAGACGCCGTCGGGGAACGCCGCCCGCAGCCGCTTCTTCTCCGCAGCGGTGAAGGTGACCGCGTAGTCGCGGAAGTCCAGGGGCTTCAGCCGGCACTTCAGCACGTCGAGGGCCAGGCTCTCCCCCGCGACCATCCGGGTGTTGGCCGCGACCGGGTACTGCGCGCCGCACTGGCCGCTCGCCGGGTACGTCAGCTTCTCGGTGATCCGCGACGCCGCGGAGAGGTAGCACCCGTCGCCGAGATCGCCCGGCCGGTTCGCCAGCACCTTCTGCCGTCGGCTCCGGTGCGAACCGTCGGCGTCGATCGCGGTGAGCCAGCGGTCCATCGCGTCGAGCTCGTAGGCGCCGGCCGCCGCCACTTCGGCCGCGGTGGGGTGGTTTTCGATGATGACCTGGTTGCCCGCGGTGCCGTTGGCCCGCAGAAGCCGTTGCCGCAGCACGTAGGACCACTCGGTGGTGTGGATGTCGTTGCCGAACCCGGCGAAGTCGAGATCGGTCCGCTGGTCGATGATCGGCGTTTCCCGCAGGCCTTGCGACGCCGAGTTCACGAGATCCTCGGCGTACACCGTGGCGAGGGCCTTCGGATCGGCCGCGATCCGCTGCGGCACCGGCGTTCCCGTGTAGTCGAGGCCGCCGATGGCAGCGTTGAGGTCCACGAACTGGGCCGCGGTGATCGTCCCGGCCTTCAGCGCGTTCAGGCCGTACTGCACACCGGTGGTGTCCAGCGGGCTGCGCACGAACCCGGTCTTCGGATCCCGCCCGAGCTGGTTGACCAGCTGCTCGTTCGAGTTGCACTTCACCCCACGCGGGTTGGTGACCGGATCCCAGCGCGCCGACACCGGGATGGCCGCGTTGCAGCTGCCGGTCGCGGTGGCCCGGCTGGCGAACGTCTTGTCCCAGGAGACGCAGGTGTCGTAGCTGGCGAAACCCGCCACGGCCTGCTTCTGCGCCGCGGTGAACGACGCGCCCGGCCCGGCGAAGTACCGCTCCAGCAGGCGGCAGTCCGACACCGGGCCGCCCGTGCTCAGCGGGTCCGGGAACGAGACGCCGGGGATGATGCCGTCGACGATGCCGGGGTAGTTCTCCGCGATGTCGTACTGCTGGATCGCCCCGCCCGAGCCACCCCAGCCGATGGTGTGGGCGACCGGGCCGTAGGTCTCGACGAAGTGTTCCTTGACCATCATCGCCGCCTCGGCCGAGATGATCGGGCTGCAGTTGGTGTCGAGGACGTTCAGCGTCGAGGACGCGACCGCGAAGCCCCGGGCCAGGAACAGGTCGTTGACGACGCCGCCGGTCGAGGTGCCCTGGTGGTAGCCCGCGTTGCAGCCGCCGCCGAAGGTGTAGACCAGCTTCCCGTTCCAGCTGCCCTCCGGCGCGACGGGCGACGGCGTGCCGTCGTAAAGCGCCGCGATCTCGTAGACGGCGCGGTCGATCGTGCCGCGCTCGACGCGGACCACGTACGGCACCGCGCGGCCGCCGACGGTGGCCGTCGCGAGGTCCGCGGGCCGGGCCGCCGGGTCCGCCAGCGGCGCGAACGTCCCCGCCGTGGTCCGGTACTGGTAACTCACCTGGGTCGGCGCGCTGCAGAACGGCTGCGACGCCGCGGGGAGGCCGAACGCCGGGGTTTCGCAGTAGAACGGGAGCTGCTGGGCGCCGGAGAAGACGGGCCCGGTGATCGGGTGGTTCGTGACGCGCAGGTCCGCCCGCCGGTCCCGCGCCCGGGCGCTCAGGTCGTTGACGCCGTCGCGCAGGCCGGTCACCAGGCCGAGCAGGCTGCCGTCCGGCTGGGCGCGGAAACTCGAGGTGACGTCGTGGCCGTTGGCGCTGACGGTGACCCGCCCGGCCGGCGGGACGACCCTGACCAGGACCTGTCCCCCGCTCACGAGCGCGGGCCGCGGGTTCGACACGGTCTCGATCGTCAGCGGCCGGCCCGGCGAAGCGGCCACCGCCGTCGCGGTCCCCAGCAGGAGGACGGGCGCGGTCAAGGCCGCGACCACGACGGACGAACGCACAGCACGGTGTGCCACCAGACCCTCCGGTCGTTCGTGGCATCGCGTCGTCGCGACACCGGGCTACCGCCCGGTATAGCACCTGCGGCCCGGCCGGAACAACGGCCGGCCGGCGGTGCCCTCCGCGGAGGGCACCGCACGCTTCCCGCTAACCCACCTTCTTCTGCATCCGCTCCTTCTCGAATCCCGACGCCCGGGCCGGCCCGATCCGTTCGATCGCCGCGCCCCACTCGTCGCCCCGGCTGCCGCTCAGCCCGGCGAGGACGTCCTTGCACGCGGCCTTCCAGGTGTCCGGGCCGACTCCGGCGAGCCCGAGCGCGGTGGCCACCTCGGCCTGCAGCTGCTCGTCGATCAGCAGGTAGCCGTAGTAGAAGTACAGCGGGATCAACGACGGGTCCTCGGCGTTCAGCTCGACGACCGTCTTGCCGTTCTCCCGTGCGTAGGACTCGGCCTTCGCCATCAGCGCGCTGACCGGGCTCTCCCCGCCCGGCCACCTCGCGTTTTCCGCCTTGGGCTTGGCGATGATGTGGTTCAGCACCAGGTTCTTCCACAAACCGACTTTCATCACCGCGAGGACTTCGTCGTCGTGCGAGGCGACGAAGTAGTGCTCCTTCGCCGACGAAGGCCCGCCCAGTGCGCCGGCCATCGATTTGATCTCCTTGGCCACGTAGTCGCGATCGGTGTACCTCAGCTGCCGTTTCAGCTGGGCCTTGAGCACCCCCGGGGCGAGGTCGATCCAGGTCAGAAGAACCTTGACGACAGCCTCCCGGCCGTCGGCCGACACCTCGGTGATCTGCATGCGTGCACGTTCCTTCCACGCCCGAAGGCGTCGTCAGCGCGGATTCTCCGAACGAACTCCGAGCAGGGAGTCGCGCCGACGTTCCCGGTGTTACACCGGATTCGGCCGAAAGCGTTGCGGGGCAGCCGGTTTCAGCTCAACAGCCGAGTGCGCCACCCGGATGGCCGCCCTTCGCGAGCAACGTGAGCAGCCGGGCCACCTCGTCGCGGACCGCGTCCCGGCCGGGGGCCAGGTAGCGGCGGGGGTCGGTGACCGTCGAGTGCGACCCCAGTGTCGAGCGCACGGCTTCGGTGAGCACCTGGTTCAGCCGCGTTCCGATGTTGACCTTCACGATCCCGTTCGCCACCGCCCCGCGCAGGCCTTCGTCGGGCACGCCGGACGAACCGTGCAGCACCAGCGGTACCGGGACTTCGTGCGCCAGCGCCGCGATCAGCGCTTCGTCCAGCACCGCGCTGCGGTCGGCCATGGCGTGCGACGAGCCGACGGCCACGGCGAGGGAGTCCACGCCGGTCGCGGCGACGAACGCGCGGGCCTCGTCCGGGTCCGTGCGCACGCCGGGGGCGTGGGCGCCGTCCTTGCCGCCGATCTCGCCGAGCTCCGCCTCGACGCGGCAGCCCGCGGCGTGGCAGCGTTCGGCGACGGCCTTCGTCCGGGCCACGTTCTCCGCGTAGGGCAACGCCGCGGCGTCGAACATGACGGACGTGATGCCCAGGTCGAGCCCCTCCCGGATCAGCTGCTCGTCCTCGACGTGGTCGAGGTGGACGAGGACGGGCACGGTCGCGGCCTCGGCCAGCCGCAGGCAGGCGAGCGCGAACGGCGCGAGCGAACCGTGGTAGCGGACGGCGTTCTGCGAGATCTGCAGCACCACCGGGAACCCGCTGCGCTCCGCACCGGCCACGACGGCTTCGGCGTGCTCGATCAGGATCGCGTTGAACGCCCCGATCGCGCGCCGCTGCGTTCGCAGGTCGTCCAGCAGGGTGGCCCAGTTCATCGCGTCCTCTCCACTTTCACCGCGTCGATCCACCGGTTCCTCGCCGCGGCGTCGATCTCGCCGGCGACCGGCCGCAGCACCGCGGCGGCCGACGTGGCGACCACGTCCGCCAGCGCCGCCGGCCAGTCCACTTCGGACACTCCGGTCAGGTGCATGGCCAGTGCGGCGGCGCCCGCGTCGCCGGCACCGGCGGAGTTGCCGGTGACGACTTCGGCGGGCCGGGCGCGCCAGGCACCCTCGGCCGTGACGGCGATCGCGCCTTCGGCGCCGAAGGTCGCCACGACCGCGGGTGCTCCCGCGGCCACGAGGTCCCGGCAGGCGTCGGGCCCGGCCAGTTCCGCCAGTTCGTCTTCGTTCGGCATGAGCACCGCGCCGCTCCCCGCGGCCTCGCGGAGGGCGGCGCCGGAGACGTCGGCGATGACCGGCACGCCGTGCCGAACGCACAGCCGGACCAGCTTCGCGGGGACGTCGGCACCCAGCCCCTCGGGCACGCTGCCGGAGATCACGACGGCTCCCGCGCCGGTCGCGAGCTCGGCGCGGAGTGCGCCGAGGATGCCGGTTTCCGCCGTCTCGCCGGCCGGAAAGCCGTTCTCCTGCAACATGGTCGTGCCGTCGGTGCGGGTCACCACCGCCACGGTCCGCCGCACCGCGGGCAGCGCGGGGACGAGCCGGTGCGCGAGGCCCAGCCCGTCCAGCCCGTCCCGGAACTCGTCCGGCGTCCGGGTAGTGGTCAGGGCCAGCACCAGGCTCTCGCCGCCCAGTTCGCGGACCACGGCCGCGACGTTGACGCCCTTGCCGCCGGCGCGGGACCGGACGTCCGGCACCCGGACGGTCTCCCCCGGGCGCAGGGTGTCCACCCGGTAGGTCACGTCGATGGCGGGGTTGAGGGTGACCGTGAGGATCCGGGATGTCACGACTCGGTGGTCTTTTCCGCGTGGTACACCATCAACGTGGACCCGATCAGGGCCAGCACGATGCCCGCGAGCTGGAACCCGCTGGGTGTGGCGCCGAAGAACAGCAGCGACAGGACGACCGTCAGCACGGGAGCGAGCGCGTTCGTCACCGGCGCCACGATCGACGCCTTGCCCCGGCTCATCGCCATCACGAGGAACAGCGCGCCGACCGCGTTGAGCAGCTGCGTCCCCGCGGTGAGCGCGGGCGCCTGCCACGGGAACCCCAGCGGGAGCCCGCCCATCAGCAGCACGGCGACCGGGATCAGCAGCAGCCCGCTGACGGTCATCCAGCCGAACGTCGAAGCGTCGTCCACCCCGGCGAGCGCGGCCTTGCGCATGAAGAACGCCTGCACGCCCCACGCCACGCACACCAGGACGGCCAGCACCAGGTAGAGCCACCCGCCGCCACCGCCGTCCCCGGTGGAGACGGAGAACAGGACGACGGCGACGAGCGCGAGCACCACACCGGCCCACGACCACCCGCCGAGCCGTTCCCGCAGCGCGCCGAACGCCAGCAGCACGGTGATCGCGGGCGACAGCGCGACGATCGGGAAGATCACGTAGGCCGGCCCGATCGTCAGGGCCTTGAACAGCACGAGCTGGCCGCCCGCACCGGTGAGCCCGATCAGCAGCCCGTAGCCGGCGGCGACCCGGCCGCGGTCGAACTTCCGGCCGCGCAGCGAGAACCATGCGGGCACGAGCATGGTCAGCGCCCAGACCACGTACACCATCGGGTCGGGGTAGGCGTAGAGCTTGGTGGGCAGGCTGGAAAAGGCTCCCCACACGCCCCAGAACAGCACCAGCAGTCCCGCGTACGGGATCCAGGCGCGGGTGGACACCGCGGTTCCGGTCATTTCGGCTCCTCAGCGAGGCAGGGACGCGGTCGGGTGGACCTGCTCGGCCCGCAACGGGTGTCCGTGCAGGCGCGCCGCGTAGAGCGCGGCACCGATGTGCGGTTCCAGCAGCGGCGCCCGCAGGTCGTACTCCAGGGACAGCGCATCGCGGAACGACGACAGCACGTGCGCCGACCCGAACACGCCGCCGGAGTACGACACCGGAACCCGTTGCGCGGCCTCGAAACCGAGAGCACCTCGGCCGACGTCCACGAGCAGGGCGAGCTCGCGCCCGGCCTCCCGGAGCACTCCGGTGGCGACCGCGTCACCGGAGTCCGCGGCCCGGACCACGACCTTGCTCAGGTCCGCGATGCGGCCCCGGTCGCCGTGCCACCGGTTCACGACGACGTCGATCGCGTCGAAGTCGGCGGCGAGACCGAGAGCGTGACGCAGTTCTTCGACGAGCGGGCCGGCCGGCAGCCGCCCGTCGACCATGCGGCTGAACGCGTTCAGGCCCTGGATCGCGACCCAGTAGCCGGAGCCTTCGTCGCCGAACAGCTCGCTCCAGCCACCACCGCGCCACTGCCGGCCGTCGTGTTCGCCGTAGGCGATCGAGCCGGTGCCGGCGACGACGTTGATGCCGTCGACGGCACCCAGCGACCCGGCCCAGCCGCAGATCATGTCGTTGCCGCAGCGGTAGTTCCGCGTCCCGAGGATCCGGGCGGGTATCTCGTCGAGCACCGGCACGTCGGCGCTGATCTCCCCGTAGGCGGGCAGGCCGAAGAAGGCGTGGGTGATGTCCGCGAGCCGGATGCCCGCGGCCTGACAGACTTCGCCGATCCCCTGGCGCAACAGGGGTTCCACGATCTGCACGCCCTCGCTCAGGTAGTACACGCTCGCGGTCCGGGCTTCCGCGACGACCCGGCCGTCGGGACCGACCAGGCAGAAAGCCGTCTTCGTCCCGCCACCGTCGACACCGAGGAACACTTCAGCTCACCTCCGGAGCAGTGAAATCGTGGATGACCACGCCCTGCACGACGCGGTTCACCTCCCCGCCGGGGAACGGGTCGTCCGGGGTGACGCCCAGCGCGAGCGAGCACGCGAGCGCCGTGGTCTGGGCGGCGATGACGGCGAGCAACGCGTATCCGGCCACGGGCAGGCCGGGTGGCGCGAGCACGGGCCAGCTCCGCGCGCCCCCCGGGTCGGTGGCGTCGCCCACCACGACCACCCGCTCGTCGCCGAGCGACTGCACCAGCTCGTGCGCGATGTCCACGTCGTACTGCCGCGCGTGCGGATCGGTGGAGAGGAACACGACGGCGACGGTGCGCTCGTCGAGGACCGACTTCGGGCCGTGCCGGAACCCCAGCGGGGAATCGGCGAGGCCGACCACCTCGCCCCGGGTCAGCTCCAGGCACTTGAGCGCGGCTTCCCGCGCCAGCCCGCGCAGCGGCCCGGAGCCCAGGAACACCAGCCGGGCCGGTTTGGCGCCGGAAATCGCCGACGCGTGGTCCGCGGCATCGTCGAGCACGGCCGTCCCGGCGCGGGCCAGCGCCTCGACGTCGACGTCCACGCCGAAGGCGAGCAGGGCGGAGAGGGCCATCCCGGTGAACGACGACGTCATCGCGAACCCGCGGTCGTTGACCTCGTCCGGAAGGGACACCACGACCGCGTTCGCGGCGCCGGACCACCGCCGCGCCAGCTGTCCCTCCGGGTCGCACGTGATCACCAGGTGCCGCAGCTGGGGTGTCAGCCGGTGCAGCAGGTCCGCCGCCGCGACGGACTCGGGGCTGTTGCCGCTGCGGGCGAAGGACACCAGCAGGATCGGCCGGTCGTCCACGGTGACGGCGAGCGGATCGGCGACGATCTCCGTGGTCGCGATCGCCTCGACCGGCCGGCCCAGGTGGCGGGCGAGGTCGCGGGCCACGACCTCGCCGACGAACGCCGAAGTCCCCGCACCGGTGAGCACGATCCGCCGGCCGGGGTCGTCGATCAGCCTCTCGATTTCCGGCCGGGCCCGCCGGACGGCGGCCGCCACCCGGATCCAGGTGGCGGGCTGCTGCCCGATCTCCCGCGCGGTCCGGCTGTCGCCGGGCCACCACCCGCTGCTGTGCATAGGTGCCGCCTCCGATTTCCTGTCGTCCTCCCGGAGACTCATCCGCGCCCCGGCGCGGGGGCAAGGTCCGGTGTCCAAATGCGCATTCGGAGTGAGCGTTTCGCCGGCTGTCGTAGGCTCGGCCCATGGCCACGCGGAAACGGCGCACCACCCGGGCCGAACGGCTTTCGGAGCTGTTGCGGGTACTCGCGGACACCGGCTCGCTGCAGGTGGGCGAGCTCAGCGTGCGGTTCGGCGTCTCCTCCGCCACGCTGCGGCGCGATCTGGCCAAACTGGAGGAACAGCGGCTGCTGACCCGCACCCACGGCGGTGCGCGGCCGCGGGGCCGCACGACCGAAGTGCCGCCGCCCTACCGGGAAAGCCGGTCCCGGGACGCCAAACGCGCGATCGTGCACGCGGCGATCCGCACGCTGCCGGCCGGGCCGCACGTCATCGCCCTGACCGGCGGCTCCACCACGAGCGAACTCGCCAGGGAACTGCCGGGCCGGGCGGATCTGACGGTGGTCACGAACGCGCTGAACATCGCGATGGACCTGGCCCTGCACCCCCGGCTGAAGCTGGTCGTCGTCGGCGGTGTCGCCCGGCCCCAGTCCTACGAGCTGGTCGGCCCGTGGGCCGAGCACGTGCTGGCCTCGATCAGCGTCGGCACGGCGTTCGTCGGCGTGGACGGCATCGACGCGACGGCGGGCATCACCACGCACGACGAGAACGAGGCCCGGACCAACCGCGCCATGCTCGGCCGCGCCCAGCGGGTGATCGTGCTGGCCGACGGCAGCAAGCTCGGGCGGACCACCCTCGCCCGCATGGGGGACATCCAGGACGTGCACGAGGTCATCACCGACTCCTCCGCCGCGCCCGGCGCGGTCGCGGCGATCCGCCGGGCCGGGGTCCGGGTCACCGTGGTCGAAGCCGGGTCCGGCAAGGACCGGTGAAAACGCTCATCGCGAATGCGCGTTTCGTTGACCGCGGTGGTCGTCCTGCCTACCTTTCGCCGACAACAGCCCCGACGATGATGGAGTCCGGATGAAGCGTTCCCTCCCCGTCCACGGCAAGCGATTCGCTTCTTTCACGGCGGCGGGCGCACTCGCCGCCGGCCTGCTCGCCGCGGTGGCCGCACCGGCGTCGGCCGCGGTCACCCTGCCCCCGCAGGCCGCCGGTTTCGACTACCAGATCGGCGGCGCCTACACCCCGCCTTCCGGTGTGCAGATCGTCAGCCGCGACGTCTCGGCGGCCCCGGCGAGCGGCAAGTACAACATCTGCTACCTCAACGCTTTCCAGGCGCAGGAAGGCGCGGACGGCGACTGGCCGAGCGACCTGCTGCTCCGTGATTCCAACGGCAACAAGGTCGTCGACCCGGACTGGAAGGAAACCCTGCTCGACCTGCGTACCGCGGACAAGCGCACGCGGGTCGCGGCCAAGGTCGGCGGCTGGATCGACACGTGCGCCTCGAAGGGGTACCAGGCGATCGAGCCGGACAACTACGACAGCTACAGCCGGTCCAAGAACCTGCTCACCACCACGCACGCGCAGGAGTACATCAAGCTCCTGGCCGCCCGCGCGCACAGCAAGAACCTCGCCATCGCCCAGAAGAACACCCCGGAACTGGCCGGCAACCGGGTCGCCAACGGCCTCGACTTCGCCGTCACCGAGGAGTGCGGGGAATACGAGGAGTGCGCCGACTACGCCGGCCCGTTCAACAACCGCGTGGTCGACGTCGAGTACACCGCTTCGGGCATGAGCAAGGGCTGCCCGGAGTGGAAGAGCAAGATCAGCATCGTGCGGCGGGACCTGTACGTGGTGCCCCAGGGGACGAGCGGGTACCTCCGCAAGACCTGCTGACAGCGCACCTTGACACGTCCGAGTGCGCTCGCTTTACTGCTGTCCACGTCGGGGACGAACAGCCGACGTCAGAGGTACGCCCAGCCGGTATGTCGGCCTCCGCCGCGAGCCCGGACTGAGTCGCCAGGACCCTCGGGGTCCGAGGCGGGGTCGTGCCCACCATCATCCGGAGTTTCGATGATGTCTTTCCCCTTCCCCGGCAAGACCCGCTGATGGACCGCCGCGGATTCCTGCGCGGCGCCGGTGGTCTGGCCCTCGGTGCCGCCCTGGCCGGCTGCGGCCCGGCGCGGGCCACCGGGGGCCCGGTCACGGTGGAGGTCTGGCACGGCCAGACCGACACCGGCAAGAAGGTCCTGGAAGAGCTCGTCGCCGACTTCCACCGGACCCACCCCGGGATCCGGATCGACCTCGGCGGCGGCGTCCTCGCCGACGCGATGCTCCAGAAGATCACCGCGGCGCTCGCGTCGGGGTCGTTCCCGGACATCGCCTACGTCTTCGGCTCGGACCTCGCCAGCGTGGCGCGCAGCCCCAGCGTCGTCGACGTCACCGGCCTGGTCGACGCGGGCCCCGGTTTCTGGGCACCGGCGCGGGAAGCGGTCACCGTCAACGGCCGCGTCCGCGCGGTGCCGGCGCTGCTCGACTCGCTGGCCGTGGTGTGCAACAAGGAGCTGTTCGCGGGCGCCGGGATCCCGGTGCCCGCCGCGGGCTGGACGTGGGCCGACTTCGTCACCACGGCGAAGAAGCTCACCGACGCGGGCAGCGGCACCTTCGGCACCGCCTGGCCCGCCACCGGCGACGAGGACACCGTGTGGCGGCTGTGGCCGATGGTGTGGGACCTCGGCGGCGACGTCGTCGGCGCGGGCGGGCGCGGCATCGGGTTCGCCGACCAGGGCGTCCGGGCCCTGGAAGTCGTCCGCGACCTCGCCGCGGCGAAGGCCGTCTACCTCGACCCGAAGACCGGCAGCGAGCAGATGTACCAGGCGTTCCAGGCCGGGCACATCGGGATGGTGCCGACCGGCCCGTGGCAGCTGCCCGACATCACCGACGCCGGGATCGACTACGCGGTCGTGCCGCTGCCGAGCTTCAGCGGCCGTCCGGTGACCATCTCCGGCCCGGACACCTGGACGCTGTTCGACAACGGCGAAGAACGCGTGGCGGCGGCCCGCACGTTCCTGTCCTGGCTGGCGGACCCGGCCCAGGACGTCCGCTGGGACGACGGCGCGGGCAGTCTCCCGCTGAGCCGCCGGACGCAGCAACTGCCCGCGTGGCAGGAGAAAACCGCCGAGACCCCGGGCCTGCCGGTCTTCGTCGACGCGCTGGAGAACGCCCGCGTGCGGCCCGTGCACCCGGCCTACCCCCAGGTGTCGGCGGCCCTCGGCACCGCGATCGTCGCCGTGCTGCTCGGCCGGGCGACACCGGCCGACGCGATGCGCGACTGCGCCGCGGCGGCGAACGCCGCCCTGATCATTCCGCGATAGGGAGCCGCCATGCCCGGACTGCCGAGGCCCATCACCGTCACCTCGATCCACCGGCGGCGCCGCGAAACCGCGGCCGCGTGGGCCTACGTCTCCCCCGCCGTGCTCATCATCCTCGGCCTCGGCGTGGTGCCCGTGGCCTGGTCGCTCGTGCTGTCCTTCCAGGCCGACGACCTGGTGACCCCGAGCCGCTGGGTGGGCGTGGACAACTACGCCGCGCTCGCCCAGGACCCGCACTTCGCCCAGGCCGTCGGCAACACCGTGCTGTACACGGTGCTCTACGTCCCGCTCAGCATCCTGTTCGGGTTCCTGCTGGCCCAGGCGCTGAACCGGCGCATCCGCCTGGTCGGTGTCTACCGGACGCTCGTGTTCGTCCCGTTCGTGCTGTCGGCGACGGCCCAGGGCGTGCTGTTCTCCTTCATCCTCGACCCGCAGTTCGGCGCGGCCAACTCGCTGCTGCACCACCTCGGCGTGTCGCCGCAGGGCTTCCTGACCGACCCGGCGCAGGCGCTGCTGGTGCTGGTCGGCATCACGCTGTGGAGCGGCACCGGCTTCTGCGTCGTGGTGTACCTGGCCGCGCTGCAGGACGTGCCGCCGTCGCTGATCGAGGCCGCGCGGCTGGACGGCGCCGGAACGTGGCGCGTGCTGCGGCACGTGACGCTGCCCGCGGTCACCCCGGTGACGGCGTTCCTCGTGCTGTGGCAGCTGATCACGTCGCTGCAGGTGTTCGACCTGGTGTACGTGACGACCAAGGGCGGCCCGCTCGGCTCGACCACGGTCATCGTCTACTTCGTCTGGGAGCAGGCGTTCAAGAACTTCACCGCCGGCTACGGCGCGGCGTCGGCCTACGTGCTGGCGCTGGCCCTGCTGGTCGTCGTGGTGGCCATCCGCGTGCTGCGCCGGCCCGGGAAGGCGCTCCGATGACGATACAGCCGGCCGAAATCGACGTGCCCGCGACCCGTACCGCGCTGCCCTCGCTGCGCCGGCCGCGGTTGCCCTTCAGTCCCTGGCACCTGCTGCTCGTGCCGCTGGCGCTCGTGTTCGCGGCACCGCTGGTCTGGCTGCTGCTCAGTTCCGTGATGAGCAACGCCGAGATCAACCGGTTCCCACCCGCGCTCTGGCCGTCCCGGGTGGACTTTTCCGGTTACCGCTACGTCCTCGAGAACGCCTTGTTCCTGCGCTGGTTCACGAACTCGCTGATCGTCTCGGCGGTGACCGTGGTGTCGAACCTGCTGTTCGGCACGCTGGGCGGGTACGCGTTCGCGCGGATGCGGTTCGGCGGCTCGCGGGCGCTGCTCGCGCTGATGGTCGCGACGATGGCGATCCCGTTCCAGCTCACCATGATCCCGACGTTCCTGGTGATGAAGAAGCTCGGCCTGATCGACACGCTGGGCGCGCTCATCGTGCCGTCGCTGGTGACGCCGTTCGCGGTGTTCCTGCTGCGCCAGTTCTTCCTGTCGCTGCCCCGGGAACTCGAAGAGGCGGCGTGGATCGACGGCTGCTCACGGTTGCGCGTGCTGTTCACCATCGTGGTGCCGCTGTCGCGGCCCGCGCTGAGCACGGTGGCCGTGCTGACGTTCCTCAGCACGTGGAACGACCTGACCTGGCCGCTGATCGCGGTCAACCACGACACGACGTACACGCTGCAGCTGGGGCTGACGACGTTCCAGGGCCAGCACCACACGAACTGGGCCGCGGTGATGGCGGGCAACGTCATCACCGTGCTGCCCGTGCTGCTGGCCTTCCTCGGCGCGCAGAAGACGTTCATCCAGTCGGTCACCTCCAGCGGCCTCAAGGGCTGACTCCGCACGGATCGGATTTTCGATGACTCCCAAGATCACCTTCGTCGGCGCGGGCAGCGTCGTGTTCACCCAGGGCCTGCTCGCCGACCTGTTCGCCTACCCGGAGCTGGACGGCGTGCACGTCGCCCTGCACGACATCGATCCGGACCGGCTGGCGACCGCGCTGGCCGCGGCCCGGCGGATCGCCGAAGTGCGGGGCGTGAAACCGGTGCTCACCGCGCACACCGACCGCCGGGAAGCGTTGTCGGGCGCGGACTTCGTCGTGAACATCGTCCAGATCGGGATGGCGGCGGCGACCCGCACCGACTTCGAGGTGCCGGAGCGGCACGGCCTGCACCAGACCATCGGCGACACCCTCGGCATCGGCGGGATCTTCCGCGCGCTGCGGACGTTTCCCTTCCTGAAGGCACTCGGCGACGACATCGCCGACGTCTGCCCGGAGGCGTGGCTGCTGAACTACACGAACCCGATGGCGATGAACGTCCAGTACCTGGGCGAGGCCACCGGGCTGACGCGGGTCGTCGGGCTGTGCCACTCGGTGTACTGGACCGTGCACGGGCTCGCCGCCCTCGTCGGGGTGCCGTTCGACGAGGTCACCTACGTCGCGGCCGGCGTCAACCACCAGGCGTGGGTGCTGCGGTTCGAGCACGCGGGCGCGGACTTGTACCCGCGGCTGCGGGAGCTGGCGGAGTCCGACGGGCAGCTGCGGCGGCGCGTCCGGTTCGACATGCTGCGGCGCCTGGGCTACTACCCGACCGAGACCAGCGAGCACTCGGCCGAGTACGTGCCCTGGTACCTCAAGCACGACAGTGAAATCGAGCGCCTGCGGTTGCCGGTCGGTGCCTACCTCGGCATCGTCGCGGAGAACGAGGCCGAGTACGAGCGGACCCGGCGGGCGATCGCGGCCGACGAGCCGCTGCCGGTCGAAGGCACGGGCGAGTACGCGCCGCAGATCGTCCACAGCATGGTCACCGGCACCCCGCGGACCGTCTACGGCAACGTCGTCAACCGGGGCCTGATCGAGAACCTGCCGTCCGGCGGCGTGGTCGAGGTGCCGTGCCTGGTCGACGGCACCGGCGTCCGGCCGACCCGGATCGGCGCGCTGCCGCCGCAGCTCGCGGCGCTCAACCGGACGTACCTGAGCGTCAACGAGCTCGTCGTGCGCGCGGCCGTCGAAGACGACCCGCACCATGTCCGGCACGCGGCGATGATCGACCCCGCCACGGCGGCCGCGCTGCCGGTCGAGCGGATCTTCGAGCTGTGCGACGACCTCGTCCGGGCCCACGGCGACCGGCTCCAGCCCGCCCTGCGCGCGGTCCTCGGCCGGTCATCCTAGGCGGGCGGCGCGGGCCAGGAGGTGGCGCCGCTCGGGTTCGCTGGTGGTGCGCCGGGCCGCCGCGCGGTAGCCGGCACGGGCCGCCTCGTGGTCGCCGGCCAGCTCCTGCAGGTGGGCGCGCACGGACAGGAGGTGGTGGGAGGCGGAGAGGCGCTCGTCGGCCGAGAGGCCCTCGAGCAGGGCCAGCCCGGCCGCGGGTCCGTGCACCTCGGCCACCGCGACCGCCCGGTTGAGCGTCACCGCCGGGTTGGGCGCCACCCGCTCGAGAACCGTGTAGAGGGCCAGGATCTGCGGCCAGTCCGTGGCTTCCGCGGCCGGGGCCTCGTCGTGTACGGCGGCGATCGCGGCCTGCAGCTGGTACGGGCCGACTGGGCCGGTCGCCAGCGCACCGGTCACCAGTGCCAGGCCCTCGGCGATGGCTTCGGTGTCCCAGAGCGTGCGGTCCTGCTCGCCCAGCGGCACCAGCGACCCGTCCGGGGCCGTGCGAGCCGGGCGGCGGGCGTCGGTCAGCAGCAGCAGGGCCAGCAGCCCGGCGACTTCACCGTCGCCGGGGACCAGCCGGTGCAGCTCGCGGGCCAGCCGGATGGCCTCGGCCGTCAGCTCGGCCCGCACCAGCCGGGTCCCCGACGTGGCCGTGTAGCCCTCGTTGAAGACGAGGTAGACCACGTGGAGCACGACGCCGAGCCGCGCCGCCTGCTCGGCCGGGGGCGGCAGCGCGAAGCCGGCCCCCTTGAGGCGGTGCTTGGCCCGGCTGATGCGCTGGGCCATGGTCACCTCGGGCACCAGGAAGGCCCGGGCGATCTCGGCCGTCGACAGGCCGCCGACGGCCCGCAGCGTCAGCGCGATCTGCGAGGAGGGCGTCAACGCCGGGTGACAGCACAGGAACAGAAGCGTGAGCGTGTCGTCGCCGGCTTCGACCTCGCCACCGGCGGGCGGAGTGCGGAGGGCGTCCGCCTCCTCCCGCCGGCGACGAGCGGCGTCGCTGCGGACCTGGTCGGCGAGGCGCCGCGACGCCACCGTCACCAGCCACGCCCGGGGGTTCTCCGGCCACCCGTCCACCGGCCACTGGGCCGCGGCCGCCGCCAGCGCTTCCTGGACGGCGTCCTCGCACGCGTCGAACTGCCCGTAGCGGCGCACCAGCGTGCCGAGCACGTCCGGGACCAGCCGCCGGACGGCCTGCCAGCCCGTCACGGCGCGACGTCGGCCTCGTGCATCAGCGGCCGGACCTCGACACCCCAGTAGCGCGCCGAGGGAGCGCGGGCCGCGATCTCCAGGGCCCGGTCCATGCCGTCGCAGTCGACGATCATGAAGCTGCCCAGGAACTCCTTGGCCTCGGCGTAGGGACCGTCGGTCACCACCGGGGTCCCGCCGGTGACCCGGACCATCTTCGTGTTCACCTCGTCGGCGACGCCGTAGGCGCCGACCAGCTCGCCCGACTCGAACAGCTCCCGGTTGAGGGCGTCGGTCTCGCGGATGATCTCCGCGAGGGTCTCCGCCCCCACCGAGTTGAAGGCTTCCTCGTTGCCGTAGATCAACAGCATGTACTTCACCGTTCGCTCCTCTCTCACTTGCCGGTCTCGGCCGGGGCGACCAGGTCACCACTGGCGCCGCGATCGTCCAGCACCAGTTTCGACCGCCCGGTGACGGCGTAGCGGAGGTGGGTGACCCCGGGCGCGTCGACGACCCGGGCCGGGACCAGCTCGATGCCGTCGTCCGCGCCGAGGCCGAGCTCCGGGCCGAACAGGCGCTGGCCGTCGCCCAGCAGCACCGGGGCGACGTGCAGCTCGAGCTGGTCGAGCAGCCCGGCGGCCAGCACCTGGCGCAGGAGCTCACCGCCACCGGCCACCGCGACGTCCTTGCCCCCGGCGGCGGCCCGGGCCAGCCCGACGGCCCGCTCGACGCCTTCGGTGACGAAGGTGAAGGACGTCCCGCCCCGGCGTTCGAGCACCTCCCGGGGCCGGTGGGTGACGACGAAGACCGGGGCCCGGAACGGCGGTTCCGCGCCCCAGGGCACCTCACCGGCGTCGAACATCCGCCGGCCCATGACGTAGGCCCCGGCCGCCGCGAACATCTCGGCGACGATCTCCGAGTCGACCGACTGCTCGCCGCCGGCGAAGCCCTGCCGCTCGCGCCAGGCCATGGCGTCGACGGCCCAGCGCGTGACCCGGAAGAACCCGGGTGCTTCGGGGCCCTGCAGCCAGCCGGTCGTGTCCCGGCCGGCCCGCGGTCCGGTGTAGCACCCGTCGAGGGACACCGACATCTGGGCAGTCACCTTGGTCATCGTGCACGCTCCGCTCGTGGTGGCGGCCCTCTTGCCCGCCGATGCCCCTCAGTCGGAGCCGGCCGCGCGTTCTCGACACGGGTCGAGAAGAAAGCCTTCCGGCTCCGCGACCCGCGCCTTTCGCATTCCGGTGTATTGCGGTGGAGCACACTCCAGCTCCTAGGTTCGCCGGCATGCGCTACACCAAACTCGGAACGACCGGACTGGAAGTCTCCGCCATCACCCTCGGCTGCATGAGCTTCGGCGAGCCGGACCGGGGCGGCGAGCCCTGGTCGCTGGGCGCGGACGCCAGCCGGGACATCATCAAGCAGGCCCTCGAGAGCGGCGTCAACTTCCTCGACACGGCCAACGGGTACAGCGCCGGAAGCAGCGAGGAGATCGTCGGCCGGGCGGTCAAGGACTTCGCCCGGCGCGAGGAGGTCGTGCTCTCCACCAAGGTCTGGATGCGGATGCGCCCCGGCCCGAACGGCGCCGGGCTGTCCCGCAAGGCGATCTTCGCCGAGCTCGACGCCTCCCTGACGCGACTGGGGACCGACTACGTCGACCTGTACCAGATCCACCGCTGGGACTACGACACCCCGATCGAGGAAACCCTCGAGGCGCTGCACGACGTGGTCAAGTCCGGGAAGGTCCGCTACCTCGGCGCTTCTTCCATGTACGCCTGGCAGTTCGCCAAGGCCCTGTACCTGGCCGACCTGAACGGCTGGACCCGGTTCGTGTCGATGCAGGACCACTACAACCTCATCCACCGGGAAGCGGAGCGGGAGATGCTCCCGCTCTGCGCCGACCAGGGCATCGGCGTGATCCCGTGGAGCCCGCTGGCGCGGGGCAGGCTGACCCGGGCCCGGGACACCGCCACGGCGCGTGCCGAGACAGACGAAGGCCCTGCGATCCTCTACCGCGACGAGGACCAGGTCGTGGCCGAGCGCGTCCACGAGATCGCGGGCAAGCGGGGGCTGTCCCCGGCCCAGGTCGCCCTGGCCTGGGTCATGCGCCACCCGGTGGTGACCTCGCCCATCGTCGGAGTCACCAAGCCGGCCCAGCTGGCCGACGCGGTCGCCGCGGTCGACGTCGAACTCGACGACGACGAGGCCGCCTACCTGGAGGAGCCCTACCAGCCGCACGAGGCCGCCTACCTGGAGGAGTCCTTCTACAAACCGCGCCCGGTGACGGGCTCCCGGTAGTCCGGGTCGCGGAACCTCTGACCGGGCCGGTATCGAAGTGGCTCAGAGCCGTTCGTTGATCGCGGCGATCTGGACGGTGGCCTCGTAGCGGACGGCGAGCTGGTCGTTCCCGGCCGGCCCGGGTCACCCGGCGGGTTCGCCGGAGCGGTCCGATCCGGCGCATCGCCGGATCGGACCGCCACGTCACCCGGCAAGCGCTACCTACGGTTTGATGAAAACAAGGGAATCAGACGACGGCTCGCCGGTAGCATTGCTGACCAGGTAAACCACCACATAGCTGATCCCGCCCGCTGGCCCGGCTTCGCTGAAGTGAAACGGAGTCCGCGCGTTCGTCGCGGTCCGCGTCTGCTCTGACCAGAAGCCGTTCGCGGTGTAGAAATCGAAAACAGCAGTGGTCGATCCGGCATTCTTGTCGTCGAACACCGTTCCCACGGCGGTGGCCGACCGGTTCGAGAAGGAGATGTCCACCGTAATGCAGCCGCTGGTCCCGTTGCAGAGATCGTCGGCAACGGCGGACTGGGCAGTCGCCACGGCCGCGCCGGCCGGCACGCTGATGCCGATGACGCCGAGCAGGGCGATGACGACAACCACCAAAGAGCGTCTCATTGCTTCCTCCCTGAGAAATGACTCGCTTCCCGTTCGCGATCGACGTCACGCCCGACCCGGCGACTTCGTTTATCCCCGGCGGGGAGATCACTCGAACGGCCGATCGGCGTTTCGACCGCCGACACGCCTGGCAGCAACTCCGGCTCGACCAGCTTGAGAAGACTTCGATATAGGCCCTAGGCGAACCGTTCCCACGCCGACTGGCGGGTCATCCCCAAGGCCTCGCCGATCTGGGACCACGTGCCACCCAGTTCGCGGGCCTTGCCCACCCAGGCCGCCAGGTTCTGCTGGACCTGGGTGCTCGCCGCCGACACCGGGGCCAGGTTGGACAGCACCTGCTCCAGCGGCAGGTCGTGCTCCCAGGGCGCGATCATCGGCGCGTCCGCCGGCTTGCCTTCGATCACCGACACGCACAGCCCGACGCAGCCGTCGCAGATGAACACGCCCGGACCGCCGACCAGGACTTCCACCTCCGTGTTCGGCTTGGCGCAGAACGAACAACGCGCGATCACCATGGCCGACCTCCTTTGTCAGGCGCGACCTTACAGCCGTAAGGGAGAGCCAGACAAGAGGAACGCCGCCGTCCAGTCGGACAGCTCCGTCAGCCGGCCGGTCAGCTCCTCGATCTCCGCCCAGCGGCGGTGTTCGCGCTCCAGGTCCGGGACCAGGAAGTCCTCCACCAGCAGCAGCAGCGTCGCGATCTCGTAGGCGACGTCGGCGAGCTGCAGGAACGGCCGGTACTCCGCCTCGGTCCCCACCCCGTGCCGCGCAGCCCAGTCGCGGGCGCCGTGCCCCGCCGTCCGGCACACCGCCTCCACCGTGCGCCGCAGGTCGCCGCGACGCGAGCCGGGCTGGCCCTCGGTCAGCGGCGCGACGTTCCAGGCCACCGACAGCAGGCAGCACCCGGCGTCGTCCATCGACTCGTTCATCACCGGACGTACTCTGCTGACCGGCACGCACAGTCCCGGCGCTCCGACTCGCCCGGTCACCCGATCGTGCGATGAACCGGCCCGGATCGGGTGAGCATCGGCACCGAGACGAAGTCGGCAAGGGCCTGCTGGCCGGCGGCGTTCGCGTGGATGCCGTCGCCGTTGTCGTACGCCGGGAGGATGCTGTTCGGCTTCAGCGGATCCGCCAGCACCGTGTCGAAGTCCACGACACCCGAACACGTGCCGCCGCAGGTGTTCCAGCGCCGCACGAACAGCGCGATCTCGTGCCGGGCCAGGTTCGCCTGGTCGGTGTACCCCGGCCGCGGCGTGCTCGGCGTGACGTACACGGCGATCCCGGCGGCCCGCAGCCGCGCGAACACCGCGCGGTAGCTGTCGAGGATCGTCGCCGCGTCGCAGCCGTACGCCAGGTCGTTGGTGCCGTAGTAGTAGATGACGGCCGTGACGCCGTGCAGCGCCAGGACGTCCCGGTCCAGGCGGCTCGCCGCGTCCAGGCCGGCGACCGACGGCGGCATCCCCGGGCACGACCGGGCGCTCGTCGTGCCGGAGACGCCGGCGTTGGCGACGGCCAGCGGCGCGGCCGAGGCGACGATCCGCCGCGCCAGGTCGTCGGTCCACCGGCGGTTCACGCCGGGCGTGCTGCCGATGCCGTCGACGACCGAGCTGCCGAACGGGACGACGACGCCCTGCAGGGCCGCGTTGCGCACGTCGACGGCGCTGACCACGTACGTCGACCCGACCGTGGCCGTGAAGGCGTCACCCGAGACGTCGGCGGTGTGGTCGCCCGAGCCCGGCGGAGTCAGGTAGTTGTCGCGCAACGCCGCCCCGTGCCGGCCGGGCACGGCGGTGCCTTCGACCGACATGCTCACCGCGAGGTCGGAATCCGGGCGCGTCACGAGCCTGGTTTCGTCGCTCCACACCTCGCCACCGGCGGGAATCGTGACCGCGCGACGGCCGGCGAAGGTCAGCTCGCGCGAGAACGAGACGGCGGCACCGCCCGCGCTCGGCCCGGCCGTGGCGTGCCCGATGGTCAGCGGCCCGGTGCCGAAGGTGTTCTGGAACCGGACGCGCACGGCGTCGCCGCCCTGGCTCAGGTGGGTGATCATCCGCAGCGACCCGCCGGTGACCGCGGTGTCGGCCCGGCCGTCCTGCGACTGCGCCCACGACGTGAACCACGCGCGCCCGGCCCCGGCGGCCCCCGGAGCGGAGCCGATGACGGCCGCGGCCACGGAAACCGCAGCGAGAAGGGCGAATCTGCGCACGGCGCCTCCTGAGTCCACAAAGGACGAACGTCGACGAGCTGCCCGCCGATGGTAAGCAGCCGGTCACGGAGGCGACAAGGTTTTGTCCGATCTTGTCAGCGGCAGCGGTCTCCGGTTCGATGGCGGACATGACCGAACCCCGCATCTTCGGCGATCCGTACGAAACCCCGGACGGGACCACGGTGATCCCGGTCCACCGGCCGGTCGGCGTGTTCGCGGTCCGCGAAGGCCAGGTCAAGTGGGAGCCGGCGGTCGACGCGACGCGGGTCGCGCTGCTGGGGATCGGCGTCGCGCTGATCTCCGCGACCCTCACCGGAATCGCCATGGTGCACCGGCCGCCGTGGCCGGACCTGCGCCGACGGCGTTAACCTTTCGCCAGCGCCTGCACGCGGCCGATCGGGCCGTTGTAGTAGTTCTGGTCCCCGGGCAGGCCGCCGCCCCGCGCGAACTGCCAGATGCTCTGCTTCGCCCACCCCGCCGGCAGTTCGCCGACCTCGGGGCCGTACCGCGCCAGCCACAGCGGGTCGGTGTTGCCGAAGCGGGCGGTGTTGCCGGTGCAGCGCTTCCACCACGCCGTGCTCGTGTAGATCAGCGCGCTGCGCTTGACCTTCGCCAGGTAGGTGCGGGTGAAGTCGGTGATCCACGCCGTCATGTCGGCGGGGTTCTTGCCGTAGCAGACGTCGCCGTACGGGTTGTACTCGATGTCCAGCGCGCCCGGCAGGGTGGTGCCGTCCGCGCGCCAGCCGCCGCCGTGGGCGATGAAGTACTCCGCCTGCTCGGCGCCGCCCGAGACGTCCGGGCGGGCGAAGTGGTACGCGCCGCGGATGATGCCCGCCGCGTGCGCGCCGTCGTACTGCTGCCCGTACTGGGGGTTGACGAACCCGGTGCCCTCGGTCGCCTTGACGTAGGTGAACTTCGCCCCGGCGCCGGCCGCCGCGGCCCAGTCGACCGGACCCTGATGGCCGCTGACGTCGTGCCCCAGCGTCTGCCCGGCGACCTCGGCGCGCGGAGTTCCCCGGACGCCTTCGTGGCGGACGATCTGGGTGCCCGCGTAGTTCTCCTCCGCCAGCGAGTAGTCGGCTCGGGCGGGTGGCGCGACCACCACGGCCGCGAGCACCGCCAGCACGGCCGCGCCCGCCACGGTTCGGTTCATCCGGGCTCCGATCTCCGTACGGCTGGTCCGGAGCCCATGCTGCCTGCCCTGCGCGTTCCCCGCGCGGCGGGTGTCACCCGATGCAGTGATCTTCAGAGTTCGGTGGTGATGATCGCCTCGACGAGCACCTCCCCGGCCGGGGTCAGCTCGACGACGTCCGGCCCCAACCGGACGAGGCCCCGTGAAGCCAGCGAACGGAACTTGCCCAGCCACGGTTCCGCGAACAGCGAACGTCCCGGAAAGCGCCGTCGGTGCAGGGAGTCCCGCACTGGCTGCAACGTCGTCAGTGCCATCTTGACGGCCCGGGCCTCCTGTGCCTCGGGCGTGAACCGCGTCGCCGACCCCAGCGGGATCCGGCCGGCGAGCACGGTTTCGGTGTAGCGGCGGGAGTTCACGTCGGTGATCGCCTCCGAGGCGCGGCAGCTCGAGCTGCCGCCCAGCCCGATCGCGACCTCGGCTTCCTGCTTGTCCTGGTCGACCATGATGGACTTCCACTTCTCCGGCCCGAGGCCGTCGCGCGCGAAGTACATCGTCGGGTGCTCGGTGTACCCGGCCGCGCGCAGGCCCTCGGTGAGCAGCTCGCGCATCTGGTACTGCTCGCCGAGCGTGGGCCAGCGGTGGCCGTCGCGCACCAGCTTGTCCCGGTAGGACGGCAGCTGCCAGGCCGCCGGCTTCTCGCCGGTGACGCCGGTGCGGGTGTCGCTGTAGGACGCCAGGTGCAGCTTCGTGCAGACCACCGCCGTGACCTCGTTCTCCAGCACGATCTCGAGGTCACGCCGGACGCTGTCGAGGGTCTGGTCGAGCAGGCCGTACATCAGGTCGATGCTGACCCACTCGAAGCCCAGCGAACGAGCGCCCGAGACGAAGTCGACGCACATCTGCGCCGTGTGCTCGCGGCCGCACAGCGCGAGCACGTGGTCGTCGAACGACTGGACGCCGCTGGACAGCTTGGTGCAGCCCAGTTCCCGCAGCAGCTCGAGCTTGGCCGGCGTGAACGTGCTGGGGTCGCCTTCGAACCGGATCGTCGTCTCGGGGGTGAACCCGAAGTTCGCGCGGTAGAACTCCAGCAGGCGGCGGATCTCGGCCTCCGGCAGCAGCGACGGCGTGCCGCCGAAGACGTTGAACTCCCCCACCTCGGCGCCGCGCAGGTGGGGCACGGCGTCGAGCCACAGCTTCGCCTCGGCGATGTTGAGGTCGACCCAGTCCGCCGCCTTCTCCATCTTCCCCTTGACCAGCACCACCGGGTACTGGCAGAACCGGCAGCGGTAGGCGCAGGTGGGGATGTAGGACCACAGGTGGATCGGGCCGGACGAAGCCAGCTGCGCGTCCAGGTCGCGCAGGAACTCCGCCGGCGAACCGGGCACGTTGCCGGGGAAGACGTGCGCCCCGAACGGATCCTCCTGTACGAAATCGAGGAGGTGCCGGTTCTCGGGCGCTTCGAGGACGTCGAGCACGGCGGGCCGCGGCCACGCGGGGTCGATCGCGTGCAGCGAGCCGACCGCTTCTTCGTAGCCCAGGGTCATCAGAACACCCCTCCGTTGCCGAAGTAGTTGTGGGCCTCGCCGGATTCGCGGTCTTCGCAGTAGTAGCGGACGAATTCCGCGAACCGTGCCGCCGGGACGTCCGCCAGGCACGGCGGCAGCGGCGGCGGGTACCCGATGTCCTCGCCGACGTGCCGCCGCAGGCACGCGAACAGCTCGTCGGCGAACTCGAAGTACAGCCGGTAGGACGGCGTCTTGTAGGCGTGGATCGGCGTGAAGTCGACGACGCGCATCTCGTGCCGGATTTCGCTGATCCGGCGGGCCAGCCGCGCGGCGAGATCGGGCCCGAAGAACGCGATGACGGCGTCGTCCTCCAGCAGCGCGGGGGTCAGCAGCACCGGCAGGATGGTGTTCTTCGGCGTGAAGTCCTTGATGGAGAACTCCCACGCCTGCCCGGCCTCGGCTTCGGTGAGGTCGGCGGGCTCCGCAGGCGCCGACGGCCGGATGTCGCGCATGACGATGATGCCGTCGGAGCCGTAGGCGCGGCCGGCGATCACCTCGTCGATGGCGTGGTCGACGCGCCGCGGGTTGATCTCGACGCGCGAGCGCGGCGCGTAGGTGATCGGGTCGCCGCCGTTGGCGACCTTGATCCCGAAGTCCCAGTCGTCGGAGAGGTGGTTGACGAACTTGCCGTCCTGCAGCTGGTAGAAGATCTCGATGCCGCCGGCGCGCTCGTAGGCGTCGCGCTCGACGGCGAAACCCTTGCCGTCGGGGAAGCCGCCGAAGAGCGCGAAGGTGACGGCGCGGCAGCGCAGCGTCCGCTGGATCGCGTCCCACAGCCGTGGCCGCCCGGTGAAGTGGTCGGCGTTGTAGTAGTAGTCGCAGACGCCGATGGCGGCCTTGCTCGACTCCATCGCGGCGAACAGTTCGCTCAGCCAATGGGCGTCGACCCGGCAGTCCGCGTCGGCGGAGACGAGGTAGAACCGCTCCCCCGGGTCGCTGTCGGGCCGGTTGCGGCTGCGGGCCGCGGCGAAGTCCATCCCGGCCCGCCGCGCGCACGAAACGCCCTGTTCGGGCTCGTGGATGACGTGCAGGGCCAGGTCCGGGTGCGCGGCCGCGAAGGCGCGGGCGATGGCCACGGTGTCGTCGGTGGAGTTGTTGTCGACGAGCACGACCTCGTACCGGCTCTTGTCCAGGGGCGCGTCGCCGTCGCGCTGGTCGTGCAGTGTCCGCAGCACCTCCGGGAGGTTCGCGGCTTCGTTGTACACCGGCAGCACGACGCTCAGCCGGGTCGCCGCGCCCATCGGCGGTGGGTACAGCCGGTCGACCAGGTCGTCGACGACCCGTGCGCCGAAGCGCGCCTGCCCGAGTTCGGAGTTCACCCGCACCACTTCCGCCCGTTTCCCTTCGTCGGTGATCAGCTCGGCGACTTCGCGGGCGAACGCCGCGTCCGGCAGGTCGCGGGCCCGGATGTCCAGCACCGGAGCCCGGAAGCTGCCGTAGACGACGTCGTACAGCTCGTACCCGCTCGTGATGTACGGCGTCCCGGAGGCGATCGCCTCACTGACCGGGTTGCCGTAACTTTCGTAGTCGTAGGAGGTCAGGAACGACACGACGGTCGCGTGCGCGAGCAGGTCGCGCACGGAGTACCGGCCGGGGACGGCGGTGTCGTACGGGGTCAGCCAGCCGCCGAACACGACGCGCTCGCGCACGCCGAGGCGGGTGGCCAGGCCGACGAGCCGGGTGTGCTCGGCCGGGGCCTCGCGGGTGTCGCCGGCGACGAACAGCCACGCGTCCGGCAGCAGGGCCAGCAGGTGCAGGTCCCGGTCGATGCGCTTCTGCGGGATGATCCGCGTGATCCGGGCCAGCAGCGGGACCCCCTCGGGAATGCCGTGGTCACGCCGGAAAGCCGCGTTGCGCTCGTCGATCCGGGCGGGCGCGATGGCGAAGGAGTTGGGCAGGACGTCGATGGCGGCCAGGTCCGGCACCCACTCCAGGGTCCGCGCCAGCGCCTGTTCGTGCAGGGCGAAGTAGTGGATGTGCGGGGAATTCCGCGGCGCGGGGACGCCGGGGTAGGGGAACGTGCCGTACTTGGCGATCCCGGGTTCGCTCTGCCACATCAGGTCGTGGTCGCGCCAGAACACGAACCGGCCGAGCCGGTGCCGCGCGCCGTAGCGGTCGATCGCGGAGTACAACGCCTCGGTGTAGGTCAGGTTTTCCGGCAGGGTCCCGTTCTCCACCATCACCACGGTCACGCCGAGACGTTCCCAGGTGGCCACCATCCGGTCCGCCAGCTCGCTCGCGATGCGGTCGACTTCGGGCCGCAGCGTGTCGTCACCGGCCTGGACGATCCGGGTGAGCACCGCTTCGACGAACTCGCGGTCGTAGCCGCGGATCTCCCCGACACCCTCGACGCGGTCGAGCGTGACCCACTCCGGCAGCAGCTGGGCCTCGTCGCGGTAGGGCCGGAAGAACGCGCCCTTGTCGGCCTTGATGTCGTACCCGAGATCGAGGTGGACGCGGTGGCCGCGAGCGGCGAAGCGGTGCGCCGTCTTGAGGAACTCCACCACGACCCCGGACAGCGGAGTGGCGTCGAAGGACACGCCCCAGAGCACTGACATCGATGTCAAACCCCCGAATCGGCTTGGCCGTCGGTTCCAGCGTAAGCGCCGGGGTGTCGAACGGCCGTGTGAACGCTTTCGTGGTTGACCGCGGGTGCCCGAAACATCCACAGTGACCGCATGAACCGGGCCCTCGGGGTGCTGACCTGCGGCGCCCTCCTCTCGATCGTGCTCGGGGTCCTCGGCTCCGGGGAACCCCGGCTCGCCCTGGTCCTCGGCGCGGTCTTCGCGCTGCTCGCCACGGCCGCCTTCGGCTGGGTGCGCGACCGCGGGCAGCTCGCGTGGAGCGCCGCCTACGTCGCCGTCCAGCTGCCCTTGGCCTTCGTGCTCTTCACGATCGACGCCGGGGTCGGGACGACGCTGTTCCTCGTCGTGCTGGTCAGCCAGTGCGTGCTGCTGCGCCTGCCGCGGCCGGCGATCGCGCTCGTCATCGCCGTGGTCCCGCTCGTGCACCTCGGGATGTCGCTGGGCGAAGGCCTGCGGGAGGGGATCGGCACGCTCATCTCGGTGCTGTTCGCCGCGATCATCACCGAACTGCTGCTGCGGGAACAGCGGTCGCGCAGCGAACTCGCCGAAGCGCACGCGAAACTCCGCGACCACGCCGCCCAGGCGGAGCGGCTCGCGACCGCGCAGGAACGCAACCGCGTCGCGCGCGACATCCACGACGGGCTCGGGCATTCGCTCACCGTGGTCCAGATGCAGGTGAAGGCCGCGCGGGCGGTGCTGCCGACCGATCCCGGCAAGGCCGACGAGGTCCTCGCCAAGGCGCAGGAGCAGGCGGAAACCGCGCTGGCCGAGGTGCGCCGCTCGGTGCGGACGCTGCGGGAGCCGCGGCCGGTCCCGCCGCTGCCGGAGGCGCTGAAAGCCCTCGCGGAAGAGACGTCGGCGACCGGTGTCCCGGCCCGGCTCACGGTGACCGGCACCGAACGTCCCCTGCCGGACGAGCAGCGCGAAGCGCTCTTCCGGGCCGCGCAGGAAGGCCTGACCAACGTCCGCAAGCACGCCGGTGCCGCCACGGCGGACGTGGTGCTCGGCTACACCGCCACCGCGGTCCGGGTCGAGGTCCGCGACGACGGCCGGGGCGGCGACGGCGGCGCGGGGTCCGGCTTCGGTCTGGTCGGGCTGCGGGAACGGGCCGCCCACCTCGGCGGCGAGCTCGCCTTCACCTCGACCCCCGGCGGCGGCAGCGCCCTGACCATGGAGATCCCCGGATGACGCCGGTCCGCGTCCTGCTCGTCGACGACCAGGCCCTGTTCCGCGAAGCCCTCGCCACTTTGCTCGCCACGCACGACGGCATCGCCGTCGTCGGCGAAGCGGGCAACGGCGACGAAGCCCTGCGCGAAGCCGCTTCGCTGGCCCCGGACGTCGTCCTGATGGACCTGCGGATGCCGGTCCTCGACGGCGTGGCCGCGACCCGGCGGCTGCGGGCCGAGCAGGCCGGCGTCCGGGTCATCGCGCTGACCACGTTCGACGACGACGAAGACGTCTTCGCCGCCCTGCGCGCGGGCGCGGTCGGTTATCTGCTGAAGGACGTCTCGTCCGCGCGCCTGGTCGAGGCGGTGCTGGCCGCGGCGCGCGGGGAGTCCGTGCTGCAGCCGTCGGTGGCGGCGAAGGTCCTCGCGCGGTTCGCGCAGCTGCCGGACGCGCCGCAGCCACGGCCCCAGCCGCTGGTGGTGCCGCTGTCGGAACGCGAACTCGACGTGCTGCGCCTGCTCGCCGGCGGCCGCAGCAACCGCGAGATCGCGACGGCGCTGTTCCTCGCCGAAGGCACGGTCAAGAACCACGTCACGAACGTCCTGGGCAAGCTCGGCGCGCGCGACCGCACCCAGGCCGCCCTGCGCGCGAGGGACCTCGGCCTGCTGTAGACCGTGACCCCCGGTCATGACTTCCGGCACCTGGCAGCACGGTCTCCAGCCGGGATTCTCCTTCCAGGAACAACCCTGGAGGCAACCATGACCACCACCGAAACCACCCGGACCACCGGCCGCAAGCTCGCCCGGTTCGCCGGCCACTACGTCGAGATGGTCGTCGCCATGCTCGTCGGCATGGTGGCGCTCGGCCCGCTGTGGCCGTCCGCCTGGCTCGAGCGCCCGGACGTCGACGCGCTCGTGATGGCCACGAACATGACCGTCGCGATGGTCCTGGCCATGGCGGTGCGCCGGCACTCGTGGCCGCGGATCGCCGAGATGGCCGCGGTGATGTACCTGCCGTTCGCGGCGCTGCTCGTGCCGTACTGGCTCGGTGCGCTCTCCGGCACGGCGCTGATGGTCGCCGGGCACGTCATCATGTTCCCGCTGATGCTGGCCGCCATGGTGTGGCGCCGCGCCGAGTACTGGCACTGATCATGCTGAAGCGCCTCGCCTTCCTCCTCGCCGCGGTGGCCGCCGTCCTGGTGGTCCCCGCCGTGGGCGCGACCGTCTCCGCGCTCGGCGCGTTCGACGCCCTCTACGCCGTCGGTCCGCCGCGGCCCGTCCCCGCCGCGGCGCCGGTCCCCCACGACCCGGCCAAGCCGACCGCGGTGGTCGTCGTCGGCGACCGCGGTGCCGTCGTCTCCGACGCGCTCGCCCCCTACGAGGTCCTGGCCGCCACCGGCCGGTTCAACCTCTACACGGTCGCGCCGCACCGCGAGCCGAAGCCGCTGACCGGCGGGCTGGACCTGGTGCCGGACCTCGATTTCCCGGCCTCGCCGCCCGGCTCGGTTCCCGGGCGCCGGACCTCGTCGTCGTGCCCGCGTTCCCGGACGTCGGCGAGCCCGGCACCGAACCGGTCACCACGTGGCTGCGGGAGCAGGCCGCGCACGGCTCGAAGCTGCTGAGCGTCTGCAACGGCGGTGCCGTGCTCGCCTCCGCCGGGTTGCTGGACGGGCGGCCGGCCACCGCGCACTGGCTGAAGGTCGAGGACTGGGCGGACGAGTACCCGGCGGTGCGGTGGGTGCGCGGGCAGCGGTTCGTCGACGACGGCACCGTCGTCACCACGGCCGGGATCCTCTCCGGCATCGACGGCACGCTGCACTGGGTCGAGCGGCTGGCCGGGCGCGAGGTGGCGGCCGCCGCCGCGGCGTCGATCGGCTGGCGGCACTACGGCACCGCGGTGCCGGTGCACCCGCCGGACGGGATGCCGGACGCGGCGGCCGTCGTCAACGCCGGGTTCCGCTGGCGCCCCGACGACGTCGGCGTGCTGCTCGCGAACGGCGTCGGCGAGGTCGAACTCGCGTCGGTGTTCGACACCGAAGGCCAGTCGCTGTCCTCGCGCACCCTGGCCGTGAGCACCGACGGCGGCCCGATCCGGTCCCGGCACGGCCTGACGTTCCTGCCCCGCGCCGCACTTGCTTCGGCGCGGCTCGACCGCCTGCTGGTGCCCGGCGCGACCCGCGGGATCACGGCACCCGGCGGGCCGGCCCCCGAGTACGTCCACGACCGGCCGGGCTTCCCGTACGACACCGCGGTGAGCGGGCTGTCCCGCCGCACCGACGTCGCGACCGCCCGGTGGACGGCGAAGGTGCTGGAGCTGCCGACCGACGGCGTCGTCTTCGAAGGCGACGCCTGGCCGTGGCTGCCCACAGCGCTGCCGATCGCGCTGGTGGCGCTGGGCGCCGGGGCCGTCGTCGTGGTCGTCCGGCTGCGGCGGAACCGGCGACCTGAAACGATTTAGGGGACCACCGGACGCGGTGGTCTGGCGTACCAGTGGAGTATTGCCCCTGCGTGAGCTTCTGATTACAGTCACCAGGCACCCCCGGGTTGAAACGTTCTAACCCGGCGCCCGTCCCCGCCGCAAGGGAGCCTGCATGCTGCCCTCGAAGCTCTGGCGCGCCGCCACCACCACGCTCGCCGCGATCCTGGCCCTGTCGGCCGCCTCGGTTCCCCCGGCCGGCGCCGCGCCGCCGATCGGACTGTCCGGCGCGCACTGGATCTGGTACCCGGAGGGCGACGCCCGGGTCGCCGCGCCGGCCGGGACCCGGTACTTCCGCACGACGTTCGCCGTCCCCGCCGGCGCGGTCACCGACGCCCGGCTCCTGCTCACCGGCGACGACACCGCCGACGTCTGGCTCAACGGCACCCCGCTCGCCTCCTCGGCCCGCACCGGGGATTCGTGGCGCACGGCGCTGCCGGTGGACCTGCGGCCCGCACTCGTCCCCGGCGGCAACACCCTCGCGGTCGCCGTCCGCAACTCGGCCGGTCCGGCCGGCCTGCTCGGGCGGCTGCGGGTCACGACCGCGGCGGGCAGCACCGACCTCACCACCGGGGCCGGCTGGAAGAGCGCGACGACGGTGCCGGAGGGCTGGGAACAGCCCGGCTTCGCGGACGGGACCTGGCCGGCGGCCGCGGACCTCGGCGGCTACGGCACCGGGCCGTGGGGCACCGGCGTCACCACGCCGAACCCCGCCGCGGCGGCCCCGCTTTCGGTCGCGAGCGCCACCGTCGCGAACCGCGTGAACCCGCTCGGCGTCGACCCGGCGCAGCCCCGGTTCGGCTGGAAGCTGACGTCGGCGGCGCCGCAGCAGCGGCAGTCGGCGTACCAGCTCGTCGTGTCCGCCGACGGAAAAGACCTCTGGGACAGCGGCCGCGTCGCCTCGGCGCGGCAGGCCGACATCGCCTACGGCGGCCCGGCGCTCGCCTCGCTGACCGCCTACACCTGGCGCGTCCGCGTCTGGGACGGCCAGGGCCGCGCGTCCGGCTGGAGCCCGGTGCAGCGGTTCGAAACCGCGCTCCGGACCCCGGCGGCCGAGTGGACCGGCGCCTTCCTCGGCCGCGCCACGGCCGGACCGGACCTCGCCGGCGCGAACTGGATCTGGTACCCCGAAGGCGATCCGGTCGGCGGGGTGCCGCCGTCGACCCGCTTCTTCCGCAAGACCCTGGACCTGGCCGCGGCCCCCGCGAAGGCCACGGTGGTGGTGACCGGGGACGACACCGCGACCGTGTGGGTCAACGGCACCCGCGTCAGTGACTCGCCGCGGGTGGCCGACTCGTGGAAGACGGCCGCGGTCGTCGAGGTCGGCCGCCTGCTGACCGCCGGGGCGAACACCATCGCGATCAGCACGGAGAACACCACGCAGAGCCCGGCCGGCGCGATCGCGAAACTGACCGTCCAAGGTGGACCGCAGGTGGTCACCGACGGGACGTGGAAGGCGAGCCGGAGCGGCCCGGACGGCTGGCAGCAACGCGCCTTCGACGACAGCTCCTGGCCCGCGGCGCGGGCGTTGACCGCCTACGGCACCGGGCCGTGGGGCGCGAACGTCGCCGTGAGCGCGCCCGCTCCCCTGCTGCGCAAGAGCTTCACCGTCACCAAGCCGGTCGCGAGCGCGCGGCTGCTGACGACCGCGCTCGGGCTGCAGGAGACGCACCTCAACGGCGCCAAGGTGGGCTCGGAGGTCCTCGCGCCCGGCTGGACCGACTACGCGAAACGCCTGCAGTACCGGGTTTCCGACGTCACCGGGCAGGTCCGCCCCGGGGAGAACGTGCTGGGCGCACTGGTGGGCAACGGCTGGTACTCCGGCAGCGTCGGCATCGCCGGCAGCCAGAAGTACGGGACCGAACCGTGGTACTCCGCCCAGCTGCGGCTGACGTTCACCGACGGCACGAGCACCACGATCGCGACCGACGGCACCTGGAAGACCGCCGACGGCCCGATCCGCGCCGACGACCTCTACCAGGGCGAAACCTACGACGCGCGGCTCGCGGCGGCCGGGTGGGACCGGCCCGGCTTCGACGACCGCGGCTGGGCGGCGCCCCGCGTGCGCGGCGACGCCAAGCCGAACCTGGTGTCCCAGGTGGACAACGGCGTCACGGTGCAGCAGGAGTTCAAGCCCGTCGCCTGGACCCAGCCGAAACCCGGGGTGTGGGTCGCCGACCTCGGCCAGAACTTCACCGGCTGGAACCGGCTCACGGTGACCGGCCCGGCCGGCACCACGGTCACCGTGCGGCACGCGGAGGTGCTCAACCCCGACGGGACCCTCTACACCACCAACCTCCGCGCGGCCCAGGCCACCGACCGGTTCACCCTGGCGGGCACCGGCGGTCCCGAGACCTACGAGCCACGGTTCACCGTGCACGGCTACCGGTACGTCGAGCTGACCGGCCTGCCCTCGGCCCCGACCGCCGCCACGGTGACCGGCCGGGCGATGTGGACCTCCGGCGCGCAGCCCGGGACGTTCACGACGTCCGACGCGCTGGTGAACCAGCTGCAGCACAACATCCTGTGGGGCGAACGCGCCAACATGCTGTCGGTGCCCAGCGACTGCCCGCAGCGCGACGAGCGGCTGGGCTGGACCGGCGACATCGGGATCTTCGCTGGCACGTCGACGTTCAACCTCGACGTGGCGAACTTCCTCGGCAAGTTCAGTGACGACCTGGTCGACGCGCAGCACGACGACGGGTCCTTCACCGACGTGGCCCCGGGCGTGCTGGGCGGTTCGGGCACGGCGGGCTGGGGCGACGCGGGCGTCATCGTGCCGTACACGCTGTGGCAGCGCTACGGCGACACCGGCGTCATCGACGAGCACTTCGCCGCGATGGTCCGGTGGGTCGAGTACCTGCGCTCGACCTCCGGCGCGGACCTGATCCGCGACCACCAGACGTACGGGGACTGGCTCAACGTCAACGACGGCACGGCCCAGGACCTGATCTCGACGGCGTTCTTCGCGTGGTCGTCACGGCTGGTGTCGCGGATGGCGGCGGCCACCGGGCACGGTGCCGAGGCGGCGCAGTACGGGACGCTCGCGGACCAGGTCGCGACGGCGTTCACGCGGCGGTTCGTGGCCGCCGACGGCACGATCGGCTCGAACTCCCAGACGGGGTACGTCCTGGCCTTGGCGTTCGGGCTGCTCCCGGCTCCGCTGGTCCAGCCGGCGGCGGACAAGCTGGCGGCCCGCGTCGCCGCGGCCGGCGGCCACCTGAGTGTCGGCTTCCTCGGCGTGGAGAACCTGCTGCCGGTGCTGGCCGCGCACGGCCACGCCGACGTCGCCTACCGGGTGCTGCTGCAACCGGACTTCCCGGGCTGGGGCTACATGATCGGCCACGGCGCGACGACGATCTGGGAGCGCTGGGACGGCATCAAGCCGGACGGCTCGTTCAACGACCCCGGGATGAACTCGTTCAACCACTACGGCCTCGGCTCGGTGGGCGACTTCCTGTACCGCTCGGTGGGTGGCTTGGCCTCGGCGTCCCCCGGGTACGCGTCGCTGCGCATCGCACCCCAGCCGGGCGGCGGCCTGACGTCGGCGAAGTCGGCGTACGAGACGCCCTACGGCGGCGCGGTCAGCGATTGGTCGATCGCGGGCGGGAAGCTGACGCTGCGGGTGACGGTCCCGGCCGGTTCCTCGGCGACGGTGGTGGTGCCGACGTCCCGGCCGTCGGGCGTCACCGCCCCGCCCGAGGCGGTGCCTTCGGCGCCGGGGACGTACTTCCTGCCTGCGGGTTCGTACGTCTTCACGGCTCCGGTGTGACCGGTGGGCCGGTGCCGCCGCCGAGCGCGGCGGCACCGGCTCAGACCGGCTTGAGCTTGAGGTGGAAGTTGTCGAGGGTGGCCGGCAGCGGGCGGTCCGGGGACAGCACCGTCCCCGACGCCTGCTCGTAGCGGTGGTCGCGCACCAGGTTCGCCAGCACCGTGCTCGCGCAGAACTGGACCAGGTCACGCCCCGGGCAGATCGCCGGGCCCGCGCTGAACGGGACCAGGGCCGGGTTTTCCGCCGCGCGGCCGTCGAGCCAGAGGTCCGGGTCGAACCGGTCGGCGTAGGGCAGGTCCGGGTCCCGGTGGAAGAACGGCGTGAAGATCAGCACCGTCGTCCCCGCCGGGCCCCAGGTCGTCTCCTCCGTCGTCTCGCGCAGGATCATCGGGGTGGTCGGCCACAGCCGGACCGCGTCCAGCACGCACGCGCGCAGGTAGCTCAGCTGGTTCGGCTCCGCGAGGTCGAGCCCCTCGAGCTCCGTGCGGGCGCGGTCCAGGGCCGCCGGGTGGCTCGCCAGCAGCGCCAGGGTCCGGTAGGTCACCATCCCGGCCGCGTCGAAGGCGAACAGCCAGTGCGCCACCTGGTCGGGGGCGGTGTCCTCGCCCGTCTCCGCGATCAGCGCGGCCAGGCTCCCGGGCTCGGCGCGGCCGAGGTGGGCGACGAGCCGCTCGCGGAACTGTTCGCGCAGCTGATTGCGTCGCGGGTGCAGGTACGCCCAGTTCGCGTCGAGCCGCAGGCGTTCGAGCTGGTCGGTCAGGGTCGCGTCGTCACGGGCGCCCGCGCCGAGCACGATCCGGCGGACCAGCCGCCACCAGGCGACGTTGAAGGTGTCCCAATCGAGCGTCTCGGACGTCGGCAGGAGAGCCACCTCTTCGGCGATGGCGCGGGCGAACGGCGTCGCGAGCTCGTGCAGCGGACGGCCGGGTTCGAGCACGGCCTCGGTGAAGCGCCGCCGGGCCGGCCGGTCGGCCGCGTCGGAGATCAGGACGCCGTGCGGCTGGAAGTGGCCCAGCGCGGCGCGTTTCTCCATTGTGGACGGACTGAACGGCGTCGGCGCGCCGGCCAGCAGCCGCTTCACGTCCGCGCCGGACAGGGCCAGCGCGACGGATCGGGCGGGCAGGCGCAGCTTCAGCGGGTGCCCGTAGTGGCGGTCGTGCAGCCGGCGCAGCAACCGCACGGCCGGGCGGTCGAACTGCAGTTTGCCGGCCACCGCCATCGCCGCGGGACGGCGTTTGATCACCCCGCCGGCCAGCGTCGGCAGGGCCACTTCGAGGGCAACTCGCAGGGTTTCGGCCACCGAAGCGGTCTCCGGGTGCGTGCGGTGTTCCCGAGTGGACGTCATGGTGCCCGGCTACCCGCGGCCGCCGCCGCGGAAACGCTTCTCAGCCGCGCAGGGCGACGTTCAGCACGTCACCGGCGTGGTCCAGGCAGTCCACGCAGATCACCGCGTCCCGCGCCGCGCAGTCCACGCGCAGCAGCGGCCGCCGGAGCCCGAGGAACGTCCGGCGCTCCCGGCGCCCGCAGAAGTCGCAGACCGCGGCGAGCGGGGACGTCACCGCCGCCAGCACGTCACCCGCGCCGCTCTCGCGGTCCGCGCCGTCGCGCGCCACCCGCAGGCCGGCGCGGACGCAGTCCACGCAGATCGGCCCGTTCCGGCCGGGCACCCGGGGGTCGCGCCGCCTGCCGCAGAACCGGCAGGGCCCGCCCGCCCCGTTCGTCGCCGTCACCGCGGCCTCCTCGGTTTCGCCGCTCGCACGCCGGGAATCCGGGTCGCGGCGCGCCTCTTCCTGCCACGCTACCCGGCTGCCGGGTACCCGGCCGATCGCAGTGGCGCGGGGCCGGACGAGCAGGAGGAACCTTTGTCGTCGTTGACCGTGCTGTTCGGAGTGGCCGGCCTGCTGGCGCTCGCCGCGGCGATCGTGCCGAAGCTGGTCGCCGACCGGCCGTTCTCGGTGCCGCTGGTGATGCTCGTCGCCGGCACCGTGCTCGGGCTGCTGCCGCTGCCCGCCCCCTACGGCAACGGCTGGAGCGACCCGGCCGCCCACCTGCACGGCGTCGAGTCCTTCGCCCAGCTGGGCATCCTGGTCGCGCTCGCCGGGGCCGGGCTGTCGGTCGACCGGCCGTTCGGCCTGCGCCGCTGGGGGTCGACGTGGCGGCTGCTCGCCCTCACCATGCCGGTGTCGATCCTCGCGATCGCCCTGCTCGGCCACTGGTGGCTGGCGCTCGCTCCCGGCGTCGCGCTGCTGCTGGCCGCGGCGCTGGCGCCGACCGACCCGGTGCTGGCGGGCGACATCGGCGTCCCGCACCCCGACGTCGAGCCGGACCTGGCCCGGAACAACGAAATCCGCTTCACGCTGACGACCGAAGCCGGGCTGAACGACGGCCTGACCATGCCGTTCGTCCTGCTCGGCCTGGCACTGGCGAGCGGGCAGCCGCGGATGGATCTGTCCTGGGTTCTGGTGGACCTGCTGCTGCCCCTGGTCATCGGGGTGGTGGCCGGCCTGGTCACCGGGCGGGTGCTCGGCTGGGCGATCTTCCGGACGTCTTCGGACCGGCTGCGGCTGGCCGAGTACGCCGACGGGCTCGTCCTGCTCGCGCTGGCGTTCGTGCCCTACGCGCTCGCGGAAGCCGCTCACGGCAACGGGTTCGTTGCCGTGTTCGTCGCGGCGGTCGCGGTGCGGACGCAGGAGCGCGAGCACGACTACCACGGCGTCCTGCACGCCTTCGGCCACCAGCTGGAACGGCTGTTCGTCCCGCTCGCCCTGCTGGGACTGGGCCTCGCCATCGGCGACGGCCTGCTGCGCGGGCTCCAGCCCCTCGAAGTGGTGATCGCCGTCGTCGCGGTGCTGGTGGTCCGGCCGCTGGTGGGCTGGCTGTCGCTGCTCGGCGCGCCTTCGCCGGGACGGCCGGCCACCGCGGCGATCGCGTTCTTCGGCGTCCGCGGCATCGGCACGCTCTACTACCTGGCCTACGCGCTCAACCGGCTTCCGGTGCCGCAGCAGGACGTGCTGTGGCGGGTCGGCGCACTCGCCGTCGCGGTGTCGGTGATCGTGCACGGCGTCCTCGCGGAGCCGGCGATCCAGCGGATCGAGCGGACCGGCGGCCACCTGCCGGCCGATGTGTAGCGCCCGAACCAGTGGGTAACCCGGAGGCAAGGCCCTTTTGGCGACTGGCCGATCCGGAAATGTCGCCATGACGGAAGGTGCACCCTGATGAACGACAAGCTGGAAAACAAGGGCGAAGAGCTCAAGGGCCGGGCCAAGGAAGCCGTCGGCGACGCCACCGACAACGAGCAGTGGCAGGCCGAGGGCAAGTCCGAGCAGGCCAAGGGCTCGCTCAAGCAGGCCGGCGAGAAGATCAAGGACGCCGTGAAGGGCGTTACGGACAAGAAGTGACCTGTTCGCCGCTGCCGCACCCCGGATTCCGGGGTGCGGCAGCGCGCTCATGCCTGGGGGCCGCCGGTGTTCGAGGGCTTCACACTGGATCGCGTCGACGTCGGTGACGTGACGCTGCGGGTGCGTCACGGCGGCTCCGGGCCGCCGATCCTGCTGCTGCACGGGCATCCGCGGACGCACACGACCTGGTACTGCGTCGCCCCGCGGCTCGCCGAGCGGTTCACCGTCGTGTGCCCGGACACCCGCGGCTACGGCGAGTCGGCCAAGCCGCCGACCGACGAACAGCACACGCCCTACAGCAAACGCGTCATGGCGGCGGACTGCGTCGCGCTGATGCGGCACCTCGGGCACGAAGACTTCTTCGTGGCGGGCCACGATCGCGGCGCCTACGTGGCGACGCGCCTGGCGCTCGATCACCCGGACGTGGTCCGCGGCGCGGCGATCCTCGACGCCGTCCCGATCGCCGAGGCCCTGGACCGCTGCGACGCGCGGTTCGCGCGCGAGTGGTACCACTGGTTCTTCTTCGCCCAGCCGGAAAAACCCGAGCGGGTGATCACCGCCGACCCGGACGCCTGGTACGACGTCGGCACGAGGAACACCCCCGAACGCCTCGGCGAGGAGAACTTCGCCGACTTCCACCGCGCGATCCACGACCCCGCGACGGTCACCGCGATGCTCGAGGACTACCGCGCGGGCCTGGGCGTCGACCGCGCCCACGACGACGCCGACCGCGCCGCCGGGCGGCGGATCACCTGCCCCACCTTGGTGCTCTGGTCCAGCGACGACGACCTGGCAGACCTCTACGGCGACGTCCTGGCCGTGTGGCGGCCGTGGGCCACCGACCTACGGGGGCACGCCATCGAATCCGGGCACCACGTCGCCGAGGAGAATCCCGAGGCCCTCGCGGCCGCACTCGGCGAGTTCTTCGGCGGGATTCAGCGGTAGCGGGAGGCGAGCTGCGGGCTCTGCCCGCCGAAGGCCGCGAGGTCGGCGCGGAAGACGGCGTCGAGCAGGCCGGCGTCCTCGACCCCCGGGGCGGTGACGACTTCACCGAGGTCGAAGCCGCGCAGGGACGCCGTGACCACGTCGGCGGCGGACATCCGCGGCACCGCGCTCAGGTCGAGGCCCTGCCGCTCGTGGAACTCCGTCGCGACGACCCCCGGGCACAGGACCTGCACCCGCACGCCGGTGCCCTCGAGTTCGGCGTTCAGGGTCTGGGACAGCGCGACCAGGTAGGCCAGCGAACCGGCGTAGACGGCGCGGCGGGGCATGACGGAGGCGTCGGCGGGACCGCTGAACGCGATCATCCCGGCCACGTTGACGATCTTCCCCGCACCGCGTTCCTGCATGCCCCCGACGGCGGCGCGGGCGAGCATGGTGGGCGCGGCGACCTTGACGTGGACGAGCTCGCCGGCCTTGTCGGCGGGCAGCTGCGCCAGCGGCATGTAGTGGGCGACGCCGGCGTTGTTGACCAGCATGGTCAGCGGCTCGGCGGCGCAGAGCGCGGCGACCGTCCCGACGCCGTCGTCGGTGGACAGGTCGGCGGGCACCGTCCGGACCTCGACGTCCGGGTGGGCGGCGGCGAACTCGGCGAGGCGGTCCTCGCGGCGGCCGGTGACGATCAGGTCGTAGCCGTCGGCGGCGAGGCGTTCGGCGAAGGCCCGGCCGATGCCGGAGGTGGCGCCGGTGACGAGGGCGAGCTGGTTCATGGGATGCGGTCCTTTCCGTCGTCACCACGATCGGCCCGCGGCGCCGGGGCGGGAAGTGACCCGTTTTCCTGGGACCGGCAGTACCAGGACAACCGGCCGTCCGGCTTGCACAATCGACGGCATGGCGAACACCGGACTCGGCACGGCCCTGCGCCACTGGCGCGACCGCGTCCCGCCCCAGGCCGCCGGCCTGCCCGGCGGCGGCCGCCGCCGCGCCGCCGGGTTGCGCCGCGAGGAACTGGCCCAGCTGGCCGGCATCTCCGCGGACTACGTCATCCGGCTCGAGCAGGGCCGCGCCACCAGCCCGTCGGCGCAGGTGGTCGAGGCGCTGGCCCGGGCCCTGCGCCTCACCCGCGACGAACGGACGCACCTGTTCCGCCTGGCCGGCCTCGCGCCCCCGGGCCCCGGCACGGTCCCGCGGCACATCACCCCCGGCGTCCACCGCATGCTGGACCGGCTGGCCGGCACCCCCGTCGCCGTCTTCGACGCGGCGTGGAACCAGCTCCTGGCCAACCCGCTCTACACGGCCCTCATGGGTGAATGGCACGGCAGCGACCTCAACGGCGTCCGGCGCAGCTTCCTGAGCCGCAACGTCCGGGTGCGCGACACGCCCGAGTCCCGGAACACCCTGCAGGCGGCGCTGGTCGCCGACCTGCGCCGCACCGCCGGCACCTACCCCGACGACCCCGGCGTCCGGACGCTCGTCGCCGAGCTCCGCCAGCGCAGCCCGCGGTTCGCCGCGCTGTGGGAATCGGGTGCGGTCGGACAGCACGACTCGGCCCGCAAGACGATCGAGCACCCGGACGTCGGCCCGCTGACCCTGGACTGCGACGTCCTCACCGTGGCGGGCAGCGATCTGCGCCTGATGGTCTACTCGGCCGAGCCGGGCACGGAAGCAGCCGACCGGCTGGCGCTGCTCGGCGTGCTCGGGACGCAGTCGCTCGCCGGGGAACAGCGGTAGGGGCCGGTTCAGGCCTGCCGACCACGCCCCGGATCGAGGGGATGGCGTCGACCGGCGGCGTCGCCAGGCGGTTCCAGCCGATGCCGCCGACTCGTGCTGAACCGACCCCCTCAGTCCGCTCCGCAGCAGCGGCGGATGGCGTCCTCGGTCAGCGGGCCGTGCCCGGGGTGGCCGACGACCGCGCGCAGCTCCTTGCTCCGGACCACGTCGAGCAGGTGCTCCGGGAACAGATCGGGGCTCCACTGCGGCTCCCGGATCCCGAGGACCGAAGCCGGTTGGCGGTGCAGGTGGTCGGCGACCGCCGGCCAGCGGACCCGCAGGACGGCCCACAACGCCAGCAGCCCCGTCTCGGGTGTGTTGCCTTCGAGCGTCCGGACCGCGCGCAGGATGCTGTAGGTGTTGAGGAAGAGCTTGATCTCCCGGGGATTGCCGCCGATCAGCGGAGCGAACTTCCGCAGCATGTGCTCGGTGTTCGTCTGGGTCTCCGGCGCGGCCACCGCACGGACCGCGTCGACGGCCACGACGTCGCGGATCTCCGGTTCGGTGACGGCGTCCAGGGCCGCCAGAATCCGGCCTTCGTCGCCGGCCGCGGCTTGGATCTTCGCCCTGGCTTCGACGGCGGCGGCAGCCTTCTGCAGCTCCGCTTCGCCGTCGGGGACGTCGAGGAGGTGTCCCAGGAACCGGCGCCGGCCCGCGCTGCCCAGCGCGGGCATCGGCACGGTCAGCTGGAACAGCTTGTCCATGAACTGGTAGCCCAGCGCGCCCGCCGCCCGCCGCCCGTCACTGTCGAACTCCAGGTACGACGTGGTGAAACTTTGCCGGATCCAATACCCGTCGGCGCTCACGACGACGTAGGCCGCCCGGGAGTTCCCGCTGCGGCCGCGATGCCTCCCGGGGGTGTCCCGGAGCAGGGTCTGGACCGCTTCGAGGACCTCGACCACGTAGTCGTGCTTGCACCGGTCGAGGTCGTCGATGAACAGCACGATCGGCTTGCCGGACTGCCTGAGCAGCCAGTCGAAGTGCTCGGCGACCCGGCCCATCGGGTTCGCGCCGGTTTGCTCGAACAGCCGGGCACCGCCGGCCGAATCCCACAGGAGGACCCGGCCGGCCACCCGGACACCGGGCCACAGCACGCCGACCGCCGCGATCGCCGAGAGTGCCACCTTCAGCCACTCCGAACCGGGCTGCTGGGTACCGACGACCGCGCGGACGAGCAGGCCGATCCCGCCTGCGCCCAGGAGCAGCAGGATGGCCGACAGCACGAACGGTGCCCCGGAGCGCCGGGCCCGTGCGGCCAGCTCCTTGACCTTGAGCCTCCGCCGCGCCCACCAGCCCCGGTCCTGCACGATCGCGTTGCGGACCGCGGTGAGCAGCGCCCACCACGGCGGGGACAGCCGGGACTGCTGCCAGGCGTCGAACGGGGTGACGAGCAGGCCTTCACCGGCGAGCCGCCGTCCCAGCAGGCCCAGGAGCGTGCTCTTGCCGGCGCCCCACTCGCCGTCCACGTGCACGATCAGCGACGTGCCGGGGTGCCGCTCCCGGGTTTCGGTGATCCGCGTCGCGAGCACTTCCGCCAGCGCATCCCGTTTGAGCAGGTCGATCTCCGTCGGCGTGTCGGTGGTCCAGTCGACATCGGACTTCTCCTGGACGCCGGGCCGCTCGGGCTCCGCTTCGATCGGCAAGGTGTCGCGGGCGACCTGGTCGACCAGGACGGCGTTCGCCGGCACATCTTCCGCCGCTGCCCGCTGGAAGGTCTGGCGGCAAAGCCTGATCACGGTGCGCACGTTGCCGCCGGACAGTTCCACGAGGTGCGAGACGGCCTCTTCGGTGAACGGCTCGAGGCGATAACGTCCCGAAGACAACCCCTGCGCCTGCACGATGAGCGCCCGGACATCCTCCACCCCGAACGGAGTCATCGCGATCACCTGGCCGACGCGCCGACGGATGTCCGCACCGAGCTGCTCGAGCAAGTCCGGGGTTCCCAGCAGGACGAGCATGACCCCCGACGTGGAAACCACTTCGAGCAGCGACCTGAACTCGCTCAGCTGCACTACCCGCACGTCGTCGAGCATGACCAGCAGTTTCCGGCGCAGGGCACCGTGCAGCTGGGCGATCGAAACCATGGCGTTCAACGCCGCGGCTTCCGAGTCGATCACCCAGGTGATTCCCTCGTCGAGCAGGTTCTCGTCGGGCGGGTGACCGGTGAGCCAGTCCCAGGCCGCCGTCTTGAGGTCGGCTTGCCCGAGCATCGAGAGCGCACTGAGGAAATCCAGGTCCGAAACGGATTCGCGGAGTTTCCGGTCGGCTTTGCCCGACAGGTCGACGAAATAGTCGATGCCCAGTTGGTTCACCAGACGCAGGTACGTTTCCCGGAACGTGGTCCCCGCCTCCAGGTACACACTGGTGATGAGAGGGTGGATCACCGACCGCACCAGGCCCATGGCCGTGTGGGTCTTCCCGGTGCCGTGCTCCCCGACGACGACGACCGTGTTGCCCTGACCCGCGGATTCGCGGAGGTAGTCGTCGAGGCAGCCACGGATCCGGCGAAACGGTTCCGTTTCGATCGTGAACTCGGGAACGCGAAAGGGGGTGGCGACCGCTATCGGGGAAAACGGGTTCCCGGGCGGGGCCTTCTCGTTCTCGACGCTCATGGTCTTCCGGGTGCAGGGGCGGACACGTCAGCGGAAGTATGCCCGTCGTCCCCGGGAGGAGAAAAGCCTAGCCCGTCGTACGGCGGGTGCCATCGCCCTGGGGCTCGGTCCACCCGGCCGCGTCCAGGCGTTCCAGCAGCGGAATCATGACCCGGCGCGTGCTGTCGAGGGCTTTGCGGGCTTCCGAGACCGTGAACGGCTGCGACACCCGGCGCAACTCCGCCACCGCCCGCTCTTCCGCGTCCGGACCGAGCACGACCCCCTCGGCGACCGCGGTCAGCCGGCCGAGCCGGACGGCCGCCGCCAGCTCTCGGCGGCCGAGGCCCAGCGCACGCAGCTCGTCCGCCTCCGGCGCCCGGAACGGGTGCTCCGCGAGCCGCTCCACCACCACCTCGAGCGCCTTCTCCACGGCCGGGGCGAGGCCGGCGCCGGGACGGCGGACCAGCCCGCCCGCCACCTCGAAGCCGGTGCCCCGCAGCACCGGCACGACCAGCTCGGCGGCCGGCAGCCCGAGCCGCTGCCGCAACGCCTCCGCCGGCACGCCCGCCGCCGTGCGGTCCCACTCGCCCACCACCGAGGCCGCCTGCTCGCGCACCGCCGCCAGCCGCTCCGCGTCCGCACACCACTCGCCCAACCGCTCCCCCGTCGGCCGCAGGCCCATCGCCGCGAACTCCCCGGCACGCACGAAACCCTTGCGCCGCAAGTACGTCCGGGCGAGGTCGGGGTCGGCCAGCGCGCGGCCGCGCGCCCGCGCCGCGCCCCGGCGGGACAACGCGGGCGGGTCGATGTCGAGGACGTCGAACCCGGCCGCGATCCGGTGCTCGCCGGGATCGCGCACCAGGCCACGGTCCCCCGTGCGCAGCGGCAGCGCGGTGGCCGTGGTGAGCCGCGCGGTGTCCGTCCCGAGTGGACGGACGCGGACCGGCACCGCCGCCGTACCCAGGTGCAGCACCAGCTCGCGGTGCAGGTCCGCCGCGGCCGCGCCGCGCAGGCGGACGTCGAACTCGGCCGTGCTGCGCCAGCGGCCCGGAGCGAGCAGGACGTCGCCGCGGCGGACGTCGGCGCGCGCGGTGCCGCGCAGGTTCACCGCGACCCGGGCCACCGCGCCGACGCGGTCACGCGGTTCGCCGAGCGCCTGCAGCGCCCGGACCGTCACCCGGGCCGGCCCCAGCAGCAGCTCGTCGCCCGCGGCGATGGTGCCCGCGGCGAGGGTGCCGGTGACGACCGTGCCGGCTCCGGAAACCGTGAACGCGCGGTCGATCCACAGCCGGACGTCGGCGTCCGGATCGGGGGCGGGCAGCCCGGCCGTGAGTTCGCCGATCGCCGTGCGCAGGCGGTCGAGGCCGGCGCCCGTCGTGCCGCTGACGGCGACGCTCGGGACGGCACCCAGCGACGTCGCGGCGATCTCCCGCAGCGCCGAGGCCGTCGCCGTGGCCGGGTCGGCGCGGTCGGCCTTGGTGACGACCAGCAGGCCGCGGCGGACGCCGAACGCGTCCAGCGCCGCGAGGTGCTCGGCCGACTGCGGCATCCAGCCCTCGTCCGCGGCGACGGCGAACAGCACCGCCGGGGCCGGCCCCGCGCCGGCGAGCATGTTCGGCACGAACCGCTCGTGGCCCGGCACGTCGACGAACGCGACGTCCTCCTCGCCGATCCGGGTCCAGGCGAAGCCGAGGTCGATGGTGAGGCCGCGGCGGCGTTCCTCGGCCCACCGGTCCGGTTCCATCCCGGTCAGCCGCCGCACCAGCGTGGACTTGCCGTGGTCGACGTGCCCGGCGGTGACGATCACCCGCATCGGCGGACGGCTTCCCGCAGCTTCGCGTCTTCGTCCGGCCGCACGGTCCGCAGGTCGAGCAGGCAGCGGTCCTTGACGACCCGGCCGGCCACCGCGGGCTCGCCCGTGCGCAGCGCGGCCGCGTACCGGGCGGGCAGGCTCACCGCGACACTGGGCAGTTCCACGCCGGGCGCGCCGCCGCCACCGACGGCCGCCACCGACGCGACCACGACAGCGTCGATGTCCCCGAGGGCCTCGACCAGCGCTTCGGCGCGTTCCCGCAAGCTCGCGACGGACACTTCGAGCGCGGCGCGCACCGGCGGCGCCGGCCCGCGCAGCGTCGCTTCGAGGGCGGCGAGGGTCAGCTTGTCGACGCGCAGGGCGCGGGCGGCCGGGTGCCGCCGCAGCCGTTCGACGACGTCCGCGGCGCCGAGCAGCAGGCCGGCCTGCGGGCCGCCGAGCAGCTTGTCACCGCTGGCCGTGACGATCGTGGCACCCGCCCGCAGCGCGCTCGCCGCGTCCGGTTCGTCCGGCAGGAGCGGGTGCGGGGCCAGCAGGCCGGAGCCGATGTCGGCGACCAGCGGCACGCCGAGCCCGGCCAGTTCGCCGAGTGCCGCTTCCGCGGTGAACCCGGTGACGCGGTAGTTCGACGGGTGGACCTTGAGCACGAACCCGGTGTCCGGGCCGATCGCCGCGGCATAGTCCCCGGCGGTCGTCCGGTTGGTGGTCCCGACCTCGCGCAGCCGCGCGCCGGCCGACTCCAGGAGGTCCGGGATGCGGAAGCCGTCGCCGATCTCGACCAGCTCGCCCCGGCTGACGACGATTTCCCGGCCCGGGGCGAGGGCGAGCGCGCAGAGCAGCAGGGCGGCCGCGTTGTTGTTGACCACGTGCACCGCGCCGGCGTCGGGCACGGCCGCCTGCAGCGCCGCGAGGGCGCCGCGGCCGCGCCGGGCCCGGTCCCCGGTCGCGAGGTCGAATTCGACGTCGGTGGCGCCGCCGGCCGCGGCGAGGGCGTCGAGCGCGGCGGCCGAAAGCGGGGCCCGGCCGAGGTTGGTGTGCACGACGACGCCGGTCGCGTTGACCACCGGCCGCAGCGAGGACGCGCTCGCCGGCAGCCGGGTCAACACGGTGTCGACGACGTCGCCGGGGGCGATCTCCCCCGCCCGGGCCGCCTGCTGGACGTCGTTGACCACCGATTTCACCAGGTCACGCCCGAGCGTCCCGGCGGCCTTGGCGATCCGGGGCTCGGCCAGGAGCGCATCGGTCCGCGGGATCGCGCGGCGCGGGTCAGGCATGGCGGAGGCGGACGGGAATCGAACCCGCCAGCGGCAGTACCTGCCGTTCGACGGTTTTGAAGACCGCGCCGGTCACCAGGCCGGATACGCCTCCCTGCACCATGGCAGCCATCCTGCCAAGTTCGCGCCCGCCGGGCACGATGAAAGCGTGGGCTACCGACTGACGCAGTACGCGCACGGCGGCGGCTGCGCGTGCAAGATCCCGCCGGGCGAACTGGAAGCGGCGGTGGCCGGCCTGACCGGCGCCGCGCCCGTTTCACCGCCGGGCGAGCTGCTCGTGGGCCTCGACACCGGCGACGACGCGGCCGCCGTCCGGATTTCCGGCGACACCGCGCTGATCGCCACCACGGACTTCTTCACCCCGGTCGTCGACGACGCCTACGACTGGGGCCGGATCGCCGCGGCCAACGCGCTGTCCGACGTCTACGCCATGGGCGGCACGCCGGTGGTGGCGGTCAACCTGCTCGGCTGGCCGCGGGAGACGCTGCCGTTCGAGCTGGCCGCCGAGGTCCTGCGCGGCGGCCTCGACGTCTGCGCCGAGGCCGGCTGCCACCTGGCCGGCGGGCACAGCATCGACGACCCGGAGCCGAAGTACGGGCTCGCGGTGACCGGCGTCGCGGATCCCTCGCGGCTGCTGCGCAACGACGCGGGCCGCGCGGGCGTGCCGCTGACCCTGACCAAGCCGCTCGGCATCGGCGTGCTCAACTCGCGGCACAAGGCCACCGGCGAACGGTTCCCGCAGGCCATCGAGGCGATGACGACGCTGAACGCGCCGGCGGCCCGGGCCGCGCTCGCCGCCGGGGCCGTGTGCG
>NZ_MUMI01000620.1 GCF_002155975.1 Amycolatopsis kentuckyensis
ACGTCGGGACCAGCGGCCGGAGGTCCGGACCTCCCGGCCGCTCCCCGGGTCCCGCACGTCCGGACCGGACGTGTCGCTGGTCGCTGCCCGGGCCGCGCTTACCTTGCCGCGCCCGGGAAACCGAACGAGGTGAACAACTCCATGCCCCGAAAACCCGCCACGGGCCGGCACCGCATCACCCGGCGCACCAAGCTCGCCACCCTCGGCCTGGGCTTGGCGCTCGCCGCCGGCGCCCTGGTCGTCGCCACCACCACCGGCGGCACCGGCACCGCCGGAGCGTCCGAAGTGGACAAGTCGTTCTTCGTCGACATCACGAAGGTGCCCAAGGGCACGAACGTCGACCAGGCGCTGGAACGCCAAGGCGCCCGCGGAACCTTCACCGTGGACTGCGGCCGCAACGAGAACCAGCACTTCAACCCGGACAACTTCATCGCCCAGCCCGGTGTCCGCAACGGCGCCGAGCACCTGCACGACTACGTCGGCAACCTCTCCACCAACGCCGACTCCACCAACGAAAGCCTCGCGAAGGCCGGCACCACCTGCAAGAACGGGGACAAGTCGACGTACTTCTGGCCGGTCCTCCGCATCGACACCGAGGAAGACGAAGATAACCCGCCCGCCAAGGACGTCTCGGGCGATCGCGAGCAGGCGAAGCAGGAGAAGGCCGGGACGCAGGTCGACTGCCCCGACGTCGCCAGCAAGCTCGCCGACGTCCCCGACCCGGCCGCCGCCGAGGTCGAGCGCAACCTCGACCTGCTCGACAACCAGGTCAAGGAGGCGAACGCCCGGATCGCGGGCGGCGACCTGAAGTCGGAGCAGGACATCCGCAACGCCGTGCTGAACCCGCTCGGCGACAAGCGGAAGGCGGCCCTCGACCGCATCGCCATCGCGATCGGCCGGACCGGCGCGAAGCCGGCGGACCTCGGCGGCCTGGCGGCCTGCGCCCTGAAGAAGAACGGCCAAGGCGGCCTCGACAACGGCGGCGGCAACAGCACCGGCAAGCCCGCCGAGCTGCCGGGTGTCAACGAGGACAACGAGATCGGCGACAACGAAGGCGAGATCCAGCGCGTCGAGCGAGCCGACCTGACGTTCACCGGCGGCGGCGCCCGCCGGGTCGTGGCGATGCCGCAGTTCCTCCGGATCCTCTACGGCGACGCCAAGCAGAGCACGAACGGCCCGGCCAACGTCCGGCCGAGCTGGACGTGCAGCGGGTTCGAGGACCGGCTCACCGACAAGTACCCGATCTGCCCCGAGGGCAGCAAGGTGAAGCGCATCCACAGTTTCCCGAACTGCTGGGACGGCAAGAACATCGACAGCGCCAACCACCGCACGCACATCGTGTTCGCCGACCGGCAGGGCAGGTGCCCGCAGGGCTTCCGGAACGTCCCGCAGCTGCGGATCACGCTGACCTACGACATCCCGAGGGACGTGCAGGTCAACGGACAGTACAAAGTGGACGCGTTCGAGCAGGAGAACCACAACCCGCGCTCGGACCACGACGACTTCGCCAACGTCATGGGCCAGCGTCTGATGAACCAGGTGGTCCGCTGCATCAACAGCGGCCAGCGCTGCTCGCAGTGACGCCTGCGGTAACGGCGGTCAGTCGAGGCCTTCGATGATGCGGAAGTCTCGCTCGACGCCGTCGGCGAGTGCGGCCAGCGCCTCCTGGTAGGCCGCACTCGCCCGTGCGGCGACCGCCTGTTCGAAGCTGTCGAACTCGATCAGGATGGTGCGCTCGGCGACTCCGGCGTCGTGCGCCACGACCCGGCCGTCGCGGGCGAGCACCCGCCCGCCCGCGGCCCTGACGGCCGGAGCGGCCAGTTTGTTGTAGGCAGCCAGCTTCTCGCGGTCCGCAATGGTGCGGTAGACGCTGACCCAGTAGCCCTTGGGCATGGAACCTCCAGTGTGGGGATGAGTGCATCCGGCTTACGGGTTGGTCTCGTACCAGCGTCGGCGGGCGAGCGCGAGGCTGGTCAGCGTCGTGATCGCCATGGCACCGATGCCGACCAGCGCCGCGGTGGTGTAGGCGCTGTCGTCGGGGAAGAGGCGGCCGGGGCCGACCGCGAGGACCAGGCCGCCGATGGCGCTGCCCGCGGAGTACCCCACGCTGCGGACGACGTAGTTGAAGCTCATGGCGCTCGACGTCTCGCTCTTGGGGGTGACGGCCAGGATGACGCCGGGCATGGCGGCCGAGAAGCTGCCGACGCCGAAGCCCAGCACGCCCATGGCCGTGAGCAGCTCGGCCAGGTTGGACCGGGCGGTGGCGAACAGGACGAACCCGCCGCCGACGATGGCGGCGCTGCCGGCCAGGAGCACGGGGCCGTCGATCCGGTTGCGGACCCGCGGCGTGAGCTTGCCGGCGACGAACCCCAGCGCGGAGAACGGGATGAGGACGAGCCCCGCCACGAAGGTGCTCAGCCCGAAGCCGTAGCCGGCGCTGTGCGGCGTCTGCGCGTAGCGGCTGATGAGGGTGAGCAGGAGGTACATGCCGCTCCCGCCGACGAACATCGCGATGTTCGCCCCGGCGACCGCCGGGTGCCGGACCGCCCGGACGTCGATCAGGGGCGTCTTGGTGCGCAGTTCGGAAACGGTCCAGACGCCGAGCAGGAGTACGGCGGCGACGGCGAGGGGCACCGCCACGGCGAGGTGCCGGCTCCACAAGCTCCGCTCGCCGGCCAGGAACAGGACGAGGAGCAGTCCACCCGCCAGGACGAGCGCACCGGCCACGTTCACGTGAGCGGAGCGGCCTTCGGGAGCTGCGGGCACGGAGCGCCACGCGGTCGCGAGGGCGAGGGCGGTGACGAGCAGGCCGAGGCCGTAGGCGGCGCGCAGTCCGCCGACCTCGGCGAGCAGCGCGGCCAGCGGGTAGCCGACGCCGGCTCCGATGATGGAGACCACCGAGATCAGGGCGATCGTGGCCGCGCCGCGTTCCTCGGGAAGGTGGTCGCGGGCCACGCCCATCATCAGCGCCGTGAGGCCGAGTCCGACGCCTTGGGCCGCTCTGCCC
>NZ_MUMI01000621.1 GCF_002155975.1 Amycolatopsis kentuckyensis
TCGGTGCTGGCCGGGGCCGCCGCCTTCGGGGGTCTGTGGGCCCGTGCGGCCCCGCCCGCGCTCGCCACCGGAGGGAACCCGCACCGGGACGTCGCCCAGGACGCCCGGATGGTCTGGCGGAGGCTGCCGAAGAACTGGCAGGAAGGCCCCTTCCTCGCCAACGGCTACCTCGGCGTCCAGGTCTACGCCGGGAAGACGCCGCAGGTCCTCAAGTTCATGCTCAGCCACACCCAGGTCCAGGACCAGCGCATCCAGTGGGAAGCCGGCATCGGCCTCTCCCGCCTGCCGATCGGCTCGCTCACCCTCACCCTGGCCGGCGCGATCACCGCCGTCGACTGGACGCTCGACCTCTACAACGCCGAACTCGGCGGCACCATCACCACCACGCAGGGCTCGGTCGCCTTCTCCGCCGTCGTGCACAACGACCTCGGCGTGCTGCTCGTCTCGCTGACGCCGAGCGCGGGGGAAGCCACCGCCGCCTGGGCGTTCCAGCCCCTCGAGTCCGCCACCACCCGGACCGTCCGCAAGCCGCCCGAGTACGTCGCCAATCCCGCGCCCGAGCTGGGCGACGGCTACTGTGCGCAGCCCATGCTCGCCGGCGGCGGGTACACCACCGCGTGGCGGGAACGCGCCGTCGGCACGAAACGGCTGCTCGCCGCCACCGTCGCCTACAGCTTCCCGGGCACCACGCACACCGCCGACGCAACGGAGGCCGTCCGGAAAGCGCTTGCCGCCCGCCCGGACGCGCTGCTCGCCCGGCACCGCCGCTGGTGGAACGACTACCACCGGCGCAGTTTCGTTTCGGTGCCCGACAAGCAGGTGCAGCGGTTCTACTGGATCCAGCTGTACAAGATCGCGGCCGCCACCCGCGCCGACGGGCCGGTCGTGTCCGAATGGGGACCGTGGTTCCCCGAGGTCGGTAACAGCTGGACCGCCGTGTGGTGGAACCTCAACGTCCAGGTCACCTACCCGATCGTCAACAGCACCAACCACCCCGAACTCGACGCCGTCACCGCGACCTTCCGGCGCGACCACGCGAACCTCGAGGTGTCCGTCCCGCCCGCGTACCGCGACGGCGACACCTACGCCCTCTCGCACCCGGGTGACTGGCGGCTGCGCCCCGGCGGCACGCGCTCGGTGGGCGTCCCCGGGACGACGTCCAAGACCGACCAGACCGGGAACCTGCTGTGGGGCCTGCACAACGTCTGGCTCGCCTACCGGCACCACATGGACCGGCGCGTGCTCCGCGACGTCCTGTACCCGACGCTGGCCAAGGCGCTGAACTTCTACCGGCACTTCCTGTTCACCGGCCCGGACGGGGCGTTGCACCTGCCGCTGACCCGATCGCCGGAGTACGCCGACGCGCCCGACTGCACCTACGACCTGTCGCTGATCCGGTGGGCGGCCCGCACGCTCGTCGACACCGCCCGGATCCTGTGCCTCGACGAACCGCGTGTGCCGATCTGGCGGGAAATCGGCGCGAAACTCGTGCCGTACCACGAGTACCCCGCTGCGGGGGTGCTGATCGGCGACGGCGTTCCGCTGGCCGCGTCGCACCGGCACTTCTCGCACCTGCTGTGGCTGTACCCGCTGCGCGAGAAAGTCTGGGACACGCCAGGCGACCGCGACATCATGACGCGCACGTTCGAGCACTGGGCCGCCGACCAATCCGCCTGGCACGGCTACAGCTACGCGGCCGCGTCGTCGATGAAATCGGTAATGGGTGCGCCTGAGGAAGCGTTGCGGTACCTGAAGTTCTTCCTCGACCGGAACGTCGTGGCCGACACCGAGCTGACCGCGAACACGATGTACCGCGAGGGGTCCAACTTCGCGATCGAGAGCCCGATCACCGCCGCCCAGTCCGTTGTGGACATGCTCGTGCAGGGATCCGGCGGGGTGCTCAAGGTCTTCCCGTCGGTGTCGGCGACCTGGCGTGACGCCTCGATCGCCGGGCTCCGCGCGGAAGGTGCGTTCCTCGTGGACGCCTCCCGCCGCGACGGCCGGACCGAGTTCGTCCGCGTGCACAGCGAAGCCGGTGAGCCGCTGGTCCTGCAGCACGGCGTCGCCGGGGACGTCGACGTCCGCGACGAGCACGGCCGCCGGCTGCCGTGGCGCCCGGCCGGACCGGGACGGATCGCGATCGGGCTGCGCCGCGGCGGCACCGCCGTCGTCACCCCGCGGGGCGGGCGGCCGGACCTCGGACCGCGGGACGTCCCCGCGCTCGGGCCGGCGCCGGCGTGGGGCCTGCCGAGCTGAATTCCGCTTTCGACGAGGAGGTCGAATGGACATCACCCGCAGAACCGTGCTCGGTGGCGCGCTGGCCGGGATCGCCGCCGCCGGCTTGACCCCCGCCTTCGCCGAAGCGGCACCCGGCGGCGACGACTTCGGCTGGGCGGGGTTCCTGGGCACCGCCGACCTGTACTGGCGGCGGCTGCCGAAGACCTGGTACGAAGGACCGTTCCTGGGCAACGGCTTCCTCGGCTCCGGCATCTACGCCGAGCCCGGGCAGAACGCGATCCGGTTCAACGTCCAGCACAGCCAGGTCCAGGACCACCGCCCGGAGTTCGGCTCGCTGTTCGGCCTGGCCCGGCTTCCGATCGGGTACTTCACGCTCGAACCGGTCGGCGCGATCACCGCGATCGACTGGCGGATGGACCTGTGGAACGCCGAGCTGACCGGCACGATCACGACGGCCGCGGGCAGCCTGAGCCTGCGCGCGCTCGTCCACACCGGACAGTCACTGCTCGCGGTCGAAATCCGGCCCTCCGAAGGGGAGCGCGGGTTCAAGTGGGTGTTCCACCCGGCGGTCGCGGTCAGCCCGCGCGCCGACCCGGTGTGGAACAAGCCGCCGCCGGCCGGGTACACCGCGAACCCGCCGGTGCAGCTGTCGGCGAGTGGTGACGCGCGGCTGGCCGTCCAGCCGCTGCTGGCCGGGGGCGAGCACGTGACGGCCTGGCGGAAGGTCACCCGCGGCGGCGCACGCACGCTGTACACGTCGGTGGCCTGGTCACACCCCGAGAAGACGGCGGCGGCGCGGGCGCTGGGCACGGTCCGCCGGGCGCTTCCGTTCGCCGAGCTCACCCGGGACCACCGGCGCTGGTGGCACGACTACTACCGGCGGAGCTTCCTGTCCATTCCGGACACCCGGCTCCAGAGCTTCTACTGGATCCAGCTGTACAAGGTGGCTTCGGCGGCGCGGCGCGAGGCTCCGGTGATGGCGACGTCCGGGCCGTGGCTGGAGAACACGCCGTGGCCGGCGACGTGGTGGAACCTCAACGTTCAGCTCGAGTACTGGCTGATCCACGGCTCCAACCACCTGGAGCTCGACGCGGTCAGCCACGCACTGGACAAGTACCGGGCCAACCTGACGAGCCAGGTCGCTTCTCCTTACCAGGCCGATTCGGCGGGTATTCCGCGGACGACCGACATGACGCTGCTCAACGGCGTCTCGAACGCGACCAGCGGGTTCCCGGTCGGGATCCCGGGGCGGGACACGCCGACGCCGGAGGTCGGCAACCTGACCTGGGCGCTGCACAACGTGTGGCTGTCCTACCGGCACACGATGGACCGATCGCTGCTCCAGGGCACGCTGGTCCCGTTGCTGCGCAAGGCGATCAACTACTACCTGCACTTCCTCGCGCCCGGGCCGGACGGGAAGCTGCACCTGCCGCCGACGTTCTCACCCGAGTACGGCGTCAACGCGCCGGACTGCAACTACGACCTCTCGCTGATCCGCTGGGGCTGCACGACGCTGCTCCAGGCGGCGCCCGGTGATCCGCTGGCGCCTCGCTGGCAGAACGTGCTCGCCAACCTCGTCGACTACCCGGCCGACGTCAACGGCTACATGATCGGCGCCGGGGTGCCGTTCGCGAAGTCGCACCGGCACTACTCGCACCTGCTGCAGATCTACCCGCTCTACGACGTCACCTGGGAGCAGCCGGAGCACCGGGCGATCATCGAGACGTCGCTGAACCACTGGGTCGGCTTCGAAGGCGCGCTGCAGGGCTACACGTTCACCGGGGCGGCGTCGATCTCGGCGCAGATGCTGCGCGGCGAGCAGGCCGCGTTCTACCTCGGCGAGCTGCAGCGGCGGTACATCCAGCCGAACACGATGTACAAGGAGTCCGGGCCGGTCATCGAGACGCCGTTGTCGGCGGCGAAGTCCCTGCAGGACATGCTGGTGCAGAGCTGGGGCGGCGTGCTGCGGCTGTTCCCGGCGGTGCCGGCGGCCTGGGGCGACGTCGCGCTGCGGGACTTCCGCACCGAAGGCGCGTTCCTGCTCAGCGCGTCCCGCACCGGCGGGAAGACGCGCTGGCTGAAGGTGCACAGCGAGGCCGGGGCGCCGTGCGTGCTGCGGCCGGGCATCGACGGCGAGCTCGCGGTGACGGACGCGCGGGGCCGGGCGCGTCGCTGGCGGCGGCTGGCCAACGGGGACGTCCGGGTCGAACTCGGGTGCGGCGAGGACGCGTTCGTGTACCGGAAGGGGGATCGGCCGGACTTCGGCATCCGGCCGGTGGCGCCGGGCGGGGCGAGCGTGCCGTGGGGCCTGCCGTGATCGGGGGGTTTTCGCCCGGGGAGGCGGTCTTGACGGCAGAATGATGCTCCTCCGACGAAGGGGAGCGTGGATGAGCGAGCCGGACGGCAGACCCGGGCCGCCGTACCAGTATTCGCCGTGGCAGCCGCCCGTGCCGCCGAAGCCGTCGTCGACGGCGGCGATCGCGCTGGTCACCGGCTCGTGCGTGGTCGTCGTGGCGATGGCGCTGGCGTTCCTGGCCTGGGGCTACCCGGGGTTCCTGCGCAAGCCGGACGGCCAGGCAGGGGGCGCGATCCGGACTCCGACGTCGTCGCCATCGTCTTCGGTGGCCTCGCCCGGAACGCCGGCCGCGATCCCCGGCGGCCGGGTGCCGATGCCGAAGCGGGCGAAGCCGCTGGCCGACCCGGTGACGTGCGCGTTCACCCCGGACACCGGCTCACCGGCGCCGAAGAAGGTCGCGCTGCCGCCGGACGGCCCGGCGCCGTCGACCGGGACCGTCGACGTCCGGCTGGCGACGACCGCGGGCGAGATCGGGCTCGCGCTGGACCGCGCGCTGGCGCCGTGCACGGTGGTGAACTTCCTGAGCCTGGCCCGGCAGGGTTTCTACGACGGCACGTCGTGCCACCGGCTGTCGGTGAGCACCGGGCTGCAGATGCTCCAGTGCGGCGACCCGGTCGGCGACGGCACCGGCGGCCCGGGCTACACGATCCGCGACGAGCTGTTCCCCGGGCTGACGTACGGCCGCGGCGTCCTCGCGATGGCGAAGACGTCCGCCCCCGACTCCGGCGGCTCCCAGTTCTTCCTGGTCTTCGGCGAGATCGACATCCCACCCGAGTACACGGTCTTCGGCAGCATCGACGACCCCGGCCTCGAAACCCTCGACCGCATCGCCCGAGCCGGAATAGACCCGGCCAAACCCGGCATCGGCGACGGCAGCGGCCCCCCAAAGCTCCCCGTCACCCTCACCGGAGTCACCACCACCCCGTAACTCACGTGATCAGACCCGGAACTCGCGTGATTGGACCCCGGACCCGCGTGATTGGAGCCGTAACTCGCGAGTTC
>NZ_MUMI01000622.1 GCF_002155975.1 Amycolatopsis kentuckyensis
TGGTGGGGACGGGGTGGTCGGCGACGCCCGCCGCGGTGGCGGGCGCGGCGAAGGCGGTGGTCAGGGCACAGGCCGCGGCGAACACGGCCGCCCACCGGGGGAAGCGTCCGGGCACTCGATCCTCCTTGATCGGCAGCGGGGCGTGGCCAGCATCACACCGGGAGCCGCCGGCCCCTACATTGCGTTCATAAAGTGCGCGGTCCCGTGCTGCCGGGCCCGGTCGGTAGGATCGACCCAACAACGGCCGCCGGACATGCGGAAAGGAATGGAAGTGACTGCCCCGATCGAGACGCTGGAGTTCCAGTCGGAAGCGCGTCAGCTGCTCCAGCTGATGATCCATTCGATCTATTCGAACAAGGACACGTTCCTGCGGGAGCTCGTGTCCAACGCCTCCGACGCCCTCGACAAGCTGCGGCTGGAGTCGTACCGCGACAAGGACCTCGAGGCGGACACCGGCGACCTGCACATCGCGATCGAGACGGATCCGGAGGCGCGGACCCTCACGGTGCGCGACAACGGCATCGGCATGACCCGCGAAGAGGTCGTCGCCCTGATCGGGACGATCGCCAAGTCCGGCACCGCCGACTTCCTGACCAAGCTGAAGGAGGCGAAGGACGCGGCGGCGTCGCAGGACCTGATCGGGCAGTTCGGCGTCGGGTTCTACGCGAGCTTCATGGTCGCGGACAAGGTCACCCTGGTGACGCGCCGCGCGGGCACCGCCGAGGGCGTCCGCTGGGAGTCGACCGGCGAAGGCACCTACACGATCCAGCCGGTCGAGGACGCGCCCCAGGGCACCGCGGTCACGCTGCACCTCAAGCCCGAGGACACCGAGGACCACCTCTACGACTACACGTCCGCGGCGAAGATCCGCGAGATCGTGAAGAAGTACTCCGACTTCATCACCTGGCCCATCCGGATGCGGGGTGAGGGTGAGGAAGCCGAGACCGTCAACTCGATGAAGGCGCTGTGGGCGCGGTCGTCGAGCGAGGTCACCGAGGACGAGTACCACGAGTTCTACAAGCACGTCAGCCACGACTGGCAGGACCCCCTGGAGACGATCCGGCTGCAGGCCGAGGGGACGTTCGAGTACCAGGCGCTGCTGTTCCTGCCCTCGCACGCGCCGATGGACCTGTTCCTGCGGGAGCGCAAGCGGGGCGTGCAGCTGTACGTCAAGCGCGTGTTCATCATGGACGACTGCGAGTCGCTCGTCCCCGAGTACCTGCGGTTCGTCAAGGGCGTCGTCGACGCGCAGGACCTCTCGCTGAACGTGTCGCGCGAGATCCTGCAGCAGGACCGGCAGATCCAGCTGATCCGCCGTCGCCTGGTGAAGAAGGTCCTCTCGACGGTCAAGACGATGATGACCGCCGACGCCGAGAAGTACGCGACGTTCTGGCGCGAGTTCGGCCGGGCGGTCAAGGAGGGCCTGCTCGACGACTTCGAGAACCGCGAGGCCATCCTCGAAATCTCGTCGTTCGCCTCGACGCACGACGCGGAGAAGCCGACTTCGCTGCGCGACTACGTCTCGCGGATGAAGGAGGGCCAGGAGCACATCTACTTCATGACCGGCGAATCGCGGTCCGCGATCGAGAACTCGCCGCACATGGAGGCGTTCCGCGCCAAGGGCTACGAGGTGCTGGTGCTGACCGACCCGATCGACGAGATGTGGGTCGACTCGGTGCCGGGCTTCGACGGCAAGCAGTTCCAGTCCATCGCCAAGGGCCAGGTCGACCTCGAGTCGGAAGAGGACAAGAAGGCCACCGAGGTCGCCCGCGAACAGCGGAACAAGGACTTCGAGAGCCTGCTGACGTGGATGGGGACGGCGCTCGGCGACACGGTCAAGGAGGTCCGCCTCTCGTCGCGGCTGACGACGTCGCCGGCCTGCATCGTCGGCGACACCCACGACCTGACCCCGACGCTGGAGAAGATGTACCGCGCGATGGGGCAGGAGCTGCCGCCGATCAAGCGCATCCTCGAGCTCAACCCGGAGCACGCGCTGGTGACGGGGCTGCGCGAGGCACACGCTTCCCGCCCGGAGGACGAGGGCCTCGCCGAGACGGCCGAGCTCCTCTACGGCATGGCCCTGCTGGCGGAGGGCGGCGAACTCGCCGACCCCTCCCGCTTCATCAAGCTCCTGGCCGGCCGCCTGGAGAAGACCCTCTGAGTCGTGACTGAGCCCGGAACTCGCGTGACCGAGCCCGTGACTCGCGTGACTGGGCCCGGAACTCGCGTGATTGGAGCCGGAACTCACCGGTTCCGGCCCCAATCACGCGGGATCCGGCTTCGATCACGCGAGATCCGGCTCTGATCACGTGGGTTCCGGCTTCCGTCACGGGGCCGCGTTCATCAGGTCCAGGGCGCTTTGCTGGCGGGCCGCGTCGGGCTGGTCGAACGGGCCTGCCCACAGCAGGCCGTAGGCCTCCGCGCTGGTGCGGTCGTTCGCGTACGCCGCGTTCGCCTGGCGTTGCAGGTAGGGCGTGTACGGGTGGTCGGAGAGCGCCGCGTTCAGCACGGCCAGGTCCCGGACGTAGACACCCTTGAACGAGGGGCCGTCGACGCCGCCGCCTCCGGCCGTCTCGCCCGGGTCGCGGAGGATGCCGCCCGGGTTCAAGCCCGCGTTCGACGTCGACGCGTTCGCCATCGCGCGGGCCTTCGTCAGCAGGCCCGCGTCGCCGGTGGCGCGGTACAGCTCGGTCAGCGCCGCGAGCGGCACGCCCTGGTTGTACGACCAGACCGGCTGGCCGTTGTTGGCGCAGGTCGACGTGGTCAGGCCGTCGTTGACCAGGTTCGAGCCGTTGATCATGCCGGTGCCGGCGAACCAGGTCCAGCCCGCGCGGGCGCGTGCCAGGTACGCCGTGTCGCCCGGGATCCGGTTGTGCAGCGCCGCGTTCAGCTGGATGTACAGCGAGTTCGGAATCGCGTTCTTGTACGTGCGGCCGGTGCTCCACCAGACCCCGCCACCGCAGACGCCGTCCCAGTACGCGTACATGTGGTCGGCGTCCGCGCGGGCGGTGTTCAGGTACTTGCTGTCGCCGGTCAGGTCGTAGGCGTCGACCCACGCGAGGCCCCACCAGCCCGTGTCGTCGAGGTAGTCGTTGCGGAACTGGCCGCCCTGGGCCGCGAGGTTCTTCGTGTACGTCGTGTCGATCGCGTAGCGGTAGCTGCCCATGCCGCTGATCCGGATGTTGTCGATGACGGCGGTGAGCGCGTTGGCCGAGTTCCACCACCCGGTCGTGTCGAAGAGGCCGGTGCCGAGGTTGTACCGCTCCATCAGCGCCGTGGCGGCCGCGGTGCGCCGGTCCCAGGCGTTCCACGTCGGGCGGGCCCAGCCGGTGCAGGCGATGGTCCCCGACCCCGCGGGCTGCCCGCACGCCCGCAGCAGGCCGACGCCCCTGTTCGCCCAGTCGTCGGCGTTGTACATCAGCGTCCGCCAGCCCGTGGCCCCGGACGGCGTTGCGGTGTCGCCGAGTTTGCTGCCCGACGCCCACGTCCGCCCGGCGTCGAACGAGCGGTCCAGCCAGACGTGGTCGCCGGCCGCACCGCCGGTGATCGCCGCCCAGCCCATGGCGTCGGCGTCGTCGAGGTGCAGGGAGAGCCGGCGGCCGCCGACGCCGGCCGAGGGA
>NZ_MUMI01000623.1 GCF_002155975.1 Amycolatopsis kentuckyensis
CGCGGCCGGTTCGCCGCCGACCAGCTGCAGGCGCACGCGAGCCGTCGAGTAGTCGTCGAAGCCTTCGGAGAAGCAGACGTTCTTGATCCCGACGGCGTACCCGACGCCGCGGACGACGCCTTCGCCGTGCGTGGTGTTGGACACCCCGCCCGGCATGTGCCGCAGGTCGAACGGCCGCTCCGGCGGCATCGGCATGTCCCGCACGCGGTTCAGCAGCTCCGCGACCGGCGCTTCCGCGTCGACGACCTGGCCGGTCGGCATCAGGTCGCCCTCGCGCATCGCGTTGCGGACGCGGACCTCGACCGGGTCGAGGCCACACGCGTCGGCCAGCTTGTCCATCTGGGACTCGTAGCCGAACGCCGCCTGCACCGCGCCGAAGCCGCGCATCGCGCCGCACGGCGGGTTGTTCGTGTACGTGCCCCAGCAGTCCGCCGACACACTGTCCACTTTGTACGGTCCGACGCCGAGCGTGGCGGCGTTCGCGACCACCGCGCCCGTCGAGGACGCGTACGCGCCGCCGTCGAGGTAGAGCCGCGCCTTCACGTACACGAGCCGGCCGTCGCGGGTGGCGCCGTGCTCGTAGTACATCTTCGCCGGGTGGCGGTGGACGTGCCCGTAGAAGGACTCTTCGCGGTTGTAGACCATCTTCACCGGCTTGCCGGTGTGCAGCGCCAGCAGGCACGCGTGCACCTGCATCGAGAGGTCTTCCCGGCCGCCGAACGCGCCGCCGACACCACCGAGGGTCAGCCGCACCTTCTCGACCGGCAGGCCCAGCGCGGCGACGATCTGCTGCTGGTCGACGTGCAGCCACTGGGTCGCGACGTACAGGTCGACGCCACCTTCGGTGTCCGGCACGGCGAGCCCGGACTCCGGGCCGAGGAAGGCCTGGTCCTGCATGCCGACCTCGTAGACACCGGAGACGACCACGTCGGCGCCGGGCTCCTGCGGACCGCGGCGGATCTTCACGTGCCGGACGACGTTGCCGCCTTCGTGCAGCGAAGGTCCTTCGCCCGCGACGGCGGCTTCGGAGTCCGTCACCGGCTCGAGCTCTTCGTAGGCGACCTTGATCCGCTTCATCGCGCGGCGCGCGGTCTCCGGGTGGTCGGCGGCGACCAGCGCGACCGGTTCGCCCTGGTAGCGGACGACCTCCGAAGCGAGCACGGGCTGGTCGGCGTGTTCGAGGCCGTAGCGGTTCACGCCCGGGACGTCCTCGTGCGTGAGGACCGCGTGGACGCCGGGCACGGCCAGGGCTTCCGCGATGTCGATGCCGGTGATCCGGGCGTACGGGTGCGGGCTGCGCAGCGTCACGCCCCACACCATGTCCTCGTGCCAGAGGTCCGAGGAGTAGGCGAACTCGCCGCGGACCTTCACCGTGCCGTCGGGGCGCCGCGGCGAAGTGCCGACGCCGTTCGCGGTCGTGGTCGCGGTCGTCGTCGTGACGGAGGTGGTGCTGGTCATCTGCCCTCCCGCAACCGGGCGCTCGCGGTGGCCAGCTCGCGGGCGATGGTGGACTCGTCGGCTTCGCGCAGGGTGCCGTCCTCGACGACGGCCTTGCCGCCGACGAACAGGCGGCGCAGCGGCGGCGTGGTGCCGAGGACGAGCGCCGCGACCGGATCGGTGATGCCCGCGTAGTTGAGCCCGGTCAGGTCCCAGACGGCCAGGTCGGCGAGCTTCCCGGGTTCCAGGGAGCCCAGGTCGTCCGCGCGGCCGAGGCAGCGGGCGCCGCCCATCGTGCCCATCCACAGGGCTTCGCGCGTGGTCAGGCCGCGGGGCCCGCCGCGCTGGCGGGCCTGCAGCAGCGCCTGGTGGAGCTCTTCGCCGAGGCCGCCGGACTCGTTGGACGCGGCGCCGTCGGCACCCAGGCCGACCGGGACCCCGGCGTCGAGCAGGTCGCGGACCGGCGCGATGCCGGCGCCGATCCGGCCGTTGGACGTCGGGCAGTGCGCCGAGCCGGTGCCGGTCGCGCCGAAGCGGCGGATCGCGTCGGGCGCGAGGTGGATGGTGTGGGCCAGCCAGACGTCGTCGGCGAGCCAGCCGAGCTTGTCGGCGTACTCGGCGGGCGTGCAGCCGGCCTCGGCGAGACACTGCTGCTCCTCGTCGACAGTCTCGGCGAGGTGGGTGTGCAGGCGGACGCCCTTGCGCCGCGCCAGCTCCGCCGCGCCGGACATCAGCCGCTCGGTGACCGAGAACGGCGAGCACGGGCCCGCGGCGATCTGGAGGTGGGCGCCCGCGGAGTCGTCGTGGAAGCGGTCGATCGCCGCTTCGGTGCCGGTCAGCGCGTCCTCGGTCGACTCGACCAGGTTGTCCGGCGGCAGGCCGCCGTCGGACTCGCCGCGGTCCATCGACCCGCGCACGACGTGCAGCCGGACGCCGACGCGCTGGCGGGCCGCGGCCAGCGCCGCGACCTGGTCGCCGCCGTCGCGCGGGAAGACGTAGTGGTGGTCGGCGACGGTGGTGCAGCCGGTCAGCGCCAGCCGCGCCATCCCGGCGGTGCCCGCGGCGTGCGTGATCTCGTCGTCGAGGCGGCTCCAGACCGGGTAGAGCGCGACCAGCCACTCGAAGAGCGTGTGATCGGCGGCCAGCCCGCGGGTCGCCCACTGGTAGAGGTGGTGGTGGGTGTTGATCAGGCCGGGCGTGACCAGGCAGCCTCCGGCATCGACGCGTTCGTCGAACTCGCCGGTGTAGACGCCTTCGCCGACCGCGGCGATCCGGTCGTTCTCGACGACGACGTGCCCGCTCGCGTACTCCTCGCCGGTGACCGTGGCGATGGCCGCGTTCGCGATGAGCGTCCTCACGCGACACCACCTTTCGCGGCCGCGCGCACCGCGTCGAGGATCTTCTCGTACCCGGTGCAGCGGCAGAGGTTGCCGGCCAGTGCTTCGCGGATCTCCTCGTCACTCGGGTCGGGGACGCGGTTCAGCAGGTCGTGCGCGGCGACGACCAGGCCCGGTGTGCAGAACCCGCACTGCACCGCACCCGCGTCCACAAAGGACTGCTGGACCGGGTCGAGGGTGTCGCCGTCGGCCAGCCCCTCGACCGTGCGGACCACGCGGCCCTCGGCCTGCCCGGCCGCGACCAGGCAGGCGCACACCGGGAGGTCGTCGAGGTAGACCGTGCAGGAGCCGCACTCGCCCTGCTCGCAGGCGTTCTTCGAGCCCGGCAGGCCGAGCCGCTCGCGCAGCACGTACAGCAGGCTTTCGCCTTCCCAGACGTCGTCCGCCTGCCGCGGCTCGCCGTTGATCGTGACATTCAGGCGCATGCGCGCTCTCCCGTCCGGAATTCGTCCCAAGCCCAGGTCAACGTACGCCGCGCGAGTACCCCCAGCGCGTGTTTCCGATACGCGGCGCTGCCCCGGACGTCGTCGATCGGCGACGCGGCTTGCCCGACCAGGTCGCCGAAGCGGCGTTTCAGGGAGTCCGGCAGCGGCTCGGGGGACGTCCACGGCAGCTCGGCGGCCAGGAAGTCCTCGGCCTCCCGGGCGCGGCGCGGGGTCGGCGCGGCGGAGCCGATCGCGGCGCCGACCTCGCCGTGCCGGAGCGAGATCGCGAACGAGCAGACCGCGATGACCATGGCGTTGCGCGTGCCGACCTTGGCGAACTGCTGCGGCCCGGCGCGTTCGGGCAGGTGGACGGCGGTGATCAGCTCGTCTTCGGCCAGCGCGTGGCGTTTCACGCCGACGTAGAACTCCTCCGCCCGGAGGAGGCGGGTCCCCCGCACGGAGGCCACCTCGACCCGCGCGTCCAGGGCGAGCAGCACCGGGTGGGTGTCCCCGGCGGGCGAGGCGGCGCCGAGGTTGCCGCCGACCGTGCCGCGGTTGCGGATCTGCGGGGACCCGACCGTCCGGGAGGCCATGGCCAGCGCCGGGACGGATTCACCCAGTTCAGCGATGACCCGGGAGTACGGGACACCGGCGCCGAGCCGAACCGTGCCGTCCGATGTGGACCACTCCGCCAGCTCTCCGACCGTGGTCAGGTCCAGCAGGGCCGCCGGGCGCCGGTGGTCGAAGTTGAGCTCGACCATGACGTCGGTGCCGCCGGCGATCGGCACGGCGTCCGGCCGCCCGGCCTTGAGCGCGAGAGCCTCGGCGAGCGTCGTGGGACGCAGGAACTCCACTGGTTGCTCCTTCGTGAGGACGATAGACCAGTAGACGACGGATCACGGCCGGGCGGCAACGGCACCGAGCATGAAACGCACCGGAGCGGGCGCGGGGGCGGTTGTGCTTTCCTACAAGCCTCATGACGACCGTGAAAACTCTGCTGGGGCTGCCCGGGCTGCGGCTGCGCCCGCGCGCCGGGACCGACCTGCTCGACCGGCCGGTGACGCGCATCTACGTCACGGAGCTGTCCGACCCCGGACGGTACCTGTCGGCCGGTGAGCTGGTGCTTTCCGGCCTCCTCTGGTGGCACGCGCCGGGTGACGCCGAGCCGTTCGTGGCCGCGCTGGCCCGCTCGGGGGCGGCGGCGCTGGCCGCGTCCGGCGCGGACTCGGGCGGCATCCCGGACGACGTCGTCGACGCCTGCGTCCGGCACCGCATCCCGCTGCTGGAAGTGCCGGCCGACCTGTCGTTTTCGGTGATCACCGAGCAGGTGGTGCTGGCTTTGGCGGCCGCGTCCGACAGCGCGCGCAAACGTTTGCAGGCGGCAGCGGAGGCGCCGGTCGAGACGCTGGTGGAGCGCGCTTCGGCGGAACTCGGGCTGCCGTGCTGGGTGCTGTCGGGCCTGGGCCGGCTGGTGGCGGGGACGGCCCCGCTGCCGATGCCGGCGGAGGACGTCGTCCGCCGGTACGCGGCCCGCGAGCCGGGACCGCTGACGGTGCTCCCGGTCGAGGGACGGCACGCGGTGCCGTGGCTGATCGCGGTCGGCGGGCCGGTCAGCACCGCGCAGGCCGAGCTGGCCGAGGAGGTGGCGGGGCTGGTCGGGGTCACGCGGGCTCGCGTCTCCCGGCCTCGGGTGTCGTTGCCCGAAGACGCGTGCGTCGTCGCATTGCGGACCGAAGGAAGTGACGAGAGCCGCGACGTCCTGGGCGAGCTGCTGCCGGACGCGGCGCTGCTCGATTCACCGGGGAACACGTCGTATGCGGCGGTGGCGACGCCCTCGCTGGCCGGGTTGTCCATTGTGGAGCCGCTGCTGCGGGCTTCGCGGATCCTGTGCGGGGTCAGCGATCCGGGCCCGCGGGACGAGGCCGTGGAGAGTGCGCGGTACGCCGTGGCGGTGGCGGCGCGCCGACCGGGCCGGGTGTCGGTGGTCCGGGCCGGCGAGGTGGACGCGCACGAGCTGTTGCTGGCCGGCGCACCGGCCGGGCTGCGCGCGGCCCTGCGCCGCCGGGTGCTCGGGCCGTTGCTGGCGTACGACGCGGAGCAGCACACGGACCTGGTGCACACGGTCCGGGTGTTCCTGGAGTGCTCGGGCTCCCCGACCCGGGCGGCGAAGGCGTTGCACGTCCACGTGAACACCCTGCGCTACCGGATCGGGCGCGCGGGCGAGCTGCTGGGCGCGGACCTGACGGAGTTCACCGACCAGCTCGACGTGTACCTCGCCCTGCGCGCCGGCGATTGAGTCCACATCCCCTGGACGGCCGCCGCCCCGCCTTGAGCGGCGCGCCATCGGCGGCGGGACGGCCCGCGACGCCACCAGGTCCGGCCTCCGAGACGGGCGAGCGTCCGGCTGCCGCCGCTTCGCGTTGCGCGGCGGGCAAGCAGCGCACCGTCGGCGGCGGACCGCCGCACCGGCAACCGAGACGGACAAGCGCCCGGCTGCCCCCGGCGCCCCACCTGGCCGCCGCTTCGCGCTGGGCGGCGGGCAAGCAGGGCACCGTCGGCGGCGGACCGCCGCACCGGCAACCGGATGAACAAGCCCCGACCGGCCGCTGCTCCGCGTTGAGCGGCGGTTAAGCGGCCCGCCACCGGCAGCCGAGCGGCTCGCCAGACCGGCAGCTCCGCCGCCCGCGGCGGGCGGACACCCGCTGCTCCGGCGCCATCGACCGGCGGCCGCATCTCCCGTTGCGTGGTGGGGGGCAGAGGGGAGGATGAGCGGGTGGACCCCGCAATCACTTCGGCCCGGCAGGCGGCGGATGACGCTCGCGTGCTGGCTTTCGGGCAGCTGCAAGGCGCGGCGCACCGGCTCGGGTACCTGCTCGGGCGGGCGCTGGAGCGGGAATGCGGGATCACGCACCTGATGTACGAAGTCCTGCTGCTCGTGGGCCGCACCGGTGAAGACGGGCTGACCATGCGCTCCATCGCCCAGGAACAGGTGCTCACCACCGGCGGCGCGACCCGGCTGGTCGACCGGATGGAAGCGCTCGGGCTGGTGACCCGGACGGCGTCCCCGAGCGACAAGCGGGTCCAGCTCGTCCGGCTGACCGCGTTCGGCGAGGAGACGACCGTGCGGGCCAGCCGCCTGCACGTGGAGAACGTCGAGCAGTTCCTCTTCCGGCCCCTGCCCGAGGACCACCGGGACCGCTTCGCCGACGACCTGCGGGCGTTGAGCCACTTCGCCCGCGACGCCCTCCCGCGGCTGCGTTAGAGCACCGTCGCCACCGCGAGGCCGAGGAAGAGCGCCGGGGCCGCTCCGGTGGCGAACCGGCGGGTGCGGACGTGGGCGGCGATCGCCCCGAGGTAGAACAGGATCAGGCCGGTCGCCGCGGCCGGGCCGACGAGCGGGACTCCGAGCAGGCCGAGGAGCAGCCCCGCCGCACCGGCGAGCTTCAGCGCTCCCAGTGCCGGCAGCCGGCCCGGCGGGACGTTCACGGCGGCCGACGTCGCGAGGACGAACCGGGCCTTCCTCAGGTCCGCGAGACCGACGCCCGTGTTGAGCGCGATCGTGACGAGAGCGGCAGCGGTGTTCATGCCTTCCCCGACGGCCCCGCCGCCCGGAAGGTGACCGGTCAGGCCGCCACCGGGGTCACGCCCTCCAGCTTCTCCCGCAGCTTGGCCCGGTCCAGCTGGCCTTCCGACTTCGCCACCACGAACGTCGCCACGCAGTTGCCCAGCAGGTTGACGAACACGCGCATCGAGTCCATCAGGCGGTCCGCGCCCAGCAGCAGGGCCACGCCCGCCACCGGGAACGCGCCGATCGCCGCCGCCGTGGCCGACAGGGCCAGGAAGCTCGAGCCCGGGACGCCCGCCATGCCCTTCGACGTCAGCATCAGGATCAGCACCGCCAGCAGCTGCTGGCCGAGCGTCATCTCCACCCCGAACGCCTGCGCCAGGAACACCGTGCAGATCGACAGGTAGATGGTCGCGCCGTCGAGGTTGAACGAATACCCGGTCGGGACGACCAGGCCCGTCGCCGCGCGGGAGCAGCCCGCGTCGGTGAGCTTGACCATGATCCGCGGCATCACCGACTCCGTCGACGCGGTACCCAGGGCGAGGAGGAACTCCTCACGCGCGTAGCGGAGGAACTTCCAGACCGAAACCCCGGCGTAGAACCGGGAAATCGCGGCGAGGACGAGCGTGAAGAGCACGGCCGCGCCGTAGCAGGCGGCGATCAGCTTCGCGTAGGTGCCCAATGTGGACAGACCGTACTGCCCGATGATGAACGCCATCGCGCCGAACGCGCCGAGCGGCGCGACCCGCATGATCCAGCCCATCACCTTGAAGATGACCTGCTGCACCTGGTCGACGAAGTCCAGCACCAGGGGCGCCCGCTCCCGCCCGATCGCGGCCAGCGCCACGCCGAAGAACACCGCGAACACCAGCACCTGCAGCAGCTGGTTCTGCGCGAACGCGTTCACCACGCTGTCGGGGATGGTGTGCAGCAGGAAGTCCCCGACCGACGGCAGCTGCCCGCCCTTGGTCTGGGCGGTGACGGCGTGCGGGTCCAGCGTCGCCGGGTTGATGTCGAGCCCGGCGCCGGGCCGGAAGACGTTCGCCACCACCAGGCCGAACAGCAACGCGAACGTCGTGACGACCTCGAAGTAGACGATGGCCTTGAGTCCGATTCGTCCGACCGCTTTGATGTCGCCGACGGCCGCGATCCCGGTCACCACGACGCAGAAGATCAGCGGCGCGATGATCATCTTGATCAGCCGGATGAATCCGTCACCGACCGGCTTGAGCTGGGCACCGAGCACCGGCCAGAAGTGCCCCACCAGCACGCCCGCGACCACCGCCACGAGCAGCTGCACGAACACCGACGTCCACCAGCGCTTCTTGTTCTCCGCCATGGCCGGACCCTAAGCATCGGATGTTCCAGCGGTGTTAACGCTCGCAGTGACGTACCCGACGCCCGGAAAGGTCACTGCGGCAGACTGGGCCGGTGGGCAAGCGGAAGCAGGTCCGCGTCGGCCCGCCGCCGACGACGGTCGAAGAATTCGGCGACGCGCTGCTCGCCGCCGCACCGGGCGACGCCGACCGGCTGGCACCGGGTTTCACGCTGCCTGCCGAGCTCGCCGAAGCCGCGGACCGGACCGGGCAGCAGCTGATCGGCCGGGCCTGCCGGGGCGGCTGGCTGCCCGAAGACCTCCACCAGGCCGCCCGGCGCCGCCTCGACGAGTTCGCCGGCTCCTACCTGCTCGACACGCTCGCCGCCCACGCCGGGCAGTTCGCGGCCGTGCACCCGGACTGGCAGGCCCAGCTCGACGCGGCCGGCGCCGTCCGCTGGTGGACGGACACCGAACCGCACCTGCCGCAGTGGGCGGCGAAGCACATCCTGACGCCGTCCGAAGCCGTCGCGGCGGTCATCGAGGCCGTGGGCCTGCTGCGCACCCTGCCGAGGCTGACCGTCGTCCTGCCCGCGCCGGGAACCCCGCTGGAGCGCCCGGTGCGGCACCACGTCGACGAAAAGAAGCTGGGCCGGGTCCGCGCGCTGCTGGCCAAGGCCGAGTCGAGTTCGTTCCCGGAGGAGGCCGAGGCGCTTTCGGCGAAGGCTCAGGAGCTGATGACCCGCCACGCCCTCGACCGGGTGCTGGTCGAGGCCGCCGAGGCCACCCCCGAGCGCCCCGCGGCCCGCCGGATCTGGCTCGACACGCCGTACACCGACGCCAAGTCGCTGCTGGTCGACGTGGTCGCGAAGGCCAACCGCTGCCGCGCGGTCTTCGACCCGCGCTGGGAGTTCGTCACCGTCGTCGGCGACGAGGACGACCTGGACTCGGTCGCGTTGCTGACGACGTCGCTGCTCGTCCAGGCGACCCGGGCGATGATCGCCGACCCGGCCGGCCGGTCGCGGCCGTTCCGGAAGTCGTTCCTCGTCTCCTACGCCACCCGGATCGGCGAGCGGCTCGAACGGGCGGCGGAGGCGACGATCGCCCAGGCGCCGGACCTGCTGCCGGTGCTGGCTTCGCACGAGAAGACCGTGGCCGCGGCCTTCACCACGCTCTTCCCCGAAGTGGTGAGCAAATCGGTGACCGTGCGCAGCCACGAAGGCTGGGGCGCGGGCCGGGCCGCCGCCGACCGCGCCCGCCTCGGCGAGTGACCCTCACCCTTCGCGCCGGGCGTACTTCTCCAGCTCGGGGCGGCCGAAGGCCGGCTCGCCTTCGTCCAACGCCCCGCAGTCGAGGCCGCGCAGCAGGTACACCGCCAGCGCCTGCGCGGTCGCCGGCTCGTCCAGCACGCCCCCGGCCTGCTTGTCCGCGTACGCGCGCAGCCGTTCCACCGCCGCGGGGAAACCCGAGCGGTAGAACGCGTACGTCGCCGCGAAGCGGGTCGGCAGCTGGTGGGGGTGCAGGTCCCAGCCCTGGTAGAAGCCGCGTTCCAACGACCTGCGGACCAGGCGGAGGTGTTCGGCCCACGCCGCGGGCAGCGCGTCGCCGATCGGGAGCTTGTTCGTCGAACCGTCCGAGAGGCGGACGCCGGTGCCCGCCGCCGCGACCTGCATCAGGCCCTTGGCCAGGTCGGCCGCCGGGTGTTCCATGCTCTGGTACGCCGCCGCGATGCCGAGGCCCGCGCTGTAGTCGTACGTGCCGTAGTGCAGTCCCGTGCACCGACCCTCGGCCGCCTGGACGATCCGCGCCACCGACAGCGTCCCGTCGAGGTCCACAATGGACTGCGAGGTCTCGATCTGGACCTCGAAGCGCAGCGTGTCCTCGGCCAAGCCGTACGCGGATTCCAAGCGGGAAAGGACGTCCGCGGCCACCGAAACCTGTTCGACCGCCGTCACCTTCGGCAGCGTGACGACGAACCCGGGCGGCAGCGGCCCGTTGTCCAGCAGCGAACCCAGGAACAGGTCGAGGGTGCGGATGCCACGCCGGCGCGTCGCCGCTTCGAAGCTCTTGAAGCGGATCCCGCAGAACGGTGTCCCGCCGGTCGTCGCCAGGGTCTGGCCGGCCGCGCGGGCGGCGGCGTCCTCGACGTCGTCCGGCACGCGGCCGTAGCCGTCCTCGAAGTCGATCCGCAGGTCCTCGATCGGCTCGGTGAGCAGCTTGGCGCGGACGCGCTCATACACGTCCGCGCCGGCACCGAGGAGGTCGCCGTGCTCGATGAAGACCCGCATCGCCTGCTTGCCCCAGTCGGCGACCAGGCGCGTCTTGTACTGCGACGCCGGGACGTAGACCGTGTGCACGGGCTGGCGTCCCGGCCGCTCCCCCGGGTACGACGCCGCGACGCGCGCGTCGGCCGCAGCCAGGCGCGCGTCGGCGGCGGCGTAGACGTCTTCGGGAAGACGCACTACTTGATCCGCTCGTACGCGGGCAGCGTCAGGAAGTCCGGGAACTCCTCGGCCAGCGCGACCTGCTCGAACAGCTCCACCGCGGGCTCCAGCAGCTCCGGCTTGAGCTCGCCGGCCAGCTCGCCGCGGACGTCGGCCAGCACGCCGCGCACCAGCTCCGCCGTGACGACGTCGCCACTGTCCAAAGTGGTCCCGTTCTTGACCCACTGCCAGATCTGCGAGCGCGAGATCTCGGCGGTGGCGGCGTCTTCCATCAGGTTGTGGATGGCCGCCGCGCCGTTGCCGCCCAGCCAGGAGGCGATGTAGCGGACACCGACGTCGACCGCGGCCCGCAGGCCGGCCGCCGTCGCGCTGCCCGGCGTCGAAGCGACGTCCAGCAGCTGGTCGGCGGTGACGCTGACCTCGTCGCGGGTCCGGCCGAGCTGGTTCGGCTCGTCACCGAGGACCTTGTCGAACTCCTCCTTGCAGAGCTCGACCATGCCCGGGTGCGCGACCCAGGAGCCGTCGAAGCCGTCGCCGGCCTCGCGCGACTTGTCCGCGTGCACCTTCTCGAAGGCCCCCTTGTTGGTCTCGGGGTCCTTGCTCGGGATGAACGCGGCCATGCCGCCGATCGCGAAGGCGCCGCGCTTGTGGCAGGTGCGCACCAGCAGTTCGGTGTAGGCGCGCATGAACGGCGCGGTCATGGTGACGGAGTTGCGGTCCGGCAGCACGAACTTCTCGCCCGCGTCGCGGAAGTACTTGATGACGCTGAACAGGTAGTCCCAGCGGCCGGCGTTGAGGCCCGAGGCGTGCTCGCGCAGTTCGTAGAGGATCTCTTCCATCTCGAACGCGGCCGGGATGGTCTCGATCAGCACGGTGGCGCGGACGGTGCCGTGCTCGATGCCGAGCGCCTTCTCGGCGTGGGTGAAGACGTCGTTCCAGAGCCGCGCTTCGAGGTGGCTCTCCATCTTCGGCAGGTAGTAGTACGGGCCCTTGCCGCGCTTGAGCAGCTCGGCGGCGTTGTGGAAGAAGTGCAGGCCGAAGTCGACGAGCGCACCGACGCCCTCGCGGCCACCGAAGGTCAGGTGGGCTTCGGGCAGGTGCCAGCCGCGCGGGCGGACCACGATCGTGGCGTGCTCGACGTCGTCCTTGAGGGCGTAGCTCTTACCGCCGCTTTCCAGGGTGATCGTCTCGCGGATGGCGTCGTAGAGGTTGACCTGGCCGGAGACGACGTTCCGCCAGTGCGGCGTGTTGGCGTCCTCGAGGTCGGCCAGCCACACCTTCGCGCCGGAGTTGAGCGCGTTGATGGTCATCTTGCGGTCGGTCGGCCCGGTGATCTCGACGCGGCGGTCCCGCAGCGCGGCCGGCGCGCCGGCGACCTGCCAGTCGCCTTCGCGGATCTCCTTGGTCTCCGGCAGGAAGTCGAGCCGGCCGGTGGTCCGGGCCTCTTCGCGGCGCTTGCTCCGAGCCTGGAGCAGCTCGTCGCGGCGGCCGGCGAAGGCGTCGTGGAGGCCGGCGAGGAAGGCGAGCGCCTCCGGCGTGAGGATCTCGTCGCCGCGCTCGACCGGGTCGCCCAGCACCTGGACTTCAGAAGACATGGGGAAACACCTCGAGGGTTCGGATCTTTGGATAACGGCCCTACGGTTTTCTACCAGCCGGACTATAGTTTCTGCATAGCGGAAGCTCAACGCCGACGTAAGGAGGGCCACCGTGCCGGCGGAGAAGAACGGTCGCGACGGCGGCGTCCAGTCCCTGCAGCGCGCCTTCGAGCTGCTGGAACACCTCGCGGACACCGGCGGTGAAGCCAGCCTGTCCGAGCTGGCGACGCTGTCCGGGCTGCCGATGCCGACGATCCACCGGCTGATCCGCACCCTGGTCGACCTCGGGTACGTCCGGCAGAACACCAACCGCCGCTACGCACTGGGCGCGCGCCTGATCCGGCTGGGCGAGAACGCGAGCATGCAGTTCGGCGCGTGGGCCCGGCCGTTGCTGGCGGAGCTGGTGGAGGAGGTCGGCGAGACGGCGAACCTGGCGGTCCTGGAGCGCGACGAGGTCGTGTACGTGGCCCAGGTGCCTTCGAAGCACTCGATGCGGATGTTCACCGAGGTCGGGCGGCGGTTGCTGCCGCACGGGACCGGGGTGGGCAAGGCGATGCTGGCGCACTTGCCCGCCGCGGAGGTGCGTTCGCTGCTGGACCGGACCGGCATGCCCGCGTACACCGAGCACACGTTCACCGACCCGGACGCCCTGGCGGTCGAGCTCTCGCGGATCGCTTCGCAGGGGTATGCGCTGGACGAGGCGGAGCAGGAGCTGGGGGTGCGGTGCGTCGCGGTGGCGGTGCCGGGCGCGCCGGTCCCGGCCGCGGTGTCGGTTTCGGGACCGTCCGGACGGCTGACCGCCGAGGCGGTGGCACACATCGCCCCGGCGGTACAACGGGTGGCGGACGCCCTGGGAGCGAGCCTTTCCCAGGCCCCACTATCAGTGTGACTGAGGGTGATATCTAGTGACTGAACGTGACCCCGCCGCGGAAGGCTCGGACCCCGCCGGTAAAGTCGGCGACATGGCAAGACTCGAAGACCTCGAAGCCCGCGTGACTGCCCTGGAGGAACAGACGCGTCAGTCCCGGCAGGACGCCGCCGCCGCCCGCATACTGGCCGGCGCGGCAGACCGGGACGTCTCCGACTTCAAGCAGACCCTGAACGGCCACACCCAGGTGCTGAACTCCCTGCGCGAAACGCAGATCGAACAGGGCCGAGACATCTCGGGGCTCAAGACCGAGGTCATCGACCTCACGACCGAGGTGCGCAGCGGCTTCACCAAGATCAACGTCAACCTGGAACAGATGAGCCGCTTGATTCAGCGGGTCATCGACAAGGACTGACTCAGCTCAGCTCCCCTTCCAGCAGATCCATCAACAGCCCATCACGCCAGGTGCCGGTCGGGGTGCGCTCGTACCGGCGCAGCACCCCGACCGGCCGGAACCCCACCTTCGTGTAAGCCCGGATCGCCGTCTCGTTCGACGCCGCCGGGTCGATCGTCAGCCGGTGGTGGCCCTGCTCGAACAGATGCCGGGCCAGTGCCCGGATCGCGTCCGGGCCGAGGCCGCGGCCGTGGAAGCCCGGGTGCACCGAAATGTCGATGCCCGCGTGGCGGTACTGCGGGTCCGGCTCCTCGCAGCTCTGGATCAAGCCGACGACTTCGCCGTCGAGTTCGATCACGTAGACGTGGTAGCCCTCTTCGACCTCGTACAGGCCTTCGGTCTCCTGCTCCGGCTCGCCCCACCAGCGGGCGACCTCCGGAGTGGCCAGGATTTCGTGCGCCCGGGCGCGATCCGCTGGGCCGATCGGGCGCAGGCGCACCCGATCGCCGTGAATGACGGTCATGATGAGTCCCTCTCTCGTAGCGAACGACGGTTTCGGAGCGTCTTCCACGAGGAGGGGCGCGCGTGCGTCAACCGGGCATGCCCGGATTCTGCGCCCGCGCGCCGCCGCCGTCATCCGAATATCGCGGGAGGACCGCATGGACCCGCACAACGGCGCGTTGGCCTGGCTCGCGCAGGGCGCCGCTTCGAACCTCCTGGACCGGCTCGTCGCCCGGGCCCTCGACGGGCCCACCGCACCACCCACCTGGCCGCGCCCGGGCAAGACCCCGGCGGGGACGGCCGAGATCGGCGTCCGGCACCACCTCGCCACGAAGGCCCGGATGCCGGTGATCCTCACGCTCCAGGAGGACGGCAGCCGGACGGGCACGGCGTTCCCGGTCGTCCTCGGCCACACGGCCCGCATCGCCCTCCCGGGCGGCCGCTACTTCGGGGCGGCGATGGTGGTCGACCCGGCCCGCCGGACCCTGCAGGGCATCGGCTGGTCCCATCTCACCATCGCGGCCCGCCGGACGTCACCGTGCCTGATCCCGGTCAACCGCCCGTCGGCGCCGGTGATCCTCCAGCTGGGGCTGCGGAAGACGGACGGGACGCCGCTGTTCCGGATCTAGGTGTCAACCGGGGGCGGAGGGAGACGAAGTGCCCGAACCGTTCACCATGTCGCTCATCTGGCTGGGGCAGACGGCCGGTGCTGCCATCGTCGGACGGCTCGCCGAACGCGGCGTGGACCGGCTGCTCGACGGACGGCGGCAGGTCGTCCCGCCGGCGGCCCCGCCGCGACGGCACCGGCTCGGCGACGTCACCAGCGACCTCGACATCACCGTGCGGGCCACGCCCGCCGGCCGGCGTCCGGTGCCGCGACCGACCGGCTCACCATCGCGACCGGGACACCGACGAAGCAGCTCCTGCGGCAGCTGGGACTGGGGGCACCGGACGGAACCAGCCCGTTCGAGCCGGCCCCGCCGCCGAACACCGCTCCCCGACAGCTCCGCAAGGTCCCGCCCGAGTCGGCACTGGGCAAGGCGATCGCCGCGAACGCGGGCCGGGCCGCACCCGACGGGCCGGCGGCGAGCGAAGAGCAGTGCCGGGCCGCGCTCTCCCGCTTCGGGCCGCGCTGCACCTCCCGCACCGTCGCGCTGGGCCGGAACGGGCTGTGCGTGGCCCACTCCATCGCCCTGACGCGCGACTCGGCCGTCTACGAATGGGCGACCCGGCAGCCGATCACCTAGCCCAGCAGGGCGTCCACGAACGCGCCCGGCTCGAACGGGGCCAGGTCGTCCGGACCTTCGCCCAGCCCGACCAGCTTCACCGGGACCCCCAGCTCCTTCTGGACCTGGAACACGATGCCGCCCTTGGCCGTGCCGTCCAGTTTGGTCAGCACGATGCCCGTCACGTCGATGACCTCGGCGAACACCCGCGCCTGCATGAGCCCGTTCTGGCCGGTCGTCGCGTCCAGGACCAGCAGCACCTCGTCGACCTTGGCCTGCTTCTCCACGACGCGCTTGACCTTGCCCAGCTCGTCCATCAGGCCCGTCTTCGTGTGCAGCCGGCCCGCCGTGTCGACCAGGACCGCGTCCACGCCCGTGTCCACGCCGCGCTTGACCGCGTCGAACGCCACCGCCGCCGGGTCCGCGCCCTCCTTGCCGCGGACGACTTCGGCGCCCACGCGCTCGGCCCAGGTCTGGAGCTGGTCGGCCGCCGCCGCGCGGAACGTGTCCGCGGCGCCCAGCAGCACCGTTCCGCCCTGGGCCACCAGGACGCGGGCGAGCTTGCCCGTGGTCGTCGTCTTGCCCGTGCCGTTGACGCCGGCCACCAGCACCACCGCGGGCTGCTTCTTGCCGTCGACGGTGTGCGGCAGCGCCCGCACCGCGCGGTGGCCGTCGGTGGACAGCTGGGCCGTCAGCACCTCGTGCAGCACCTCGCGCGCCTCGGCGGAGGAGCGCACCGCGCGCCGGGAGAGCTCGTCGCGCAGGCGCTCGACGATCTGGTTCGTCGTGGCCGCGCCGAGGTCGGCCATCAGCAGCGTGTCTTCGACGTCCTGCCAGGAGTCCTCGTCGAGGTCGCCGGCGCCGAGCAGGCCCAGCAGGCTCGTCCCGAACATCGAACGCGACTTCGTCAGGCGGCCGCGCAGCCGCTCCATGCGGCCCGCCGCCGGCTCGATCACCTCGGCGACCGGGGCCGGTTCGACGACCTCGGCGCGGCCACGACGAACCAGATCGTCGAGCGCCTGCGCGACGAGCTCTCCCGGCCCGCGGTGCGCTCCACCGCCGAGGCGCGCGAGGTGCTGCACGAGTGGCTGACGGCACAGCCGTCCACCGACGGCCACCGCCCGGTGCGGGCGC
>NZ_MUMI01000624.1 GCF_002155975.1 Amycolatopsis kentuckyensis
GTGGCCGGTGTGGTCACGGCGGTGACCGCGCTGATCACCATTCTGGCGGAGACTGGCGTGATCGGCTCGAAAGCCACCCCCACTCCCACGCCCGCCCCCGTCGCGGCCAACGCCGCCGACGATCACTGGGTCGCCGAAGCGACTTCGGTGTGCACGCAGGCCGACTCGATGTTGAACTCGCTGCAACCCGACATCGAACAACGTCGGCCGTGGCCGGACGTCGTCGCCAAGATCGCCGCCATTTACCGGGCCATGGACATGGATCTCCGCAATGTCGGCGCCCCCGCCGACGCCCGGCAACGGATTCAGCTGATGACCGGCGCCTGGGACCAGGCCGCCGGCGAGTACGAGCACGCCGCGACCGACTACGTCAACGGGAACGCCGCCCAGGTGCTCGACGACATTCAGCGGGGAGCGGAAGCGAACGCGCGGGGCAACCAGGTCGCCGACGACCTCAATCTGTCGCCCTGCGCGTCTGCCGGATCGGGCTTGACCTTCGGCGTCTACTGATCAGCTGCGGTCGGCGTTCTTCTTGGCCGGCGCCGAGGCTTCCGGCGACCCCAGCCGCCCGGAGGCCCACTCCGTCACCCGCCGGGCCACGTCCTGAGCGGTCAACCCGATCCGCCCGAGGACCTCGTCGCGGCTGCCGTGGTCGTGGAACGACTGCGGCACCGCCAAATCCCGCAACGGCACATCGCACTCGGCATCCCGGAACATCGCGGCCAAGGCCGACCCGAAGCCGCCGTGACGACCGCTGTCCTCCACCGTCACCACCAGCTTGTGCTGCGACGCCAGCGCAACGAGCTCCGCCGGAACCGGCAGCACCCACCGCGGGTCCACCACCGTCACCCCGATGCCCTGGTCGGCGAGCCGGTCCGCGGCCGCCAGCCCGAGGGTCGCGAACGCCCCCACCGTCACCAGCAGCACGTCCGCGCCCTCGGCCGGGCGGCGCAGTACGTCGACCGTGCCGATCCGCTCCACCGCCGTGACGTCCGTTCCGACCTTGCCCTTCGAGAACCGCAGCGCCGTCGGCCCATCGGACACCGCAACGGCTTCGCGCAGTTCCTCGCGCAGCGTCGCCGGGTCGCGCGGCGCGGCCACCCGCATCCCCGGCACCATGCCGAGCAGCGACAGGTCCCACATGCCGTGGTGGCTGGGTCCGTCCGGCCCGGTGATCCCGGCCCGGTCGAGCACCAGCGTCACCGGCAGGCGGTGCAGCGCCACGTCCATCAGTACCTGGTCGAACGCGCGGTTCAGGAACGTCGAGTAGATCGCCACCACCGGGTGCAGCCCGCCCATGGCCAGCCCGGCGGCCGAGGTGACCGCGTGCTGCTCGGCGATCCCGACGTCGTACCACCGATCCGGGAACGCCTCGGCGAACTTGTCCAGCCCGGTGGACCGCAGCATCGCCGCGGTGATGGCGACGACGTCCTCCCGCTCGGCACCGATCGCCGCCAGCTCGGAGCCGAAAACACCGGTCCAGCTCGGCCCCTTGACCGGCGGCAGGCCGGTCTCCGGGTCGATCGGGTCGGTCTGGTGCATCTGGTCGTGCTGGTTGTTCACCGCGGGCGCGTAGCCGTGCCCCTTCTCGGTGACCACGTGCACGATCACGGCGCCGCCGAAGGAGCGCGCGCTGTGGAACGCCTTCTCCAGCGCCACCTGGTCGTGGCCGTCGACCGGGCCGAGGTACTTCAGGCCCAGGTCGGAGAACATCGCCTGCGGGCTCAGCGCGTCCTTCAGGCCGGCCTTCGCGGCGTGCAGTGCGGCGTAGATCGGCTTGCCGACGACCGGGGTGTGCTTGAGGATCTCGCGGCCGCCGTCGAGGAGCCGCTCGTAGCCGGGCTGCAGGCGCAGCGCCGCGAGGTGGTCGGCCACGCCGCCGATCGTCGGCGAGTAGGAGCGGCCGTTGTCGTTGATCACGATGACGACCGGGCGGTCCTTGTGCGCGGCGATGTTGTTGAGCGCCTCCCAGCACATGCCGCCGGTGAGCGCGCCGTCGCCGACGACGGCGATCGCGTGCCGCCCGCCGCCGGCCAGCTCGAACGCCTTCGCCAGGCCGTCCACATAGGACAGGCCGGACGACGCGTGGCTGCTCTCCACCCAGTCGTGCTCACTCTCCGCGCGCGACGGGTAACCGGTGACCCCGCCGGTCTGGCGCAGCAGGTCGAACCCCGCGGCGCGGCCGGTGACCAGCTTGTGCACGTACGCCTGGTGACCGACGTCCCACACGATCGCGTCGCGCGGCGAGTCGAACACGCGGTGCAGGGCCAGGGTCAGCTCGACGACGCCGAGGTTCGGCCCCAGGTGGCCGCCCGCCCGCCGGACCTTGTCGACGAGGAAGTCCCGGATCTCGGCGGCCAGTTCGCCGAGGTCCTCGACACTCATGCGCTTCAGGTCCGCCGGTCCGCTCACGGACTCCAGCATCGTCACTCGTCTCCACCTCACTCGCTCGGTTCCGGCCAGTCTACGGAGACCCGCCAGAGCGGGACCGCAGGCCGCGTCCGGCGTCACAACCGGAGCGCGACCGCAGGTCAGCACCTGGGGTGAACCTCGTCTCGCCGCGTCGCTGTGGCGGTCACGCCGCGTGGCCACGAGAATGAGCGGCATGGCGGATTTCTTCATCGGCGGCGAATGGGTGGACGCGGTGGACGGCGGCCGGCGGGAGATCCGCTGCCCGGCCGACGGCTCCCTGGTCGCGACGGTCGCCGAGGGCACCGCCAAGGACACCGAGGCCGCCATCGCGGCGGCCCGCCGGGCGTTCGACACCGGCCCGTGGCCCGGCACCCCCGCCCACCTGCGCGGTGACCTGCTGCTCCGGGCGGCGGACCTGCTCGACCGCGACGCCGAGGCGTTCGCCCGCGCCGAGTCGCTCGACACCGGCAAACGCCTGGTCGAGAGCCGCTACGACATGGCCGACATCGCGGCCTGCCTGCGCTACTTCGGCAAGCTCGCGGCCCAGGACGCCGGGCGCGTCGTCGACACCGGCAACCCCGACGCGTTCAGCCGGATCGTGCACGAGCCGGTCGGCGTCTGCGGGCTGATCACGCCGTGGAACTACCCGCTGCTGCAGACCGTGTGGAAGATCGCGCCGGCGCTGGCCGCGGGCAACACGTTCGTGCTCAAGCCCAGCGAGCTGACCCCGCACACCGCGATCCTGTTCCTCAAGCTGCTGACCGAGGCGGGCCTGCCGCCGGGCGTGGGCAACCTGGTGCTGGGCGCGGGCGCCGAGGCCGGCGCGCCGCTGGCGTCGCACCCGGACGTCGACCTCGTGTCGTTCACCGGCGGCCTGGCGACCGGCAAGGTGATCGCCGCGGCGGCGGCGAGCACGGTCAAGAAGGTGGCGCTGGAGCTGGGCGGGAAGAACCCGAACGTGGTGTTCGCCGACGCCGATTTCGAGACGGCGGTCGACTACGCGCTGACGGCGGTGTTCCTGCACTCCGGCCAGGTGTGCTCGGCGGGCGCGCGGCTGATCGTGCAGCGCGAGTGGCACGACGAGTTCGTCGGCGAGCTGGTGCGCCGCGCCGA
>NZ_MUMI01000625.1 GCF_002155975.1 Amycolatopsis kentuckyensis
TTCTGGGGGTCGGACCCCCAGACCCCCGCCAGGGGGGCTTCGCCGCCCCTGGACCCCCCTGCGGGTGGCTGCCTTGTCAGGTGAGCCAGGGTTCTGTTTTTCCTGTTGTGTTTGCTATGTAGCCGTCTGGGCGGACCAGGACTTTGTCTACGTCTGGCCAGGGGAGTTTTGGGACCTCTGCTACGACTACCTCTGTGTGGGGCGTTGGGGTGGGGGTTTTTGTCAGCAGGACCCAGTTTCCTTTGTGGAATAAGTTGCTGGCGTAGCCGTCTGCCAAGGGGAAGTCGGGGAGGCGGGTTCCTGCTGCTGGGTGGGTTTCCGTTGTCGGGTAAGTGATGTCGAGACCTGAGATCATTCCCGACAGGTGGCGCTGGACCTCTGGGAGCGCTGTCAGGTCTCGGAAGAGGGCTCTCAGCGCCAGTTGGTTCGGGGTTGTGGGGATCAGGGCGTTCTGGGCCGCCACGTTGTCCAAGACCCGCTTGGCTACTGGGCGACGCTCTGCCTCGTACGTGTCCAAGAGGGCCGGTGCGGCCTGGTTGCGTACCGTGGCCGCCAGTTTCCAGCCCAGGTTCATGGCGTCCTGGATACCCAAGTTGAGACCCTGGCCTCCAGCCGGGAAGTGGACGTGGGCCGCGTCGCCCGCCAAGAGCACTCGGCCCACCTTGTAACTCGCGGCCAACCGGCTGTCGTCCGAGAAACGGGACGCCCAGCGGATCTCCTCGATCTCCGCCTCCGGGCCGAAGCGATCGGCGACCGCTTGCCGGACCTCTTCGGCGGTGACCTCGGCCCGGAGGTTTTCGGGGCGGTTCAGGCGGTCACCGAAACTCACCCGGTACAGGTTCGGCTCGGCCAGGGGGATCACGCCGACGAACTTGCCCGGACTCCCGGACGTCACCATGTTGTTCATCGAGCGCCACTGCGTCGGCGCGCCCGGGGGCGTCGTCTTGAACAGCACGTCCGCCGACACGCCGTGGCCCTGGCCTTCGATCCCTTCGAACGGCAGGTCCAGCGCCTTGCGCACCGCGCTGCGGCCCCCGTCACAACCCACCAGGTACGCCGCCCGGATGCGCAGGTCGCCGGCGGTGACCGTGACACCGTCGGCGTCCTGGACGAAACCGGTGAGCTCGTGGCCTCGCCTGACCTGCACACCCTGCTCGTTCAGGCGCTCCTCCAGCGCCGCCTCGACCTCCGCCTGCGGAATACCCAGCTGGTACGGGTGGCGGGTTTCCCAGCCCGCGTAGCTCACCGGGATCACCGCGAAGTGTCCGTCTGCGACAGTCGCGAACGAGCGGTCCTCCGCCCGGCCCAGCAAACCGCGCAGATCCAGGACTTCCGCCGTTCTCGGCTGGAGGTTCAGCGCTTTTGACAGACCCGTTCGCTCGTGCATCCGCTCGAGCACCTGAACGTCCACTCCGGCCAGTGCCAGTTCGTTCGCCAGCATCAGACCCGTCGGGCCCGCGCCGGCGACGACCACCTCAGCGGTCAGCTCCCGCATCCCCAGCTCCTTAACAACGTTAAATTGACTGGTCCCGAGGATGCCCTTAACATCGTTAAATTGTCAAGCCGGGAGTGCGAGGAGACTGCAGAACATGGCCCTGACCAGGCAAGACATCGCGCGATCCGGGTTGAAGCTGCTCAACGAGGTCGGGCTCAACGGGCTCACGCTGCGGCTGATCGCCGGGGATCTCGGGGTCAAGGCGCCCGCTCTGTACTGGCACATGAAGAACAAGCAGGAGCTCCTCGACGAGATGGCGACGCAGATGTACCGCGACTCCGCGGCCGATCGGCGGCCGCCGGCGTCGGCGGGGGAGTGGGAAGCTGTCGCGCACCGTGCCCGCGCGGTGCGGCGCATGATGCTCGCCTATCGCGACGGGGGAAAGGTTTTCGCTGGTACGTACCTCGGCGACCAGAGCCTGGTCGGGGAGCACCCGCTGCGGCGGAGCATCGAAGCCGGGCTCGACGAGGGACGGGCGAGCCGGGCGACCTTCACCGTCTACTGCTTCGTCATCGGCTACGTGATCGAGGAGCAGGCCGTGCGGCCCATGCCGGGGGAGTTCGACGAGCGCTACCGCGAGTCGGCGGGTGAGGCGGTGCTGGGCGACGCGGACGCGCGGTTCGAGGACGGGCTGGCGATGGTCCTCAGTGGAGCCCGTCAGTGGCTCGAGACGGCGTAAGGCCAGGTCAGGGCGTTTCGGGACCCCGGTGCAAAGCCCTTGGCGACCCCGTGTAATCTATTGAAGTACCAAAACGGCGCGGGGTGGAGCAGCTCGGTAGCTCGCTGGGCTCATAACCCAGAGGTCGCAGGTTCAAATCCTGTCCCCGCTACCACCAAGAGGCACGTTTCCGGGAAATCCGGGAACGTGCCTCTTTTGTCATGCCGGAACGGCTTTCACTGCCGACTTTTCCGCCCAGGGCGTGAAATTCTGCGGATCCCACGATGTGGACGACCTCCCGCGTGGTTGCGGTGCGTGTCCGATGTGCGCCAAGCCGGGGATCGCCGCCCGGCGAACTCACCTGCCTGGAGGTGCCGGGGCGGTCCGGGTGCGTCTGGTTGGACCAAAAATCCCTGGGAGCGGTTGCAGAGCGTGTTCACGTCCACAGTGGACCTGGTTGCATTGGGCCGAACGAGGGGATCTGTCTAGCCACAATGGACAGATCCGCTGACCACTGTGGACACAGCGGCCGATAAGTGGGAATCTAGGGGGCGTGTCCGAATTGAATGCAACAGCCGCCGCCCTGCTCGGTCTGCTCCACGACGGTCCCGCCACCGGCGGGCAGCTCGTCGCTGGAGCCGGAGAGCGGTTCGGTGCCTTCTTCAGCGTCACCCGCAGCCAGGTGTACCGGGAGCTCCCGGCGCTGTCCAAGGAAGGCCTCGTCCGGCTCGGCAAGCAGGGCCCGCGCTCCAGCCAGCAGTACCTGATCACCGCCGCCGGCAAGAAGGCCTTCAAGGCCTGGCTGACGTCCGAGGCCGGCCCCGACCACCTGCGCAGCCCGCTCATCCTGCGGCTCGTGCACGCGGGGTCGCTGACCGCGAAGCAGCGCCAGTCGCTGCTCGAGTCGGCCCGGACCAGCTACAGCCAGCAGCTCGACGACGCCAAGGCGGCCACCAAGGCGGCCGAGGGGCCGTACGAGAAGGCCGTCGCCGAGTTCGCCCAGGCGCAGGCCAAGGCCGCGCTGAAGCTGCTCGACGCCATCCCCGCGGCCTGAGGTTCGCGCGCCCGCGACCGGTCCTCGCAACCGGTCGCGGGTTTTGCCGTAACCTTGACAAACGTGAGTGATGAGTTCGATGCGGCACTGAGGGACCTGACCGGCAAGCTGACGCAGATCGAGTCGGTGATGGACCTGGATGCGCTGCGTGCCCAGGTGGCCGACCTGGAGCAGCAGGCTTCGAGCCCCACCCTCTGGGACGACCCGGAGGCGGCCCAGAAGGTCACCAGCCAGCTGTCCCACCGGCAGGGCGAGCTGAGGCGCGTCTCCGACCTGCGCCAGCGGCTCGACGACCTCGGCGTGCTGTACGAGCTCGCCGAGGCCGAAGGCGACTCCGGCAGCATGGGCGAGGCCGAGACCGAGCTCGCCGACCTCGGCAAGTCCATCGACGGCCTCGAGGTCCGCACCCTGCTCTCGGGCGAGTACGACGACCGCAACGCCGTCGTCACCATCCGTTCCGAGGCCGGCGGCGTCGACGCGGCCGACTTCGCCGAGATGCTGCTGCGCATGTACCTGCGCTGGGCGGAGCGCCACGGCTACCCGACCGACGTCTACGACATCTCCTACGCCGAAGAGGCGGGCATCAAGTCGGCGACGTTCAAGGTCAGCGCCCCCTACGTCTACGGCACGCTCTCGGTCGAGCAGGGCACCCACCGGCTCGTCCGGATCTCGCCGTTCGACAACCAGAGCCGCCGGCAGACGTCGTTCGCGCACGTCGAGGTGCTGCCCGAGGTCGAAGAGGTCGACCACGTCGACATCCCGGAGAAGGACATCCGGGTCGACGTGTACCGCTCGTCGGGCCCCGGTGGGCAGAGCGTGAACACGACCGACAGCGCGGTGCGCATCACGCACATCCCGACGAACATCGTCGTCTCCTGCCAGAACGAGAAGTCGCAGCTGCAGAACAAGGCGGCCGCGATGAAGGTCCTCCAGTCGCGGCTGCTGCAGCGCAAGAAGGAAGAAGAGCGCAAGGAGATGGACGCGCTCAAGGACGGCGGCTCCAGCTGGGGCAACCAGATGCGCTCCTACGTCCTGCACCCGTACCAGATGGTCAAGGACCTGCGGACCGAGTACGAGGTCGGCAACCCGACCGCGGTGCTCGACGGCGACATCGACGGCTTCCTCGACGCCGGCATCCGCTGGCGGAAGCAGAGCGCCACCGTCTGACCGGTGCGGCGGGTGTTCGTGCGACCGCTCACCGTACGCAAACACCCGCTGCTCCACCCGGGTGGACCGGGCAACCGGGGCTTCACGAGACCGGTGGGTAGTATGCCGAATCGTGATCCGGCTCGAAGAGGTTTCCAAGGTCTACAAGACCTCGACGCGGCCCGCGCTCGAGCGGGTGTCCGTCGACATCGAAAAGGGTGAGTTCGTCTTCCTCATCGGTCCCTCGGGATCGGGGAAGTCGACCTTCCTCCGGCTGCTGCTGCGCGAAGAGACGCCCAGCAAGGGCCGCGTGATGGTGTCCAACTTCGACGTCGCCAAGCTGGCCCGCCGCCGGGTCCCCCGCCTGCGGCAGACCATCGGCTGCGTCTTCCAGGACTTCCGCCTGCTGGCGAACAAGACCGTCGCCGAGAACGTCGCGTTCGCCCTCGAGGTCATCGGCAAGCCGGGCCCGACCATCAAGAAGGTCGTCCCCGAGGTGCTGGAGCTCGTCGGCCTCGACGGCAAGGCGGACCGGCTCCCCAACGAGCTCTCCGGCGGTGAGCAGCAGCGCGTCGCGATCGCGCGCGCGTTCGTGAACCGCCCGCTGGTGCTGCTCGCCGACGAGCCGACCGGAAACCTGGACCCCGACACCAGCCAGGACATCATGCTGCTG
>NZ_MUMI01000626.1 GCF_002155975.1 Amycolatopsis kentuckyensis
CGATCTTGCGCGCCGCGGCCGCGTCGACCTCGACCCGGCGGCGGTCGGCGACCAGGTGCTGCTTGGCCCGGCGGTAGATCTGCTGGCAGTGGGGCTCGGTGAGGTCGAGCACCTCGGCGATCTCGGCGTGCGAGTACCCGAACGCCTCGCGCAGCACGTACACGACGCGTTCCTTGGCCGAGAGCCGCTCCATCAGCGTGAGCATCGCGATGGAGACCGATTCGCGTTGTTCGACGGTGTCGGAGGGACCGAGCATCCGGTCCCCGGCGAAGACCGGCTCCGGCAGCCACTGGCCGACGTAGGTCTCCCGCCGGGCCCGCGCCGAGGTGAGCCGGTTGAGGCAGAGGTTGGTGAGCACCTTGGTCAGCCACGCCTCGGGCGTCTCGACGTGCCTCCCGATCGGCGGACTGCCAGCGCAGGAAGGTGTCCTGCACGGCGTCCTCGGCGTCGGCGGCCGACCCGAGCAGGCGGTAGGCGATGGCCTCCAGCCGCCCCCTGACGCTTTCGAACACGGCGACCTCGTGCGCACCCACCAGCATGCCCCCAGTGAACCACGCGGGCGGTGCCGGTGACCGGCGTTCCCGCGAGCTAGCCCGCCGGGAGCCGCCGGTCTTCGCGGGCGCGGCGGGCCGCGATGCGGGCGTCCGAGCGGGCCTGGCAGAGGGCGACCGCGAGCCGGGTCAGCACCACCAGGACCGCCACCGCCGCCACGATCACCTGCGCTCCGGTTCCCATCAGCCCGCCCCTTCCCGGCTCGCGTGCGTTCCCCTCATGACACCACCGCGGCCCCCGCCGCACCGGCCCGGCGGGCCGGGGTGGGGAAATCCCTCACGACCGCGGCCGGCCCGTCCGCCTTTCGAGGAACCTGCTCCCGGATCCGGCGCCTTTGCGCCCGCGAACCGCGGCCGGAGCCGAGACTGGGCGTCCGTGGTCCGCGGATGATCGGGAGCAGAGCATGAGCAGCGCCGTCGTCGTCGGAAGCGGGCCCAACGGGCTCGCCGCCGCCGTGGCCCTGGCCCGCGCGGGCGTCGAGGTCACCGTGCTCGAGGCCGCCGAGCGGATCGGCGGGGGCGCCCGGTCGACCGAGGCCATCCGGCCCGGCCTGCTGCACGACGACTGCTCGGCCTTCCACCCGATGGCCGTCGGCTCGGCCTTCCTCACCGGGCTGGGCCTCGACCGGTACGGGCTGGCCTGGGCGTGGCCGGAGATCGACTGCGCCCACCCGCTCGACGGCGGCGACGCGGCCCTGCTGCACCGGTCCGTGGCGGACACCGAAGCCGCGCTCGGCGCCGACGGCGCCCGGTGGCGGCGCGCGTTCGGCCGCCCGGCCGCGCGGTTCGACGCGCTCGCCGAGGACATCATGGGCCCGCTGCTGCGGTTCCCGAAGCACCCCTTGACGCTGGCCCGGTTCGGCCTGCCCGCCGCCCTGCCCGGCGCGGTCTTCGCGCGGCTGTTCGCCACCGAGCGGGCGCGGGCGCTGTTCGGCGGGATCGCCGCCCACGCGTTCCGGCCGCTGCACCACCCGATGACGTCGGCCATCGGCCTCGGCATCATCGCCGCCGGGCACCGGCACGGCTGGCCGGTCGCCGTCGGCGGTTCCGGCTCGATCACCACCGCGCTGGCGAAGCTGCTGGCCGACCTCGGCGGCCGGGTCGAGACGGGCGTGCGGATCACCTCGGCGGCGCAGCTGCCGCCGGCCGACGTGACGCTGTTCGACCTCGCCCCCGGCGCGGTCGCGGACATCCTCGGCGACCGCCTGCCCCCGCGGATCGCCCGCGCCTACCGCCGGTACCGGCACGGGCCCGGCGCGTTCAAGGTCGACTTCGCCGTGGAGGGCGGCGTGCCGTGGGCCAACGCGGCCGTCCGCCGCGCCGGGACCGTCCACTTGGGAGGAACGTACGCCGAGGTCGCCGCGGGCGAGCGCGAGATCCACGCCGGCCGGCTGCCGGAGCGGCCGTTCGTCCTGGCCGGGCAGCAGTACTTGGCCGACCCCGGACGTTCGGCGGGCGACGTCCATCCACTGTGGACTTACGCGCACGTGCCGCACGGCTACCCGGGCGACGCCACCGAAGCCATCATCGACCAGATCGAACGGTTCGCGCCCGGCTTCCGGGACCGGATCGTCGGCACGGCGGTGCGCTCGGCCACGCAGCTGGCGGTGTACAACCCGAACTACGTCGGCGGTGACGTCATCACCGGCGCCACGACCGTCCGGCAGCTCGTCTTCGGGCCCCGCGTCACGCTCTCCCCCTACGACGTCGGCGTCCCGGGCATGTACCTGTGCTCGGCGGCGACGCCGCCCGGCGCGGGCGCGCACGGCATGTGCGGCGCGAACGCGGCGGCCAGGGCCCTGCGCCGGCTCGCGTCGCCACGACGGCGCTGAGCGGCGATCCGCGTTCCACCGGAAGGGTTTCCGTGGAACACCGGTGGTTTGAGGGGGTGGCGGGGCCATACGCTGGTCCCATGGCCGGGCCCGGTGCCGATTCCCGGGTGGCCGGCCCCATTGCCGGGCCCGTGCGCCGTGCGCCCCCAGAGTGGGCGCGCGGGCCCGGCATCCCAAAAGCTTTCTTCCGCACGAAAGGGCCTTTCCCCGCGTTCGAAGCGAGGAAAGGCCCTTTTCGGCGGTTCCGCCCGCGGGGCCGGCCTCCCGGTCAGACCCCCGCGAGGCCCGACCGGTAGGCGCAGATCGCCGCCACCGTGCGGTTCGGCACGTTGAGCTTCCGCAGGATGCTCAGCACGTGGCTGCGCACCGTCGTCACCGAGATCCCGAGCTTGTCGGCGATCTCCTGGTTGGCGCAGCCCGCCGCGAGCAGCAGCAGCACGTCCAGCTCCCGCTCGGTGAGCAGCTCGCGCAGCTTCTGCGCCCGGGGACCGCGCGGGTTGCGGACCACCGTCTCGGCCACCGCGGCCAGGTACCGCGGCGGCGCGAACCAGTGGCCCGAAGCGACCCCGCGGATCGCCGTGACGAGCTCTTCGGCGGGGCTGGAGGTGAGGGTGACCCCCATGACGCCCCGCGCGAAGAGCCCGACGACGTGGTCCTCGGCCGGGTTGGCCGTCACCGCGAGGATGCCGCCCGCGGCGACCGCGCCGAACCGCTCGGCGAGCCCGGCCAGTTCCGGGCTCGCCGCGTCGACGATGCCCACGGCCCGGCCGGCGGCGCCGGCCCGCGCGCAGAGCTGGTCACGGTCCAGGACCAGCTCCACCGAGGTGATCTCCGGGGCGTTGGCGCGCAGCCAGCGGACGTTGTCCGCCGAAACGCTGAACGAACCCGTCATGAGGACCGTGACGCCGTCGGCCACGGTCAGGCCAGCGGGTGGGGGTTCGACAGGAAGAGCATCATCGGCTCCTCCGTCTCGTCGTACCCCGCCGACGTCGCGATGAGGAACTGCACGCGCTTGGCCTCCGGGTGGTGGGGCACCTGGTGGGTCGCGTAGTTCAGCAGGGTCAGGTACGGCACGGAGACCTGGACGTCCTCCTTGCGGTCCTTGAGGTCCGGCTGCATCTGGATCAGGCCGGACACGGCGTCGGTGACGACCTTCTCCGCGCGGCGGCCCGGGTACCAGAAGAAGTGCTGCCACTTGCGTTCCTCGACCTGGCAGTACTCCTTCCAGGGCGTGACCTCGCCTTCGGGCAGCTCGTCCCGGATCAGCAGGTGGTAGTCGTGCATGCCGGGCCGGGGCGCGAAGAACCGCCAGTCCGGGATGAGCGAGCCGGTCGGGTCCAGCTTGCGGATCTTGTCGAACTTGCGGGTGGGGTCCTGGCTCAGGGTGGTGGCGACCAGCCAGCTGCCGAGGACGCCGTAGAGGGCGTACCGGGCGCTGATCGCGGCGAGGGTGCGGGTCGAGGTGCTCACGGCTGGTCTCCCGGTGGTTCGGCTTCGACGAGTTCGACGGGTTTGACGGCCCGGCCCGTGCGGGCCGCGTCGACGACTTCGAGCACGGCCGCGGTCACGCCCCGCGCGGACCCGGCCGAGCACAACATCCCGAGGTGGGTGGCCCCGGGCAGGGTCTGCTGCACCGACACCGCGGACAGCGACGCGAGCTCGCGCTGCAGTTCGCCGTGCACCGGGTCGGCCTTCTCCGTTTCGTCCGCCGTCACGACGAAGAGCGGGACGCCGTCGGGCAGGGTGGCCGCGCGGATCTCTTCGACGACGTGGGCGAGCCAGGCGTCGATCTCGGCCTCCGAGGCGGCCCAGTTGCGGGTGGTCATCATGCGCGCGATCGTGGTCTTCAGCTCCACCTCGGGCAGGCCGGTGAGCTGGCTGCCGGAGTCGACCTTGCGCAGCCGGTTGCGGCCGAAACGGGACCAGAACAGGCTGCTGCGCACGCTGGCCCGCATCAGCGGCAGGCCGAGGCGCTGCCGGGCCGAGCGTTCGAGCTGCTCGGGGTGGGCCGCGTCGACCAGCACGACGCCGGCCACCCGGTCCGGGTGCTCCTGGGCGAAGGCGCGCAGCAGCATGCCGCCGTAGGAGTGGCCGACCAGGATCAGCGGGCCGCGGACGTCGAGCACCTCCAGCAGCCGCTCGAACTCGCCGCGGATCCGCTCGGCGGTGCGCGGCCGCTCGCCGGGCTCGCTCCAGCCGATGCCGGCGCGGTCGTAGGAGATCGTCGGCGCGACCTCCGCCACCGCCGCCTGCACCCGGCTCCACATCTCCAGCGGCGAGGACAGTCCGCTCTCGAAGACCACGGTCGGGCCCTCGGCGGGCTCGCCCAGCCGGCGGACGTGCACCTTGCGGCCGTCGACGTCGACGAGTTCGCCGAGGCCGGGCAGCTCCCGGTCGTCCCGGCGGGTCAGCACGTTCTGGTAGACCGCGCCCGCCGCGAACGGCACGGCGGCCAGCACGCCGGCGGCCGCGGTGAGGCCGCACTTCAACGCGAGCCGGTTCACGAGTTCCTCCCTGCGGTGACAACGGTGGCCTCGGGCAACAGCTGCGTCGCCACCAGCCGCTGGTAGAGGTCGTCGCCCGCGAGGAGCGACTGGTGGTCGCCGACCGCGCGGACCCGGCCGCCGTCGAGCACGACGATCCGGTCGGCTTCGACCACAGTGGACAGCCGGTGCGCGACGGCGATGACCGCGCGCTCGCGCGCCACCTCGGCGACCGCCTTGCGCAGCGCGAGCTCGGCTTCGGCGTCCAGCTGGGACGTGGCTTCGTCCAGGAGCAGCACGTCGGGTTCCAGCAGCAGCATCCGCGCGATCGCGATCCGCTGCCGCTGGCCGCCGGAGATCGCCGCGCCCGACTCGCCGACCCGGGTCTCCAGGCCGTCTTCGAGGCCGTCCACCCACTCGGCGAGGTGCGCCTGCTCGACGGCGGTGCGGATCTGCCCGTCGGTCGCGCCGGGGTTGGCGTAGAGCAGGTTCTCCCGGATGGTGCCGTCGAGGACCGGGGCGTCCTGTTCCACGTAGCCGATCCGGCCGCGCAGGGTGTGCAGGTCCACCGACCCCAGGTCGACACCGCCCAGCCGGATCCGGCCCTGCTGGGGCCGCCACAGGCCCGCGGCGAGGGAGAACAGCGTCGTCTTGCCGGTGCCCGACGGGCCGACGACCGCCGTCAGCCCGCGTTCGAGCGCGGCGAAGGACACGTCCTTGAGGACCGGCCGGTCTTCGGCGTAGCCGAAGGACACGGAGTCGTATTCCAGGACCGACGAGGAGAACGCGGGCTCGGCCGCGGCGTCCGCGACGCGCTCGTCCGGGAGGTCGAGCAGCCCCTCCACCCGCTGCCCCGCCGCCACGCCGAGCTGGATCTGCGCGAAGCTGGTGAACAGCGTGATGAGCGGCGTCAGCATGTAGAACAGGTAGAGCAGGTACGAGGCGAACCCGGCGGTGTCGAGTGCGCCACTGGCGATCCGGGCCGCGCCGAAGGTGAACACGACGGCGAACGAACCGTGGATGCCGAGGTTGACCAGCGGCGTCATCGCGGCCTGCAGCCGCACCGCGCGCATGTCGGCGCTGGTGGCGTCGGCGGCGTGGGTCAGGACCAGTTCGGTTTCCCGGTCCTCGGCGCGGCTCACCTTCACCGTGCCGATCGCGATCAGCGCCCGCTGCAGGGCGGCGCCGTAGCGGCCGACGGCTTCCCGGTTCTGCGCCATCGCCTTGCGCACCTGCCGGGCGACGAAGACGCTGCCGACCGCGGCCACCGTGAGGCACGCGACCGTGACGAGGGTGAGCAGCGGGTCGAGGAAGGTCATGAAGATGACCCCGCCGACGACGAGCACGAGGCTCGCGGCGATGTTCATCATGCCCATCATCAGCGACCCGTGCAGCAGGTCGGTGTCGGCGACCGCGCCGACGAACAGGTCACCGCGCTGGCGTTCGAGGTGGGACTTGACCGGGGCGCGCAGCAGCCGCCCGACGACCGAGCGCCGGGTGTCGAGCACCATCATCGCGCCGCAGCGGCCGAGCAGGTACATCTCGATCACGCGCAGCACGATGTCGCCGACGAACAGCGAAACGAGCAGGATCAGCGTCCCGGACGCCAGGGTCCGGGTGGTGAGCGCGCCGACGACGTCGCCGACGACCATCGGCTGGATCAGCGACAGGATCGCGCTGGCCAGGCCGACGATCCCGGCGATGCCCAGCGGTCCCCGGTAGGGACGCAGCAGGCGCAGGACGGTCCGGGTGCCGGACTTCTTCTTCTCAGCAGGCACGTCGATTCCCTACTGTCCCGCGATGAGGCGCTGGGACATGTGCTTGGAGTGGTGCACGACGCTGGGGTAGGTCGCGCTGAACGCCCACAGGAACCGGTTGAGGCCCATGAAGGCGGCGTTGCCGGCGTGGAAGGAGACACCGGTGCCGAGCAGGCCGACGGCGATCGGCTTCGGCGCCACCAGCGCGAGCGGGAAGAGCATTTCGCCCACCCACACGCCCCAGCCGCCCAGCCGGGCCAGCACCTGGTACTTCTTCAGCAGTTCGCCGACGTGCTTCTGCCCGTAGGTCTTGGTGCGGAAGATGCCCTGCATCGCGCTCCCGTCGCGCCAGTAGGGCGAAACCGCCTTGGCGAGCCCGGCCGCGAAGTAGGAGACCACCGACTGCCCGGCGATGAAGGCGGTGCAGGCCTTGCGCGCCTTCTCGTCGTTCGGGAAGAACTTGCTGGCCGCCACCGCGGCGCAGACGACGAGGTTGACGTGGTCGGAGCCGTCCGCGCCGTAGTTGCTGCGCAGTTGCATGAGGACGTTCGTGACGGCGAGGAAGGTCATCGCCGCGGCCTTGGTCTGCCGGTTGGTGCCGGGCAGGGCGACCAGTGTCGACGCGGTCAGCCGCAGCGACGTCAGCACCTGGATGCCCGGGCTGGTGAACACCTTGTCGAAGAGCTCGCCGGTCTTGCCCTTCGCCATCCGCTTCGACCGGGTCCGCCCGATGCGCCAGCTGATCAGGCCGTCGTCCTCGACGTCCTGCGGCCGCACCAGGGATTCCAGCGAACTGAGGATGATGCCCGTCGAAATGAGCAGTTCGGTCTCGCGCAGCGCCTTGTCGACGCCGAGCATCCCGCCCGGGATGACTTCCGCCTGTGCCATGCGTCGCTCCGTTGTCGTTCGTACGCCTCGCCCGATGACCTTCACCGGCGGCGAGACCGTTTTCACACGCACCGGTCGGCGTCGTCAATCCGGTGGAGACGCGGTTCCGGCAAACACGGAAGCCGCATCCGCCGAAGTGATGACCTCGCGCCCGCGGCCGCCGCGGACGGCTACCGTGGCGACGGTCATGAACAGCACTCTGCGCGCCGATCGGCGCTACCAGCTCACCCCGCACGTCCTGCCGAACGGGCTGCGGGTGCTCGTCGCGCCCGACCACGACGCCGAGGTCGTCGCGGCCACGGTCGTCTACGACGTCGGCAGCCGGTCGGAACCCCGCGGGTTCAGCGGGTTCGCGCACCTCTTCGAGCACCTGATGTTCCAGGGGTCGGCGAACCTGCCCCGCGGGGCGCACGCGCACTACGTCCAAAGCTGCGGCGGGGTCTTCAACGGCACGACCCACCTGGACTACACCGAGTACTACCAGGTGCTCCCGTCGTCCGGCGCGGAGCACGCGGTGTTCCTCGAGGCCGACCGCATGCGGGCGCCGGCGCTGACCGCTTCGAGCCTGGCCAACCAGATCGACGTGGTGGCCGAAGAGATCACCGGCGCGATCCTGTCCCGCCCGTACGGCGGCTTCCCGTGGCTGCCGCTGGCGCCGCTGGTGTTCGACAGCTTCGAGAACGCGCACAACGGCTACGGCGCCATCGACGAGCTGCGGACCGCGACGACGGCCCAGGCGCAGGCTTTCTTCGAGCGGTACTACGCGCCGGGCAACGCGATCCTGTGCCTCGCGGGCGATGTGTCCGCCGACCGCGGAGTCGAGCTCGCCGAGCGGTACTTCTCGGACATCCCGGCGCGGCCGGTGCCGGCCCGGCCGGTGATCGCCGAGCCGGACCTCACCGCCGAGCGCCGGGATTCCTATGTGGACCCGCTGGCCCCGCTGCCGTTGTTCGCCTCGGCGTGGCGGGTCCCCGATCCGGCGGCCGATCTGCGGGGCTACCTCGCGTACCTGGTGCTGTGCCTGCTGCTGACCGACAGCGCACTGGGCCGGCTGACGCGCCGCCTGGCCCGGCGCGACCGCTGGGTGTCCTCTGTGGACTGCGGGCTGGGGCTCACCGGCGAGGTCTTCGGCGTCCGCGACCCGACGTGCCTGGTCCTGACCGCGAGCCCGGTACCGGGCGGGCCGGGAACGGACCCGATCCTCGCGGCGGTCGACGAGGAGATCGAGCGGCTCGCCACCGAGGGGCCCGACCCGGCCGAGCTCACCGCGGCGACGCGGACGATCAGCGCCCAGCTGGTCCGCATGCTCGACGGGCTCGCCGCCCGCGCCCGGCTGCTCGCGGTGTTCGCGCTGCAGCACGGCGACGCCGGCGTGATCAACGAACTGGGCCCGCTCAGCCGGGCCGTGACCGCCGCCGACGTCCGGGCCGCGGCGGCAACGCTGCGCCCGGACCGGCGGGCGACCGTCGAACTGCACCCGGGAGCCGCCCGATGACCACCTTCGACCTGCTCGACGTCCCCGCACCCGGCCCGCTGCGGCTCCCGGAAGTCAGCGAACGGACCCTCCCCAACGGCCTGCGCGTCCTGGCCACCCGCCGCGCGAGCACCCCGCTCGCCGAAGTCTGCCTGAGCATCCCCTTCGCCCACGCCGACGCCGCGACCGCCGTCCTGCTGGCCGGTGCGCTGTCCGACGAGTCCCGCACCCAGGACCGCGCGCGGGCGATGGGCGGCGGGCTGTCGGCGGCGGCGGACGCGGACCGGCTCCGGATCGCCGGCAGCGTCCTCGCCGACCAGCTGCCGGCCTTTCTCGCCCTGCTCGAGGAAATCGTCACTGCCCCGGCCTACCCGGCCGCCGAGTTCGCGATCACCGTGGACAACGCGGTCCAGGGCACGATCGCCGTCCTGGCGAGCCCGGCCCACCACGTCGCCGAAGCGCTCAACACCCGGATGTTCGGCGACCACCCCTACGGCCTGCCCGTGCCGCGGCCCGAGGACTTCCGGCGGACGGACCGGGACGCGGTCCGCGCGCTGCACGCCGAACGCGTCCTGCCGACCGGGGCGTGCGTGGTGCTGGCGGGCGACTTCGATCCCGCGTCGGTGCTGGATCTCGTCGAGCGCGCCTTGGGCGGGTGGCAGCCGGGACGCGGGGTCCCGATGCGCCGTCCCGGCTCCTGGGTGCCCGGCCGGTCCATTGTGGACGCGCCGGGCGTGTCGCAGTCGCTGCTGCGGATGGCGCTGCCCGCACCCCGCTACGACGCTCCGGACCACCCCGCGCTCGCACTGGCCGCGATGGTGTTCGGCGGGTACTTCTCCTCCCGGCTCGTCCAGAACATCCGCGAGGACAAGGGATTCTCCTACTCCCCGCGCAGTTCGCCACTGCACGTGGCGCAGGCGCACCTGGTCACGGTCTCCCTCGACGTCGTCACGGCGAACACGGCGGCGGCGGTCGAGGAGGTCCACGCCGAGCTGACCGGCATGGCGGACCGGCCGGTGACCCCGGCGGAACTGGACCGCGCCCGCCGCTACTCGGTCGGCACGCTGCGGCTGCGGCTGGCGACGCTGACCGGGCTGGCCGCGACGCTGGGCGAACTGGACCTGCACGGGCTGCCGCTGTCGTGGCTCGGCGGGCACGACGCCCGGCTCGCCGCGGTGACCCCGGACGAGGTGACCGCGGCGGCGCGGGCGTACCTGGCCCCGGAGAGGGCGATCACCGTGCTGCTGTGCGACGAAGAGCGGGCCTACCCGGGCAGCTTCCGCACCCAGTCGTCGTTGTAGACCGAATCCAGGTAGCTCTCGCCCAGGTCGGGGGCGATCGCCACGGCGGTGACGTCCCCGCCCGGGCGGTTCCGGGCCAGCCAGCGGCGGGCGCCGGCGACGACCGTCCCGGTGGAGCCGCCGAAGACGAACCCGTGTGCGGCGAGCTCGCGGCACGTCGCGACCGTTTCCCGCTCGTCCACGATCACCACGTCGTCCACCACGGACTCGTCGAGCTGCTCGGGACGCATCCCGGTGCCGAGCCCGGGGATCATCCGCACTCCCGCGGGGCCGCCGAAGTTCACCGAGCCCACGACGTCGACCGCGACCACCCAGGCGTTCTGCCGCCGGTCCCGCAGGTAGCGGGCGCAGCCCATGAGCGTCCCGGTCGTCCCGGCGCCGATGAAGACCACTTCGACACCGGGGAACGCGGCCAGGATCTCCGGGCCGGTCGTCCGGTAGTGCGCACCGGAGTTGTCCGGGTTGCCGTACTGGTTCAGCCACACGACACCGGGGTCGGCCGCGCAGAGCTCCTGCACGTGGTCGATGCGCGCGGCGAGGAAACCGCCGTCGGCCTTGGGTTCGGTGATGACGTGCACCTCGGCGCCCAGCGCCTGCATCATCCGCCGGCTGGACAGCGTGCAGCGCGCGTCGGTGACGCAGACGAAGCGGTACCCCCGGCTCGCGGCGAGCATGCTCAGCGCCACGCCGAGGTTGCCGGACGAGGATTCCACGATCGTCATCCCCGGCCGCAGCACCCCCCGCCGTTCGGCGCCTTCGACCATCTCGGTCGCCGCCTTCAGCTTGATCGACCGGGCGAAGTTGAAGCCTTCGCACTTGAGGAACAGCGGGACCCCCATGCTGTCGTGAAGATCGACGTAGAGGTCGCCGCTGTTGAATTCCGCCGGAGAACGGATAACGGTCACCCGGGTAACGTGTCACGCCGTCCGGCTCCGCGTAATCCGCGGGACGCCTAGGTGATTTCCGGGGAACGAGGGGGTTCCCGGCCGCGGCTCACCGGCGCGTCACCCGCCTGGCCCGCCCACGGGATCGGGCCGCGGCCAGCACGTCGTCCGCCGGCTCGGCCACCGCCGGTCCCGGGGCGAGGTGCGCGGCCAGCTCCCGCAGGCTCGGGTGGGCGAACAGGTCCAGCACGGTGACCGGCCGGTCCAGGTCCGCCGACAGCTCCCGGTGCGCCCGCACCAGGGTCAGCGACGTCGCGCCCAGCTCGAAGAACGTCCGCAGCGGGTCCAGCTCCGCGGCCGGGACGCCCAGCAGCCGGCCGAGGACCGTGGCGATCCGCTGCTCGACCGCCGGGTCCGCGCTGCCGATCCGCTGCCGCGGGACGCCCCGGTCCACGACGGTCGACGCCCGCGCCAGCCCCCGCGACGCCAGCCCGGCCGGGTCGGGTTCGGCCCACTCCGTCGTCCCGGCCACCTCGACGAAGGCCGCGAACAACGGGTCGAGGTAGCCGTCCGGGAAAGCGGCGTCGACCGCGTCCCAGTTGATCCGCAGCGCCCCCTGCGCCTCGAACACCTGGCAGTCGAGCACCACGTGCGGGGTCTGGCTGATCGCGTATTCCGTACGCCCGAAGCGGGACAGCAGCCGCGACGCGTCGGCGGAGGCGCCGTCCGCGGTGCGCGTGCTGCCGAGCCCGCTGGAGAACACGACCGGGAGCAGCACCTGGCCGCCCCGCCGGGCGGCGAGCTCGCGCAGCACTTCGTTGCCGTGCACCTGCCCGTGTTCCAGGTCCGCGAGCAACCGCTGTTGCAGCGACCGGGCGCGGTCGGCGTGGCTGCCCGCGACGCGGTCCACGTCCAGCAGCACCGTCGACGTGTAGTCGCCGATCACGCCTTCGTGCCCGGCGGGCCGGTCGAACGACGTCACGACGAGCGTGAAGCGGTCGCCGCCACCGCCCGCGTGCAGGGTGTCGGCGAGCGCCGAGAGCAGCAGCCCGGTGGGTGTGACGCCGTGGCGGCGCGCGGTGGCGCACAATTCCTGCCAGCGGTCCGCGTCGATCTCCGCGTGCCGGCGGGTGAACCGGACCTTCCCCGCGCCGGGTGCCCGGACCGGCAGGGCCGGGCCGTCCGCCATGACGGCGGCCGCGCGGCGCCAGTACTCCCGCGACCGTTCCGGGGCGTCGCCGCGCCCGGTGACCCACCGGGCGAACGTCGCCCGCGGCGGGGCGGGCAGCCGGGCCGGGTCGTGGTAGGCGGTGACCAGCTCGTCGGCGAGGATCACGGCGCTCTGCGCGTCGCAGAACAGCAGATCGAGTCCGAAGTGGACCCGCCAGGCGCGGTCGTCGAGCCGGCTCGCGGCGACGTGCAGCAACGGGCCGGCGGCGGGGTCGAGGACGCGGTGCGAGCGCTCCTCCCGGATCCGCGCGGCGTCCTCCGGGCGGCCCCGCAGGTCGAAGACCTCGACCGGACACGGCGGCGGGGTGTCCGCGACGGCCTGCAAGGTGTCCGGCGTGACGGTGGCACGCAGCATCGGGTGCCGCGCGAGGATCGTGCGCAGGGCGGTCTCGAGCCGTGCGGGATCGAGGTCGAGGACGTCGACCTCGGTGTAGTAGTGGGGCGCGACGGCGTCGCCGAGCCAGGTGTCCACGCGGCCGACGAGGTAGGCGAGCTGCATTTCGGTGAGCGGGAACGGCGCCTTGCTTTCCCCGGCCCGCAACCGGACTTCGACGAGGTCCCGGCCACCGGGCAGGGTGGACTCCTCGACGCGGTAGCCGGAGTGGCCGGCCCAGTCGTGCAGGTCGCGGAGCCAGCGCCCGGCGTCGACGAGCGCGTCGGCCAGGGTCCGGTCCGCGGGACGCTCGAGCCGCATGGCCAGCACGAGGCCGCCGGGGTCGGGCAGCCCGGCGGCCGGGGGTTCCGGAGCGG
>NZ_MUMI01000627.1 GCF_002155975.1 Amycolatopsis kentuckyensis
TTCCGGCACCAGCCGCCGCCTGCCGTCTTCCGCCAAACAGCCCCACTTCCCGCCTCCCGACCCCGCCGCGGCCACCCGCCCTCAAAATCTTCGCCGCGCGGATGCTGCTTCCGCCTGCGCCGATCGGCCGCTTCCGGCGGCCCGGCGAGCACCGAGCGGGCCCGTCCTCCGCCCCGGAACGAAGGCGCGGCCGCCGCCTCGAGCAGGCGTTTTGATTGCGCCGAGCGATCGCCCGGCCGGTCACCCGTGCATCTGCATCCGCGACGCGGGCCCGTCCCGCCATCAGGCCGCGCCGATACCCCTGTTCGCCCTGGCGCTCGCACCGGGCGGGGCACCCCGATTGCCCCCGTTTGCCCGGATTACCCGCGCCCGACGAGTGCTCGATGACCCGATCGGCTGACCGGCGCTCACCGGCGGGAGTCCCGGCTGTGATCCACACAACTGGTTGAGCGCGAAATAGTTCAACGCTCAACCTCGTTGCACGGGGTACCGACCCAACGGAAGGAAGCACAGCCCCATGACCACCTTTGCCGAGCAGACCGAGGCCCTCCAGGTCCCCGCGGACGTCCAGAACCTCCTCTTCCGCGAGGCCCGCACGGCCAACAGTTTCAGCTCCGAGCCGGTGACCGAGGAGCAGGTCCGCGCGATCTACGACCTCGTCAAGTGGGCCCCGACGTCGATGAACACCCAGCCGCTGCGGGCGCTGGTGCTCCGGACCGCCGAGGCGAAGGCCCGCCTGCTGCCGCACATGGCCCCGGGCAACCGGGACAAGACCGAAGCCGCTCCGCTGACCGTCGTGCTCGCCGCGGACGTCGACTTCCACGAAAACATCCCCCAGGTCTTCCCGCACGCCCCGCAGGTGAAGGACAACTTCGCCGACGAGCAGGGCCGCGTCGAGTTCTCGAAGCTGAACTCGCTGCTGCAGGTCGGCTACTTCATCATCGGCGTCCGCGCCG
>NZ_MUMI01000628.1 GCF_002155975.1 Amycolatopsis kentuckyensis
GCCCGCGGCGAGGTTCTGCTGGCTGAACCGGGTCAGCCCGGCGTGGTCGATCTGCGCGGCGGCGCACGGGAAGTCGGAGTCGGGCGGGCCGGCGAGGCAGTCGACGGCGGTGGGGATCTTCGGCGCCGCGAAGGAGGCGCGGAGGAACTTCAGCTCGGTGTTCCAGCCGCCGGCCAGCTCCCAGGTGACCCGGTCGCCGGCGACCGCACCGTCCACTGTGTACCGGACGATCGACGTGCCGGACGTGAGGTGGACGGTGAAGGCGTCGTCGGCCACGCTCGCCGTCCCGCGGCCTTCCAGGACGACGTCGCGGACGCCGTAGACGCGGTCGCGGTGGTGGGGCGCCGGGACCCGCAGGGCGATCCGGCGGTCCATCGTGACGCCCTCGGGGACCGAGATGGCTTCGGCGACCGACAGCGAGCCGTCGCGCTGGACCTTGAGCTGGATCTCGGCGCTCTGCGGCACGGTGGGCAGGGGCGGCTGGTCCGCGGGGGCGGCGGCCAGCGCGAGCGCCAGGACCGCCCCCGCGAGCACGGTCAGCGGGCCGCGGCGGCGGTGAGCACGCCGTCGAGCGCGGTCAGGAAGGACGGGAAGTGCGCGCCGAAGCGGCGCAGGTCGGGATCGGACTCCATGCCGCCGTACCAGTACAGCCCGGCCGAGCCGTCGGCCGACGGGTTGAGCGCGGCGAAGGTGCCGAGCCAGCGTTCGGTGTCGCCGAGGACGACCGCGTACGGCAGCGAGCGGGAGAACACCAGCTCGCGGTCGGCGGGCGGGATGTCGTCGGCCCGCGCGGTGTGCAGGTAGTCGAGCAGGCCGCGGACCTGCCCGGCCAGTGCCCGGCCGCGGGCGGTGCGGGACGGCAGCAGCGCGGCCACCGCGACGACGGCGAGCCCGGCGAGGGCGAGGGCGACGCCCAGCAGCGCGTACCCGGCGGTGAAGGTGAGCACCGCGGTGGCGACCAGGCCGAGGGTGAAGATCCCGGCACCGAGCCAGGTCAGCCGGCCGCGGGCGGTGTCGGGGCGGCGGGAGAACCAGTGCTTGCTGACGACGTCGTCGTACATCGCGTCGCTGATCCGGCGCAGGTCGAGGCCACCGCGGGCGCGCAGCTGCGACACGAGCACGGTGTCGGTGCCCGGCGGCAGCAGGGTTTCGCAGACGGCGCGCTCGAAGTCGTGGAGGTGCTCGTCCGGCGGGTTGCGGCGGGCGATCTGCCAGTCGGGGCCCGGGACTTCGGCCAGCCACAGGTAGTTGCGGACGGCGAGGTCGACGACGGTGGCGCTGATGTCGACGACGTCGACGGTCTCGTCGACGACCGTGCCGACCTGGCCGGGCAGGACACCGTCGGGGCTGGCGAAGAAGACGCGGTCGCCGTCGCGCAGGAGGACCTCGACCGGGCCGGTGGCGGTGCGCAGCGCGCCGGCGTCCTGCTTGCGGCGCCGCCGGACGAACAGGGCGGCGGCGACGAGGAAGGCGAGCAGGACGGCGAAGGCGATCCCGGTCGGGGGTGTCAGCGCGAAGGCGTTGGCGAGCAGGCCGACGGCGGCGAGCTTCGCGTTCGCCGGAGTGGTGCCCGCGGGCAGGCCGACGAGGAGGTCGACGCGGTCGCCGGGGCGGACGTCGTTCTGTTCGAGCCGCACGACCCCGGTGTGGTCGAGCTCGGCGAGGGTGCAGCGCTGGCTGGAGCCGACCGGGCCGGCCAGGCAGTCCACAGGGGACAGTCGGGTCGCCGGGGCGACCAGCGACGCGGTGACCTTGGCCAGCGGCGTGTCGAAGCCGCTGGCGACCTGCCAGCGGGCTTGCTGGCGGCCGTTCTGGTCGGCGACGGCGCCGTCGACGGTGTAGGTGACGCTGCTGGTGCCGGCGGGGAAGGTGAGGAGGAGCTGGTCGCCGGTGAGCTCGGTCGTGGCGCCTTCGGCCTTGACGTCGCGGACGGCGAAGACGCGGTCCTGGTCGTCGCTCGCGGGAACCTTGAGCGGAACGCGCGAGACGAGCCGCTGTCCACCGGGGACGGTGACGTGTTCGGTGACGGAGAGGGTCCCGTCGCGGAGGACCTTGAGGACGACGTCGGCCACGGCCCCCTCGGGCGGCTGGACGTCCTGCCCGGTGAGCAGCTGGGGTTTCTTGGACTGGTCGTCGGGCAGGTTGGGCAGCACGGGCCCGGCCGACGGCCCCTGCGCGGCAGCGGGCCCGGCGGCCGACAGAACGACCGCAACGGCGACCGCGGCGGCGGCCCCCCATTTCATCGACACAGCACCACACCCTAGAGCACCCGATCTATGCTGACGCCCGGAACGGCGCGATCACCGCAGGTACGCCGCTTCCGACGGGGAAATCGCACGGGGGGTTCCATTCGATGACGCACGGTCCTGGTGTCGGTCCGGGTCCTGGTTCCAGTTCCGGCTCCGGTTCCGGCCCTGGCCCTGGCCCGCACGACCCGCGCCGCCCGCAGCCGCCGGGCCGGCCGCCGCTGCCGCCACCGGCAGCGGCGGCCGGCCCGGCGGCTGC
>NZ_MUMI01000629.1 GCF_002155975.1 Amycolatopsis kentuckyensis
GCCCCCGTCCTGCGGGCCGGTCGGCCGACACGGACTGCTGCCGGTAGGCCGGTCCGGGAGTGCGCTCGCCGGAGTTCGGCCGTCCGGCCCGCAGGACGGGGGCGGCGAATCCGGTGTCCACGTCGGTCATGTGTTTTATCCTTGCTGGCAACAAAATCGGCCTCGTCGGCGGGAACGCCGATCCGGTTTTTGTGGCTCAGGCAACATAATTTCGCGCGAACGGCACTGTCAACGGGTTGCCCGCTGACTTTGCGGTAACCCGTCCGGACTACACCCGAACGGGTGGAACGCCGCGAGAGGACGTGACACTTCCGGCGCGCGCCGATGGTGCGCGCGTGACAACTTTTCAGAAGGGTGGCCGCTCGGTTGTCAGGCGCGTGACGACGTCGTCGAGAGTGAGCCGGGCGGGCGCGGTCTCCGTGAGGAACTCGTTCAGCAGCGCGCAGAAGCGATCCGGCTCGGCCACGTGCGGAAAGTGTTTCACGTTTTCCAGCACGGTCAAGCGGCTGTCCGGCAGCAGTGCGGCCGTCCGGCGGCCGTGCGCCACCGGGATGAGCGGGTCGCGCGCACCCCAGACCAGCAGCACCGGCACGGCCTCGGCGAGGTAGAGCTTGTCCACGGCGCTCGCGCGCTGGCCGCGCAGGTCGATCAGGCTGCGCGCGATGAACAGGAAGGCCCGCCGTCGCGCGGGATCGGCCAGCGAGCCGAAATGCCGGGCCAGTTCCCGGGTTTCGGGCTTGAGCGCCCCGCCGAGCCGGCGTCCGAACCGCGCGGCCGCCCGGGCGATCGCGAGCGTGACCCGGTTGACGGCGAGGGCCATTGTGGCCGGTGCGCCCGGCAGGGCCGTGGCCCTCAGCACCGGGCTCACCTCCGGGCCGAGGCCGGCGCTGCCCACCAGGACGAGGCGGTCGCACATTTCCGGGAACTGGTAGGCGAACTGCA
>NZ_MUMI01000063.1 GCF_002155975.1 Amycolatopsis kentuckyensis
CCCGCACCCGCAGGCGGCGAAGCTGGGCGAAATCGCCGCCGGGGTGCTCGGGGACGACGGCGTCTCGCGGATCGTGCCGCCTCCGCAGGGCCCACGCCCGTGGGATGTGTTCTACGAAAGCGGCTGAACGCAGCCGGCACCGCCCACCGGACCGCTCCTACGAACGCAGCTGATCGACCGCCGCCCGGGCGGCGTCGCCGATCGCGCGGTCGATGTCCGGGCGCCGCAACGTCTCCGCGCCGCCCGCCGTGAACACCGCCAGTGCGTACGCGGCACCATCCGGATAGGTCGCGACGCCGATTTCGTTGCGGATCCCCGGCATCGTGCCCGTCTTGCCCGCCACCGCCACCTCCGGCGGGAACCCCGCGGTCAGCCGGTGCCAGCTGACCTGCGCGGCCATCCACTCCCGGACCGGCGCACCCGCGTCGTCCGCCCAGATCGCCGCCAGCAGCGTCGTCATCTCGCGGGGCGTCGTCGCGGAGGTCCGCAGGGGATCCAGGGCCCGCAACGGGTGGCCCGCCGACGTGTCTTCGATGATCGTGCGCAGCACGTCCCGCGGCGCGCCGATGACCGAAGTCCGCGTCAGGCCCAGCTCCGCCAGCAGCGACCGGACGTTGTCCACGCCGACGCGGTCGAACAGCAGGTCCGCGGCCGTGTTGTCCGACACCGACAGCGCCAACAGCGCCGCGTCCCGGAGGCTGTAGGAAACGTCGTCCGCGAACCCCGCCGAACCGGTGCCGCCCAGGCGGTCCGCCGCCGACGCGCGCACCCGGTCGGCCGGGTCCAGCAACCCGGCCGCGACCTGCCGGGCGAATTCGTACACCAAGGGCACCTTCACCACGGACGCCAGCACCACCGGCGAGTCCGCGTCGCACCCCAGCGATTCGGAAGAACCGAGACGGCGGGCGTGCAGGAAACCCCGCACGCCCACCGCTTCGAAGAACGCGGAAAGGCTCACCCGGTCATGATGGACCGCAGCCGCCCGACCTCCGCCATCCGGCGCTCGGCGAGCCGGTCGGCCGCCGTCGCCGGGGGTACGCCGTCCGTCTCGGCCAGCGCGAACACGGCCTTGGTCGTGTCGTAGATGGCCGTCGTCTTGCGCTTCGCGCGCTCGAAGTCGAAGCCGTGGCGCTCGTCGTCGACCTGGATCACGCCGCCCGCGTTCACCAGGTAGTCCGGGGCGTAGAGGACGCCGCGGTCGGCGAGCTGCTTGTCGATGCCCGCGTGCGCGAGCTGGTTGTTCGCCGCGCCGCAGACGATCCGGGCGCCGAGCACCGGCACCGTTTCGTCGTTGAGGACGCCGCCCAGCGCGCACGGCGCGAAGACGTCGAGCTCGGCCCGCAGCAGGGTGTCCACATCGGACACGACCTGGACGTCCGGGTGGATCGAGCGGGTCCGCTCGATCGCGGGCGCGAAGACGTCGGTGATCGTCACCTGCGCCCCCGCCGCCACGAGGTGCCCGACGAGGATGTGGCCGACCTTGCCGACCCCCGCGACGCCGACGCGCTTGCCGGCCAGGTCCGGGCTGCCCCAGACGTGCTCGGCCGAGGCCCGCATGCCCTGGAAGACGCCGAACGCGGTGAGCACGGACGAGTCGCCCGCCCCGCCGTCCTCGGGCGAGCGGCCGGTGACGTACTGGCTCTCGCGGGCCACGACGTCCATGTCCTGCACGTACGTGCCCACGTCGCACGCCGTGATGTAGCGGCCGCCCAGGGACTGCACGAAGCGCCCGTACGCGCGCAGCAGCGCTTCGGACTTGAGCGTCTTCGGGTCGCCGATGATGACGGCCTTGCCGCCGCCGAGGTCGAGCCCGGCCAGCGCGTTCTTGTACGCCATGCCCTTGGACAGCGCGAGGACGTCGTCGAGCGCGTCGGATTCGGTGGCGTAGGGGTGGAAGCGCGTCCCGCCCAGCGCGGGTCCGAGCGCGGTGGAGTAGATGCCGATGATGGCCTTGAGGCCACTGGCCTGGTCGTGGCAGTACACGACCTGTTCGTGCCCGGTGCCCCGGGCGAACACTCCTTCGGTCACGGGTGGTGACTCCTTTGTCTCCCGCGCCCGGTTCGTGGCCGGGACGCGTTTCGGGTGGCCGGGAACCGGCGCCGGGCGGAGGTCGTCCGCCACTCGGCCGGGTCCCGGCACCAACCTAGATCTTCACCGTTCCCCGGACCAGTGCAGGTCCCGCGATACGGACCGGTAGCTCGTGGATCAGGGGCCCCTACCTCAGCCGCGCACCACCGTGGCGAGCGTGCCCATCGCCGTCTCCAGCTGGCTGTCGGAGAGGTACGGCGCCGGGCCGAAGCGCAGGTACGAGCCGCGGCTGTCGGTGCGGACGCCGTGCGCGGCCAGCGCCGCCTGCAACCCGGCGGCGTCGGCGCAGCGCAGCGAGAGGAACCCGCCGAGCATCCCGAGCGGTGTTTCGCGGTCGCGCATGACGACGTCCTCGGGTAACCCGAGCTTGTCGAACACCGACGCGAGCAGGCCCACCTGGTGCTGGGACACCTCGCGCAGGAACTCCGGGGTGAGCCCGTGCTCGGCGAAGAACCGCTGGACCCGGACGCCGCGGTAGTGGCTGGCCGGGTCGTAGGTGGCGCCGGCGAACCGGTCGCCGCCGATGGCGTAGGGCACGCGGCCGGGGTGGCGTTCGTCGGCGAGCGCGCCGAACTCGGCGTACCAGCCGGTGATCACCGGCCGCAGCTCCTGGGCGTGCGCGGGCAGCCGCAGGAAGCAGTTGCCCTCGCCGAGCTGCAGGTACTTGTAGCCGCCGCCGAGCACCCAGGCGTTGGTGAGCCCGAGGTCGTGCAGCGCGAACGGCACGACGCCGAGCGCGTGGTAGGCGTCGACGACGAGTTCGATCGAGCGGCCGCGGCAGACGTCGGCGAGGTGCGCCAGGCCGGGGACCAGCCTCGACGTCTCGAACAGCACGGCCGAGACGAGGACGGCGGCGGTGTTGCCGTCGACCTCGCCGGCCACGCGCTCGGCGAGCGTCGTCACCGGGTCGAGCGGCACCCGCACGACCTCGACGCCCTCTTCTTCGAGGCGGGCGAGCTGACGGCGGAGGGTGTGGAACTCGCCGTCGGTGGTGACCAGGCGCGGCCGCCGCGGCAGGTCCATCGCCGACAGGAAGCGCAGCACCAGGTCGTGCGTGCTGGCGCCGAGCGCGTACTCGCCGTGCGGGTCGCCGAGCAGCAGGCGGAAGCCCGCGCGCAGCTGGTCCGCCTTGGCGAAGGCGCGCTCCCACTTGCCGTCGACGTCACGGGCGGCGTCGGCGAAGGACTCACACAGTCCCTCCTCGGCGACGTCCGGCCAGGCCTGGTGCGAGTGCCCGGAGAGGAGGAGGCGATCGGCCACCCCGAACCGGGTGTAGTGCGCGGCGAGGCTGTTGGCGTCCGCGCGCAGGTCGTCCAAAGTGGTCACAGTCGGCTCCGTACGGCCCAGAGATCCGGGAACATCGGCTGGAAAAGCGTGGTACGCAGGTAGGTCGCGCCGGATGATCCTCCCGTCCCGGTCTTGTCGCCGATGGTGCGTTCGACCATCTTCACGTGCCGGTAGCGCCACTCCTGCATCCCTTCGTCGAGATCGACCAGACACTCCGCGACGACCGAGGGTCCCCCGTCGTCGCTGTACACGTCCAGCAATATCGCCTGCAGGGCCGGGGACGGCTCCACCGGTCGAGTGACGTCTCGGTCACACTCGACCGCGTAGCCAGAAACCTTGAGGTACGCGAGAAAAGAGTCGAACAACGACGGGCGCGCCATCGCTTCGGCGATGCGTTTCCGCTGCTCGCCGTCCTCGGGGTAGTGCGCGAACACGCGCTCGTCACGCCGCCCCAGCACCGCTTCCAGTTCGCGGAACTGGGCCGACTGGAAGCCGCTCGAAGCGTCCAAACGGGCGCGGAAACTGGTGAACTGGCTGGGCGTCATGGTTTCCAGCACGTCGATCTGCGCGACCGCGACCTTGAGGATGGTCAGGATCCGGCGCAGCGTGCGGATGGAGTGCGCGGTGTTGCCCTGTTCGAGGTTCGCCTGGAGGAAGGCGGCTTCGTGCAGGATCTGCTTGAACCACAGTTCGTACACCTGGTGGATCACGATGAACAGCAGCTCGTCGTGCTCGTCGGAGCGCAGGCGCTGCGCGTTCAGCACTTCGTCGAGCCCGAGGTACGAGGTGTAGCTCAGGGCTTCCTGGGTCGCTTGGCTGGGTTCGGTCATCCCTTGGTCACCTCGTCGAAGTGGCGTTGCGCGGGCTGCGCGAGCGCGGTGTACAGATCGTGGAACAGCTCGACCGCCGCCGCCCGGCGGTCCGGGGCCGGCACCAGGCCGGCGGGCAGTTCCGGGTCGAGCGACGGGAACATGCGGAAGGTGTGCACCAGGCGGGTGCGCACCTCGAAGGCCTCGGCGTCGGAGATGTCCTTCCCCGCGTACCCGCCGAACTGGCCGACGAACGCGGTGTACCGCGCGGCCAGGTCGTCGAGGTCCCAGGCCCGGCCGGCGAACCGGCGGACGTCCAGCGCGGCCGACGGGCGGCCGAGCAGCAGCCCGGCGTGCTCGGTGACGTCCAGTTCGCCGAGCAGGGCGACGACCTCGGCCTCGCGGTCGTGCGGGGCGATCCAGGTGCCGTCCTGGTAGGGCCCGAACCCGAGGAACCGCAGCCGCCGGACCAGGCGTTCCCTGGCCTGGCGGCGGCTCTCCGGGATGCTCTGCCACAGCACGGTCCACTCGCCCGCGGTGCGCTCGCGGCGGCCGAGGGAGAAGATCCGCTGGTCGCCGTCGGCGAGCAGCGCGATGGTGCGCCGGGTCAGCGAGTAGTGCACGGTGCGGCCTTCGCGGTGGCGCTGCAGCAGGCCGCGGCGCACCAGGCGGGTGAGCGCGATCCGGGCGGCACCGTCGGAGAAGCCCAGTTCGGCGAGCACCGCGACCAGGCCGCCCGACCACACCCGGCGGGTTTCGCGCGGGTGCACGTAGCTGCCCAGCAACGTCACGACCAGCTCCTGAGGGCCGGCTTCGAAGGCATCGGTGGGCATGGGCGCAACTCTATACACCTCAGGCCGCTGCGGTGTAGCGTGAATTGCGTGACGTACTTCGCGGACCTCACCTCGCGGCAGGTCGCTTCGCTGCCGGACGACGGCCGCGTCCCGGTGCTGCTGCTGCCGGTGGGCGCGATCGAGCCGCACGGGCCGCACGCGCCGCTGAGCACGGACCCGCTGATCTCCCGCGGGATGTGCGAGCGCGCGGCCTCCCGCTTGGCCGCCGACGAGGACGTCCACGTGCTGGTGCTGCCCGAAGTGCCCTACGGCGTGACGCGGTTCGCGGCCGGGTTCGCCGGCGGCATCCACATCGGCGAGGAGACGCTGCATTCGCTGCTCGTCGACATCGGCGCGGCGCTGATCGGCCAGCGGCTCCGGCGGATCCTGCTGGTCAACAACCACTTCGAGCCCGCGCACCTGGTCACGCTGCGGCGAGCCGTGGAGACGCTGAACTTCGCCTACGACGGGCGCGTCGCCCTGCTCGACCTGGTCCGGCGGCGGCACGCGGAGCGGCTGACCGAGGAGTTCCGGTCCGGCGAGTGCCACGCCGGGCGGTACGAGACGTCGCTGGTGCTCGCCGACCGGCCCGAGCTGGTGGACCAGCCGCTGATGCGGACGCTGCCGCACGTGCCGGTCAGCCTGGCTTCGGCCCCTTCGGACGGCGGCTTCCTCGCCATGGGGATGCCGGACGCCTACTGCGGCGCACCGGCCGAGGCGACCGCGGACGAGGGCACCGCGACCTTCTCGACGTTGACCGACCTGCTGGTGGAAGCGATCCGGGAGCTGGCCCGTGAGTGAGCCGTTCAACCTCGCCACGCACTTCCTCGACCGGCACGTGGCTTCGGGACGGGGTGACCGGACCGCGCTGTTCGTCGGCGACCGTTCGATCAGCTATGCGTCGCTCGCGGCCTTGGCGAACCGGGTCGGGAACGTGCTGCTCGACGCCGGTGTCCGTCGTGGGCAGCGGGTGCTGCTGGCGCTGAGCGACGGCGACGAGTTCGTCGCGGCCTGGTACGGCGCGCAGAAGATCGGCGCGGTCACCGCCGAGGTCTACCCGTTCCTGCAGCCCAAGGACTACGCGTACTACCTCGGCTACACCGAGGCCGTGGCGGTGCTCGCGGACGCCGTCACGCTGCCGGCGTTGCGCGCGGCGGGTGCCACCGGACTGCTCGTCACGGGCGTGCCCGCCGACGAGCTGCTTCCGGGTGAGCGTCCATTCCGGACACTGGTCGACGCCGCGCCGGACTCGCTGGAGGCCGCGCCGACCACTGTGGACGACGTCGGGATCTGGAAGTTCACCACCGGGAGCACGGGCGCCCCCAAGGCGTGCGTGCATCCCCTGCGGAGTCCTCTCGAGAGTTTCGAGCGGTACGCCGTCCAGGTGCTCGGCCTGCGGGAGGACGACACGGTCCTGGCCGTGCCGAAGCTGTTCTTCGGCTACGCGCGTGATCTGGTGGCGCTGTTCCCGTTCGGCGTCGGCGCGGCGGGTATCGCGTTCCCCGAACGCAGCACGGCGGAGCTGATGTTCGAGCTGATCGCCCGCTACCGGCCGACGGTGCTGGTCAACGTGCCGACGATGATGAGCGCGATGGTCGCCCACCCGGCCGCGGCGGAGCAGGACCTGAGCTGCCTGCGGATGGCGACGTCGGCGGGCGAAGCGCTGCCGCCGGAGCTGCACCGCAAGTGGGACGCGGCCTTCGGGGTGCCGGTGGTGGACGGGATCGGCTCGTCCGAGGCGTACCACATCTACCTGTCGAACCGGCCCGGCGATGCGCGCGTCGGCACGCTCGGCACTGAAGTGCCGGGCTACCGCGCGCAGGTCGTCGACGAGCTCGGGAATCCCTTGCCGGACGGCGAAATCGGGCCGCTGCGGGTGACCGGTCCGACGATCGCACTGGAGTACCACGGCGATCCGGAGAAGTCGGCCCGGACGTTCAACGGCGACACGCTGACCTCGGGCGACCTGTTCAGCCGCACCCCGGACGGGTACTTCCGCCACCACGGCCGCGCGGACGCGCTGCTCAAGGTCGGCGGCGTGTTCGTCGCGCCCGGCGAGATCGAGGACTGCCTGCTCGGCCACCCCGACGTCACCGACTGCGCGGTGGTCGGCCACGAGGTCGACGGCCTGATCGTGCCGCGGGCGTACGTCGTGGTGCGCGCCCCCGTGTCGGCTGACGAGCTCAAGAACCACGCGAAAGCCCACCTGGCCAAGCACAAGTACCCCCGCGAGGTGGTCTTCATGACGGAACTCCCCCGCACGGCCAACGGAAAGCTCGACCGGCGCGCCCTGGCGGGCCGCCCGTGAGCCGCCTGGTGGTGGTCACCGGCGGCACGCGCGGCATCGGCGCGGCGATCGCGGCGCGGTTCCGTTCGTCCGGTGACACCGTCCTGGCGCCCGGCCGCGCGGACTGCGACGTCACCTCCGAGGAAGCGGTGGCTGCGTATTTTGCGTCGGCGGGCCCGGTCGACGTGCTGGTCAACAACGCCGGGATCTCGTCGAGCGCCCCGGTTTCGCGGACCTCGCTGGCGGACTGGCGCTCGCAGTTCGAGGTGAACGCGACGGGTGCGTTCCTCTGCACGCGCGCGGTGCTGGACGGCATGCGCTCGCGCGACAGCGGCCGGATCGTCACGGTGGCGTCGACGGCTTCGCACGTCGGCTACCGCTACACGGCGGGGTACACGGCGTCGAAGCACGCGGCGGTGGGCTTCATGCGCGCGGTGGCGGCGGAACTGGCCGGCACCGGCGTCACGGCGAACGCGGTGTGCCCGGCGTTCGTCCGCACCGACATGACGGCGACTTCGGTGGAGCGGATCGTCTCGCGGTCCGGACGGTCCACTTCGGACGCGGAAGCGGCACTGGCGGCGGCGTCCCCGCTCGGCCGGCTGCTGGAGCCGGCGGAAGTGGCCTTCGCGGTGTCCTTCCTGGCGGCCCCGGAAGCCGCCGCGATCAACGGCCAGACCCTCGTACTCGACGGCGGAGGAATCCAGTCATGAGCCCGTTCCGCGCCACTGCCCCGCTGACTCGCGAATGGGAGCACTTCGGCTTCACGGTGGACGACGGGGTGGCCACGGTGACGTTCACCCGTCCTTCGAAGCTCAACGCGCTGACGTTCGAGGTGTACGCGGATCTCCGTGACCTGCTGATCGAGCTCCCGCAGCATTCGGACGTCCGGGTACTGGTGATCACGGGCGAAGGCCGCGGGTTCTGTTCGGGCGGTGACGTCGAGGAGATCATCGGCGAGCTGCAGAAGTTCGAGACGGCGGAGCTCCTGGAGTTCACCCGCATGACGGGCGCGGTGGTGAAGGCCCTGCGCGAGTGCCCGATCCCGGTGATCGCGGCGGTGAACGGAGTGGCGGCCGGAGCGGGCTCGGTGATCGCACTGGCGAGCGACTTCCGGCTGCTGGCGGAGTCGGCGAAGTTCGCGTTCCTGTTCACGAAGGTGGGCTTGGCGGGGGCGGACATGGGATCGGCGTACCTGTTGCCGCGACTCATCGGCCTGGGTCGCGCGACGGAGTTGCTGATGCTGGGCGACAAGGTTTCGGCTTCGCGGGCTTCGGAGATCGGCCTGGCAACGCAGGTGGTTCCGGACGCTTCGCTGGCTTCTACGGCCACCGCTTTGGCTCGCCGCCTGGCGGACGGCCCGGCCCTGGCGTACGCGACGACGAAGGTGCTGCTGACCCGCGAGCTGGACATGGACTTGGGCAGCGCGATCGAGCTGGAGGCGATCACGCAGGCACTGCTGATGACAGCGAAGGACCACAAGGAGTTTTATGCGGCCTGGACCGCGGGGCGGGAGCCTCGGTGGACGGGCCGTTGAGATTCAATTTCGGCGCTTGATCTTGGCCAGCTTGACCAAGGTGTAGATGATGCCGAACGGGACCAGGACCAGCGAGTAGAGGGCGATCTCTCCGGCAGCGGCCCCGTCGTACTTGACGGCCATCCACCACGCGGTCAGGCCGAAGACGACCACCGCGAGCAACACGACCCACGCCCGGTGCTTGCCCCGCTCAGGCGTCGAACTTTTCCTCGCCGTTGTCGTTGTGCTCGATAACGCCACCTGCGCGCAACCGCTGCGCGGCGTTCCGGCCCAGCCAGCATCCCGCCACGGGATCGTCACCACCCAGTTCGCCCCATTTTTCCGGCTTCGGAAGGTTGCCCGCGGTGGTGGCCGGTCAAACTCGCGGCTCCGCTTCGAAGAGCTGTCCCTGGTGGTCAGGGCACCACTTCGCCCAGCCCGATGAGGTTGCCTTCGCTGTCACGGAACCACGCGGCCCGCTCGCCGCTGCTCTTGCTCGGTAATTGTCGCGGATCTCCATGATGCCACCGCGCATGCCCTCGTACTCCTCGAACACCACGCCGCGCTCGCGCAGCGTCGCAACCATCGATTCGAGGTCGTCAACGTGGGTGCAGGAGCCGTCGGAGGCACCTGTGGAGGTGTACAGGCAGAAGACGTCTGAAGCGCCTCCGTAGCGGAGGCCGCCTTCGCGCTCCTCGACCGTTTCGAGGCCGAACTTCTCCGCGTACCAGCGCCGGGCGCGGACCAGGTCCCGGGTGAGGATGCGGGTCTCGATCCGGACGTTGCTCAACATTCATTGACCCCCTAGATATCCTGCACAAGTTCTTTTCCTTCGCTGAGGTACACCTCTTGATACAATGCGGGAGGAAGATCGGAAAAGGTTCGCCGAATGCGATCCATAACGGCGTTCATGAGCTTCACCCCTTCTTTTAACCCAGCAAATCCACCCTCTCTATTCGCAACATTATCGAGCGCTCGCCTGAACTGAACAAATAGGGCAGGATAGTCGCGATACAATTCGACAGCATTTTCAAAGAACCACATCACCAAAGGATTCGCAATGTTAGCCGGGTACATCGATCGGATTACCGTCCGAGCGGAATCATACCCGACGCCGGCGAATGGCGGCATCAAAGAGGAACCACTCGGCCGGGCACAATTCAGAGGCCGCACCGAGATCACATAGTAATGCGGATAGTAGGTCCCATCGACACGAAGAAGCTCCACGGAGAACTCGCGCTCCAGCATGGCCAGGATCAACATCGTATAGAAATTTCGAGCGCGGCCGCCAAAATCATCACCCCACCGCGTCAGCGACACCCGGAGCTCCACTCGGGAATCTTTTACAATGTCACGCAATTGCCGAATGCTCACCATACCCATCGAAGGCAAGTGAACTATTTCTTCTTTGATCCACTCATCCGCCAACACGTCCGCATCGATGTCCCGCACAGCAGTGCCGCCGTATGAGAGTTCCGGGAAGACTGGGCTTCCCATTGCTTTTTGAGCACAGTCATCGCAACCGACGCCCAAGTGTTGCGCCGCAGCTCGACGTACCGCCAACTGAATCGCCGAACAAATATCAAATGAAATTGCCCGGATCGATTCGCGAGATACAGTGACATCTGGACGCAAGTCGTCGGATAGGCAAACGTGACCAATCATGGTTGGCGGCGCGAAAGTCAACTCACCCTGTAGCGGGAACCCGTCTTCCTCCATGACCGTAGTCACGCGTACACCGTTGTGCCCCAGCCAGCCTTTAGCCAACCTCCTAGCCGCCACCCCTCCGATGACGTCCTTCACAGGTAACGAGTACTCAACTTCGAACCTCACGGTATCATCGCGCCGCTCCGGCCACTCTTTTTCATAGCGCCCAATTGCCCGAAGCAAGTTGTCGAACGAGCCACTCGAATCTAATTTTTTGGCAACTTCGTGCTGCAATTCGCGTAAAATCCCGCGACCAAACTCCAAGCAAAGGGATATGTCGATCCAGTCTTCCCCGCTGAGACTCACAGACGCAGATCGCTCGACCTCACTAGCAGCAAGACGAGAGACAAATTCAGCCGACAGACCATCTGCAACATCTTTTGAAATCAAACCTAGCAGGCCACCCGGTGACCCCTCTTTCGGCTCAGCCGACGCCGCGAGAGCGACGATTTGACCACGCACATGCTCCGACGGCGAGTTGGCAGTCAAGTCCAACGGCAGTGCGGTCACGATAACGGTGCTTGTAGACGCCAACCCTTTGTCATGAGCCGCGGAGTCCGGCACGATATAGCGAGTCGGTCCATCGAACAGCGGTTTTGCCAGGTCGGCAAACTTTCGATCAGCCCACTCGACATCATTGATATAGACTTTACCCGGCGGATAAAAGAGGCTATTCTCAGCGTACTCGAGCAACTCTTCCAGACTGACATCCGACTTCGCCGGGTTGATCCGCACCGCAATACTGGTACCAGACCCTTTCCGGTACCCCGACTCACCCCCAGCACGCGCCGGAAACGTCTCTGCCTGCATAGGCGGCTCGCGCAGAACAAAGAAGTCATCCAAACTGTGCAGCGAAAGCCGGATAGCGCCCGCAAGTCGACCATTCGGCAAACGCCGACGAGTGGAAACCTCGATCCGGTCCCCCACAATGAACGAAGACAGGACACCGATACCAAACCGGCTGATCGAAACAAAGTTCCGCTGCGGCTTCTGCTTCCGCAGAATCTCCGCCTTCAACTCGTCCGAACTGTAGTAAGACCGCCCAACCCCGAGAAAGTACTTCTCGATGATGTGCTGATCCATCCCGACTCCGTTGTCGTCGATGCGCAGCCAGTAATTCCCGAATTCGTCCTCCCAGGCCGATATGCGCACCTCCATCTCGTCCGGATCCAAATCCTGAAGGTACGCATTCAACCGGCACGCATCGATCGCGTTCTGCAGCAGCTCGCGGATGAAGACGTACGAATTCGCATACAGCCGATCGCCCATGAAGAGTTGCAGGATCGCGTGCCGGTCGAGGATGAACCGGTAGTCGCCCCAGCGGTAGCCCTGGCTCACGATGTCGCGGCGGTCCACGGTGGCCGGAAGGATCAACGACCGCCACCGCGGAGCACAGAAGTCCAAGACGACACGGCACCCCCGCAGCTCGTCGTCGACTACGTCGAGGAACCTGCGGATCGCGTTCTCCACCGCAGGCTGCTGTGGTCGGGCGATCAGCTTGACCGAGTAGCCAGGCGTGCGGTCGTGCGGGAACACGAAGCCAATCGAGGCCATGTGCTTTTCCCACTCGGTCCGGCTGATGCGGCGGCTTCCCTCGGCTTCCTCGAGTCTGAGGTGCTCGTAGACCGCCACTGGTGACCGACTCTGGTCGAAGTCCAGCAGGTCCGCCGTCCGCAACAGGATGGCGCACAGCCGGAGGTCGCAGCCGGCGAGGAAGTCGGTGGCAAACCTCTCCGCCCGCAGCTCGTCCAGAGGTTCGTTGTGGCTCTTGCACACCGTGGCGAGCGCCTCGGCGAAATTCAAGCCCCGCCAAGCCAGTTTCTCCGGATCCAGCTGGTAGAGGTGCTCCGAGACCCGGTCCGCGTGCCGCGCCCGGCAGTAGTCCAGGATGACGTCCTCGGGCGGTTTGCCCTCCTGGGCCACCCTCACGTACGCCGATGGATGCTGGTCAAGGTAGTCGCGAAAGTCCTGTTCCTCCAGCAGCGCGTCCACTTCCTCGCGGGTGTAGACCATCCCGATGTCGTGGAGGTACGCCGCCAGGATGAGCATCCCCGCTTCCAGCGGGGTCAGCTTGACGATGTCCTGACCGAGGAGCTCCTCGATGAGCTTAATGACGTTGTCCGCGTGCTGCCGGTCGTGCAGGGTGTAGTCGGGGAACGTCTCCCGCACCAGGAGCAGCTTTCCGGCCGCGTACCCGACGAGGTGCTTGACGTCGGCAGTGAACCGCACGTCCTCGCCGTCTTCGAGGATCTGCCAGAGCCCCACTTCGTCCCCTTCCGGTCCAGGCTTACTCGCCCCGGTAGGCCGCGACGTTCGCGACGGTGATCCTGCTCAGCGGCGACGGCAGCTCGTCCAGCCGGAACCAGCCGATCGCCGAGCACTTCGCCGGCTCGACGATCTGCGGCTCCCCCGCCACGTGCCGCGCGAGGTAGGTGACCGACACCCAGTGCTGGCCCTCGTCGGGCAGGAGGTGGTCGAACGCGCCCAGCTGCCCGGTCACCTCGATGCGCATGCCGTACTCCTCGGCGAACTCCCGGACGACCGCGTCTTCCATCAGCTCGCCGAATCCGACCGCGCCGCCCGGGCATTCCCACGAGCCGACCTCATTGCGTGCCGCCGGGCCGCGGCGCGCGAGGAAGAGCCGGCCCGCGCCGTCCGAGACCACCGCTCCCACGCCTACCCCGATGTAGTCGTGACCGGGAACGCCCATCACTTGATCCGCGCGACCAGGATCGACTCGCCGAGGATCCAGAGCACTCCGGTGATCGCGACGATGAACACGACGATGTACGTTTCGTACCACCGGTAGAAATTGCGCAACCGCGGCCGCGTCCGGAACCCGGCGACGAAATACTTCTCCGTGAGCTCGCACTCTTCTCGGCGGTAATCCAGCCAGGAGAGAACACCGACCACCACCATCAGCACGGTGAACGCGGCGACGGCCGTGGTCAGCACCAGCACGCCACGGACGCCGGTGCGGGCGGTGTCAGCGGATATCCCCCACTTCGAGTACCCCACGAACAGACCGAGTCCCGCGGTCACCATCGCCGTGGCCAGTGCTTGGAAGATGGCGAAGAACCGGTAGACGTTCTCGTTCACCGCGTGAATCTGGTTGAGAATGTACTTGTACCGCTCGACGACGATGGCCGGCGCCTCTTCGTACGGCACCTCGCCTTGCACTGGAGGCTCCCCTCCGACGCCCGCGCTCATCGCGGACACGTTACATTGCGCAACCGGTTACCGCGATCGCCGACTCCTCCAAAGAGCCGAAATACAGCTGCCCCTGCCACTCCCGGACGCCCACCAGCATGTGGAAACCGGGAAGCTCCCCGCGGAAAGACCGGGCAACCGAGCCTTCCGGCGAGACGCCCAGGACACCCACCTCGCGGCCCGGGCTGGGCTGCAGCGACGCCGGCAGCCGCCGGACACCTGCCCTCAGGAAGCCCGGCAGCCGGCGCACCACGTCCAGTGCCGCCACCCGCGGGGACGCCTGCGTGATCCAGATCAGGCCGTCCGTGCCCGTCGAAATGTTGTCCGGGAAGCCCCACAAGCCGTCGACCAGGACGTCGGTCCGGCCGTCGCCGAGCCACACCCGCGACACGCTGAACGCGCCCGTCTCCGCCACCGCCACGAACGACTCGTCCGGGGCCAGCGCGACGCCGTTCGCGAACTGGAGGCCGTCGAGGAGCAGGTCGATCGAGCCGTCCGGGGATCGGCGGAGCAGGCGGCCGCCTGCCGTCTGCTCGATCAGGTCGTCGCGCCAGTTGTCGATGCCGAAGCGGCGGGAGGAGTCCGTGAAGTAGATCGTACCGTCGGAGGCCACCGCCGCGTTGTTGCAGAACACGAAGTCCAGGCCCAGGGCCGAAGTGGCCAGTACCGAAGGAGAACCGCCGGACCGGGGGACCACCAGCAGGCCGGCCCGCGCGTCGCAGATCAGCAGCTCGTCCTCGCCGTACAGCTCCAGCCCGAGCGGGCGGCCGCCGGTGTCGGCGATGACGTCGATCGTGCGTCCGTCGGGTGAGAGGCGCAGGATCCGGCCGTCGTCGACGCCGGTGTAGATCCGGCCCTCCGCGTCGACGACGACGTCCTCCGGGCCGTGGCCGTTCACCGGGTACAGCGTGACCTCGCCGAACCGCATCCTGGGCCTCCTAGCGATAGGTGAGCAACGAGGCCGCGTCCGCCTCGAAGTGCGGGTGTTCGTTGAACGACAGCATCGTGACGCCGCCGCGGCCGGACACCAGCTTGGTGATCCCGCCGTTGACCGTGACGCGGTTGAGCTTGAGCAGTCCGGCTTCCGGCGTTCCCATGAGCAAGCCGCAGATCGTCGCGATCACGCCACCGGAGGTGAACACCACCGCGTGCTCCCCCTTGCCCAGCGACGCGACCAAGTCCGCGAGCGCGGAACGGCACCGCGCGAGGAACGCGGGCCACGTCTCGGCGCACGGCCCCGAATCGCCTGCCGACGTCCACGCGGTCAGCGCCGCGTCCAAGACCCCCTGGTACGCCCGCGAATCCTCCTGCGGCGCGCCGCCGGCGTGGTGGAGCGCGATGTCGACGTGGTCGTACTCGTTCCAGCGCGGATCCTCGACCACCGGGACGTCGCTGCCGAGCGCCTTCAGCGCCGTCGCCGCGGTGTCGCGCTGGCGGGCCAGCGAACCGGACCGGACCTGGCTGAAGACCACCCCGCGCGGCTTCGAACAGTCCACTGTGGTCGGTGCGGAACTGCTGCGGCGCGGGGTGGTCTTCAGCCAGGTCCGGTCCGGTTCGCTGGCCCGCCAGCGCGACACCGCGGCGACGGCGCTGAAGGCGCTCGGCAGCGACGTCCCGGTGGTCGAGGATCCGCGCTGGAACGAGTACGACCACG
>NZ_MUMI01000630.1 GCF_002155975.1 Amycolatopsis kentuckyensis
GTCCGCAGCCGGGCCGCGGCCAGCTCCAAGGCCGCGGCCCGGCTGCGGACGCTGTCGCTGCCCGACCTGGCCGACGGGCTCGCCGACCGGTTCCGGCTCCTCACCACCGGCAGCCGGACCGCGCCGCCGCGGCACCGCACCCTGCGTGCGGTCATCGCGTGGAGCTGGGAGCTGCTCGACGAACGCGAACGCACGGTCGCGGACCGGATTTCCGTGCTGCCCGGCGGGGTCACGGCCGCTTCGGCCGCCGCCGTCTGCGCCGGCGCCGTGCCCGCCGACGCGATCCCCGAACTGCTGGCCGCCCTCGTCGACCGGTCGCTGCTGCAGCTCGCGCCCGGCCGCTACCGCATGCTCGAAACCCTCCGCGAGTACGGGATCGACCGCCTCGCCGACGCCGGTGAGCTCGGCCCGGCCCGCGACCTGGCCGCCGCCCACTTCGCCGCGCTGCTCGCCCGCCACGACCCCGAGCTGCGCGGGCCCGGTCAGCTGGCGGCGATGGCCGCCATCGGCGCCGAGTACGACAACGCGCTCGCCTCGCTGCGGCACGTGTGCGCCGCCGGCGACTCCGCCGCCGCGATCGGCCTGGCTCTGGCGCTGACCTGGTACTGGCAGATGTTCGGCCGCGACTCCGACGCCGGCTACTGGCTGGGCGAGGCCTTGGCGGTGCCCGGCGAGCCGACCCCCGAGCGGGACTGCGCCCGGGCCGCCCACCTGCTCAACCGGGCGGACATCCTGTCGGGCATCACCGCCGGGGAAGCCGCGGCGGACCGCGCGGAGATGCGCGAGCTGGCCGGACGGCTGCTGGCGCGTCCGGGGTTGCCGAGCCACTACCGCGTCTTCGGCCCGATGCTGCTTTTCCTGCTGGGCGACGGGACCGCCCTCGCCCACTTCCGGCAGCTGGCCGAGGGTGACGACGAGTGGCTGTCCGCGCTGGCGCACCTGTTCCAGGCCGAGATCGCCGAGAACGCGGGCGAGCTCGACCGGGTGCGCGTCCACGTGGCGGCGGCCCTGACCGGCTTCCGGCGGGCCGGCGACCGGTGGGGCCAGGCGGCGACGCTGCCCATACGGGCCCAGCTGCGGCGTTACGACGACCTCGGCGGCGCGACGGCCGACCTGCGGGAAACCCGGGAACTGGCGGGCGAATTCGGCGCGCCCAGCCTCGGCGACCAGCTCTACAACGACCTGCGCTGGTTCGACCTCCACATCCGGCGTGGCGAACCCGGTCGGGCCCTGGAAATCATCGGCGAGACCCGGGCGCGGGCGCTGCGGGCTTCGTCGGCGGACCTGCCGGTGCTGATCGACGGCTGGGAAGCCGGTCTGCGGGTGCGCCTCGGCGAGCTGGACGAAGCCGCCGTCCTGCTCGACGACGCCGAACGCCGGCTGCTCGGCGACACCGGATTCCCCTCGGACCACGCCCGTACGCTGATCGCCGGCGCGCGGTCCGCGCTGTGCCTGGCCCGGGGCGACCTGGCCGGCGCGGACCAGGCCGGGCGCGCGGCGTACGCGGCCGCGCTGGCGGCCCGGGACCTGCCGATCCTGTCGCTGGTCACGGTGCACACGGCCGCGCTCGCCGGAGCACTCGGGCGGCCGCGCGAATCGGCCGTCCTGCTCGGTGCCGCCGCCCGGCTGCGCGGCGCGCACGACCACACCGATCCGCAGGTCCGCGAGCTCACCGGCCGGGGCCGGGCCGCACTCGGCGAGGACGGATTCGCCGCAGCGTACGCGAAAGGCTGGGAGCTGGACGCCACATCGGCCGTGGCCGCGGCCGATCCGGCCCGCCTGGTGCCGTGAGCGCGGTGTGCGCGCCGTGTGCGTGACGGCGGTCAGTCTCGGGGCACGTGAAGACCTCGAGAAAGCGGTTTGGCATGCATGACGTGGTGATCGTGGGGGCCGGCCCGGTCGGTCTGTTCCTCGCCTGCGAACTCGGCCTCGCGGGCCGTACGGTGCTGGTGCTCGAACGGGAGCCGGAGCCGCGTTCGCCGTGGCGGAGCTTCCCACTCGGCCTGCGGGGCCTGTCGGGCGGTTCGGTGGAGGCGTTCCACCGCCGCGGAATGCTGCCGGCGCTGCTGGCCGCGTCCGGGGTGGACGAACGGCCCGAGGCAGCCGCGCCCCGCTCGGTCGGCCACTTCGCCGGAACCCCCCTCGACCCGGCCGACGTCGACCTCGCGCGCCTGCCGTACCGGCTCCCCAGCCCGGCGCTCGACGGCATCATGACCAGCCTGGAAGCGGTGGAGGCGGTCCTGGCGGAGCGGGCCGGCGAGCTCGGCGTCGAAATCCGCCGCGGCGTTCCGGTCACGGCCGTGACCGAGGACGGCTCGACGGTGACCGCCCGGGCCGGTGCGGAGGAGTACCCGGCCCGCTGGCTGGTCGGCTGCGACGGCGGCCGCAGCACGGTCCGGCGGCTGGCGGGCTTCGAGTTCGCGGGCACCGAGCCGCAGCTGACCGGCTACCTCGCGCTGGTCACGCTCGCCGACCCCGGTCTCCTCCGGCGGGGCTTCACCGTGACCCCGCAGGGCATGTACGTGACGATGTCGGAGCCGGGCCACCTCGGTGTGCTGGACTTCGACGGCGGGGCGTACGACCGGTCCCGGCCGCCGACGCGCGAGCACCTCCAGTCGGTGCTGCGCAAGGTGTCCGGCACCGGCGTGACGCTCGGCGAGGTCCACCTGGCTTCCAGCTTCACCGACCGCGCGATGCAGGCGACGACGTACCGCCGCGGCCGCGTCCTGCTGGCCGGCGACGCGGCGCACATCCATTCGCCGCTGGGCGGCCAGGGCTTGAACCTCGGCATCGGCGACGCGCTGAACCTTGGCTGGAAGCTCGCGGCGACGGTGGCGGGGAACGCGCCTGCGGGCCTCCTCGACACCTACACCGCCGAACGCCACCCGGTCGGCGCGCGGGTGCTCGACTGGTCCCGCGCCCAGGTGGCGGTGATGCGCCCGGACCCGCATTCCCGGGCCGCCCGGTCGGTTCTCGGTGACCTCCTCGCCACCCGGGACGGCACGACGTACGTGTTCGAGCGCACGTCGGGGACCTCGCTGCGCTACTTCGGCGAGTCCGGCCTGGCCGGGCACAACGCGCCGGACTTCGTGCTGGCGGACGGAACCCGCCTCGCCGACCTCCTGCACGACGGCCGCGGCGTCGCGCTCGACTTCGGCGGCCGGCTGCCCCCGGCGGGAGACCGGGTCCGGCACGTCGCCGGCCCGGCCCGCGACGACCTGGGGTTCGGCGCGGTGCTGGTCCGGCCGGACGGGATCGTCGCGTGGGCCGGCGACCGGGATCCGGACGTGGCTTCCTTCGAGGAGGCCGTCCGCCGCTGGTTCTGAACCATTCCGGCCGATAGCCTGGTGGCGGGATGCCCTCGACGAAGGCGCGGGACAGATGACCGGGACCGATCCGCACATCCACGTCGAGCGGAAGGTGGTGGAAGCGGGGCCCGAGGTCCGCAACCTGATCTCGTCGATGCTGGGCCGCGCGACCGACGCACCGGCCGTCGTCACCACCGGCTGCGGGATCCGGGTGCCCTACGCGATGTCGTCTCCGCGGCCGGAGAGCGTCACCTGCCTCGCCTGCCGGGAGCACGCCCACCGGGAGTACCTGCGCTTCGCCGAGCAGATCGAGAACCTGGGCCGTGGCCCGATGGCGGGCCTGGCCATCACCGGCGACCAGGTGGCCGCCGCGGTGGAACGCCTGCGGGACCTGGCGAAGCGGTTCTCCAGCTGAGACGCGCTGCGCAGCCGTCACAGATAACGAAACGGTAACGCCGCCATGCCGGTTTGAACCGTTAGTCCGAAATGCCCGTTTTTGCCTACGTCGGGACCAGCGGCCGG
>NZ_MUMI01000631.1 GCF_002155975.1 Amycolatopsis kentuckyensis
GCGAACGGGCCCTTGTGGACGATGGTCCACAAGGGCCCGTTCGCGTGCTTTCCGGGGGCCCGGTCGTCGCCGCGTGACAGAAGCGGCTCAGGCGTCCCAGGCGAACAGCCGGTCGCCGGCGGCCACCTCGCGCTCGGTGTCCAAACCGGACAAAACCTCCGCCGAGGCGTCCAGCGCGACGACCGGGACGATCGCCGAGTAACCCGCCGCGGTCACCGCCTCCGGGTCCCAGCTGACGACCGGCTGACCGGCCCGCACCTGCTCGCCCTTGACGACGTGCAGCGTGAAGCCCTCGCCCTTCTCCTTGACCGTGTCGATCCCGAGGTGGACCAGCACGGCCTTGCCGTCCTCGGTCGCGATGACGTACGCGTGCGGGTGCAGCGTCGCCACCGTGCCGTCCACCGGCGCGACCGCGTCCGAGCGGCCGCCCGACGGCTGGACCGCGATGCCCGGACCCACCATGGCCTGCGCGAACACCGGGTCGGGGACCTCGGTGATCGGCACCACGCGCCCGGCGACCGGGCTGAGGATGTCGAACGTCACAGCAGGTCCTCGATGTCGCTGGCGATGGTGTCCGCCTCCGGCCCGACGATCACCTGCAGGGCCGTCGACCCCATCTTGACCACGCCCATCGCGCCGGCCTTCTTGAGCGCGCCCTCGTCGACGAGGCTCATGTCCTCGACCTCGCAGCGCAGCCGCGTGATGCAGCCCTCGACCTCGGTGAGATTGCCCGCGCCGCCGAGTGCCGCGAGGATCTTTTCGGGCCTGTCATCCGCCATCGCGGTCTCCTTGATCACTGTTTGTTCCCAACCTGACGCGAACCGCGTGTCCACCTGTACTACGCCGTTCGCCCGCTTGCACCCCGCCGTGGGCCACGAACGGATAACGGTGGTTGACACCCGTCCGCGCGGCGGAGCATCCTGCCCCATCAGATCATTGGTCTAGACCGGAACGTACCAATGTTCCGGGCCGGACGCGAGCACCGGTCCCCCGGTGAAGCGAGAACGAGGAGGGTGACGCCGATGAGCGCGGCAGCGCACGTCCCGCCACCCGACCGGGTCGTCAACGGGCCCACGCCCAAGCACGCCCAGCTGCGGGAAATCCTCCGCCGCACGGTGGAGCGCGAGCTCCCGCCGGGTGCGCCGATCCCGTCGGAACGCGAGCTGGCCCAGCGCTACGGCGTGTCGCGGCTCACGGTCCGGTCGGCGATCGGCAAGCTGGTCGAGGAGGGCCTGCTCGCCCGGGTCCGCGGCAAGGGCACGTTCACCGCGGCCCGGCGGATGGAGCTGCAGCTCTACCTGATGTCGTTCACCGACGACATGCGGAGGCGGGGGCTGACCCCGACGACCGAGGTGGTCTCGGCGGCCACCGAGGTGCCGCCCACCGCCTCGGCGCACGCCCTCGGCCTGGCCGAGGGCGCGTCCGCGCACCACCTGGTGCGGTTGCGCCACGCCGACGGCGTGCCCCTGGCCGTCGAGCGCGGCTGGTACCACGCGGGCCGGGCTCCCGGCCTGCTCGGGCTCGACCTGACCCAGTCCATTTACGCGCAGCTGGCCGAGACGTACGGTGTGCGTCCCGACCAGGCGTGGCAGACGGTCTGGGCCGAAGGCGCGGACCGCGAGACGGCCCGGTTGCTCGGCATGCGTGCCGGCAGCCCCCTGCTCGTGTTCCGGCGGGTCTCCAGCGCAGGCGGCGACCCCATCGAAGACATCACGTCCTGGTACCGGGGAGATCACTACCAGGTGACCATGCAGTTGGACCGGAACACCCCGGAACCCGGTCAACCACCCCACTATGGAGGATCCAGATGAGCTCCACCACCGCGGAGGGGGCGAAGAAGAGCGGCAGCGGTCTCGCCGGTCTTCAGCGCTTCGGCCGTAGCCTCATGCTCCCGATCGCCGTGCTCCCGGCGGCGGGCATCCTGCTCCGGTTCGGCCAGGACGACATGCTCGGCAAGGACGGCCTCGGCTGGAACAAGGTCGCTTCGGTGCTGGGCGCCGCGGGCGGCACGCTGTTCAACTGGCTGCCGCTGCTGTTCGCGGTCGGCATCGCGGTCGGCTTCGCCAAGAAGGGCGACGGCTCCACCGCCGTCGCGGCGGTCGTCGGCTTCTTCGTGTTCAGTTCCGTCGTCCAGGTGTTCGCCCCGCTCAAGGACCTGCCGAAGTACACGGCCGGGGTGACCGAGCTCCAGCCGATCAAGTGGCCGTACTCGGTGCTCGCCGGTGTCGTGGTCGGCATCGTGGCGGCGTTGCTGTGGCAGAAGTACCACCGCATCAAGCTGCCCGCCTACCTGGCGTTCTTCGGCGGCCGCCGGTTCGTCCCGATCATCACCGCGGGCGTCATGGTGATCCTCGGCGTGCTCTTCGGCCTGGTCTTCCACTGGGTCAACAGCGGCATCGAGGCCGCCGGTGACGCGGTCACCGCCTCGCCGATCGTCGGTGGCGGCATCTACGGCGCGCTGAACCGCCTGCTCATCCCGGTCGGTCTGCACCAGCTGCTGAACGTCCCCGTCTGGTTCATCTTCGACGGCGGCGACATCAACAACTTCGTCGCGGGCAAGATGTCGGCGGGCGCCTTCACCACGGGCTTCTTCCCGATCTTCATGTTCGCGCTGCCGGCGGCCGCACTGGCCATCTGGCAGACGGCCCGCCCGGCACAGAAGAAGGTCGTCGGCGGTGTGATGATCGCCGGGGCGCTGACCTCGTTCCTCACCGGTGTCACCGAGCCGATCGAGTTCTCGTTCATGTTCGTCGCGTGGCCGCTGTACCTGTTCCACGCGATCATGACCGGCACCTCGCTGGCGATCTGCAACGCGCTGGGCATCCACCAGAGCTTCAACTTCTCGGCCGGCGCGATCGACTACCTGCTCAACTTCGGTGCCCCGGCGGCGCAGAAGCCGTGGCTGCTGATCCCGATCGGCCTCGTCTACGCGGTCATCTACTACGTGGTCTTCCGCTTCGCGATCACGAAGTTCAACCTGCGCACGCCGGGCCGCGAGGACGACTCGATCGAGTCGGACCTCGAGCGCACCGCCGCCGCGTAACATCAACACCGACGTAAACCAGTAGGGAGAGGACGAACATGCCGGAGAAACGCGTCGCCGTGGCCAGCAAGGTGGGCCTGCACGCCCGGCCGGCCGCGCTGGTGGCGAAGGCGGCCGCGGCGCAGCCCGTCGCGGTGCAGATCGCCAAGGCCGGCGGGGACCCGGTGGCCGCCGGCAGCGTGCTCAACCTGATGACGCTGGGCGCCGGCTACGGCGACGAGGTCGTCATCAGCGCCGAGGGCGAGGGCGCCGAGGAGGCCGTGGAAGCGGTCGCCCAGCTCGTCGCCACCGACCTCGACGCCTGAGTAACCCCACGCGAAGGCCCCCGTACCGGCTCCCCGACAGCCGGTGCGGGGGCCTTCGCGGCGTTTCGTAGGCTGGCCCCATGGAGAGCGTGCGCCTGATCGACGAGTGGCCGGTGGACAACGCCGCGACGGCCGTGGTGGCGGCCGATGGAAGCGTCGTGGGCAGTCATGGCGATCAGGCGCGGAAGTTCCGGCTGGCCTCGGTCTCCAAGCCGCTGACCGCCTACGCCGCGCTCATCGCGATCGAGGAAGGCGTCGTCGAGCTCGACACGCCGGCCGGCCCCGAGGGCTCGACCGTGCGGCACCTGCTGGCCCACACCTCCGGGCTCGCGTTCGACGCACACAAGGCGATGGCCGCGCCCGGCACCCGGCGGCTCTACTCCAACGCCGGGTTCGAGCAGCTGGCCGACGCGCTGGCCGAGCACTCCGGCATTCCCTTCGCGCAGTACCAGGCCGAAGCGCTGTTCGCCCCGCTCGGCATGACGTCGACGGCGCTCGAGGGCTCCCCCGCGGCCGGTGCGGTGTCCACTGTGGACGACCTGGTGGCGTTCGCCGCCGAACTGCAGGCCCCCAAGCTGCTGGACCCGGCCACCGTGGCCGAAGCGACGAACGTCGTGTTCCCCGGCCTTTCCGGTGTGCTGCCCGGTTTCGGGCACCAGAAGCCCAACGACTGGGGCCTCGGCTTCGAGATCCGCGACCACAAGAGCCCGCACTGGACCGGCGCGCACAGCTCGCCGCGGACGTTCGGCCACTTCGGCCAGTCGGGCACGTTCCTCTGGGTCGACCCTTCCGCCGGCGCGGCCTGCGTCGCGCTGACCGACCGCGCGTTCGGCCCCTGGGCCGCCGAAGCCTGGCCGCGCTACACCGACGCCGTCCTGGCGGAACTGGGCGCGTGAAACGGGCTTTCTCGCCGCCCTCCTGCTGCTCGCCGCCTGCAGCGCGCCCCAGGCCGCACCCGCACCGGCCCCCGCCCCGGAAACGCTGGGCGCCCTGCCACGGGCCGTTCCAGTGCGCGGCCGCGGCCGTGCCGCTGAGCTACCGCGAGCCGGAGGGCGCCACGGTCACGCTGCCGGTGATCCGGCTGCCGGCGGGTGACCCGGGGCGGCGGCTCGGCTCGCTGTTCTTCGACTTCGGCGGCCCGGGCACGGACGGCGTCGGCGAGCTGACCCGGTTCGCCGCCCGCTACCCGCCGGAGCTGCGGGCCCGGTTCGACCTGGTGAGCTTCGACCCGCGCGGGATCGGCGGGTCGGCGCCGATCAGCTGTCCCGGCGCGGACCACCTCCCGCCGATCGGGTCCCCGGTCAGGCAGCCGGACGCGTGCTTCGCCGCGAGCGCGGCGACGGGCAGGGCCTGCGCCGCCTCGGGAGCCCTGCTGAGCCACCTCTCGACGGCGAACGCGGCCCGCGACCTGGACCTCCTGCGGCAGACCGTCGGGAAGCCGGGCCGGGAGCGGCGGCCGGTGACGTGCGGGCCGATGTCGCCGGCGCAGCCGGTGGACGTGCGGGCCGATGTCGTCGGCGCGCAGCAGCAGGAGCTGGACCGGTTCTCCGCGGGCGACCCGAAGCGGAAGTTCGCCGGCGTCTTCGCCCACGCCTCCCGCGGCCCGGGCGTGGCCTCCCTGGTGAAGACGATCACCAGCGCGCTCCACCAGTCCGGCCGGCGGAAGCGGCTGGCCCAGACCCTGGCCGCGATGCCGGCGGCCCCGGGCCGCGTGCTCGTCGTGGACGGCTACGGCCGCACGTCGCTGGACGCCCCGAGCGCCTGCGCGTCGGCGGCCGTCGTGCGGTACCTGACGGACCTGGCCGGCCCCGGCGGCGGGGACGACCTGCGCCCCGGACGCCGCTCCCTCTCCCTGAGGGAAATTCGCGGACCGGACGTGATGCCCAACGACCCGGCCGGGACAGGGCCCAAAGACCCTGCCGCCCGCCGGGCGCGGGTGGTGTCATCGAAGGGTGCAGGCCCGCCGCTGGGCCGGTGCGGGGACCTCGGGCCCCGGCGGGCCGCACACCTTCTTCACTCCGTCATGACGCGGATCGGTTCCCCCTCCTGGTAGGCCGCGATGTCCTCGACCGCGTCGCCGTAGAAGATCTCGTAGACCTCCCGCGTGACGAAGCCGATGTGCGGCGTCAGGACCGCGTTGTCGAGTGTCCTCAGTGGATGGTCGGCGGGGAACGGCTCGGTGTCGTACACGTCCAGTGCGGCGGCGCGGATCTCCTTGCGCCGCAACGCGTCCACCAGTGCCGCCTCGTCGACGATCGGGCCGCGCGAGGTGTTCACCAGCAACGCCGTCGGCTTCATCGCGGCGAGTTCGGCCGCCCCGACCAGGCCGCGGGTCCGCTCGCCGAGCACCAGGTGGATCGACAGCACGTCCGAGCGCGCGAACAGCTCGTCCTTGGACACCGCGGTGACGCCGTGCGGGTCCGCCTTCTCCTGCGTCAGGTTCTGGCTCCAGGCGATGGTCTCCATCCCGAAGACCTGCCCGATCTTCGCCGCGCCCGCACCGAGCCTGCCGAGGCCGAGCAGGCCGAGCGTCTTGCCGTGCAGCATGGTGCCGACCGACGTCTGCCAGCCGCCCTCGCGCATCGACCGGAACTCCTGCGGCAGGTTCCGCGAAGCGGCGAGGATCAGCGCCCAGGTGTGCTCGGCGGTCGGCTCCCCGATGTAGCCGGTGGCAGACACGACGACGCCGTTGCGCCGCGCGGCCGCCACGTCGATGGCCGCGTTCCGCTTGCCCGTGCTGACCAGCAGCTTCAGGTCGGGGAGGGCGTCGAGCACCTCGGCCGGGAACCGGGTGCGCTCGCGCATCGCGACGACGCACTCGAAGCCCTGCAGCTGCTTGACGACGTCGGTCAGGGGTTCGGTGAAGACCGTGATGTCGGCCTGCAGCGAGTCCCAGTCACCGAAGGTGAGGGCGACGTCCTGGTAGTCGTCGAGAATCGCGATCCGCATGGCCTCACCGTAGTAGGTGCTCAACCGGCCGCGGGTGGCTCACTGGGGAAGAGGATCGGGCTGAGCAGGTACCGCGTGCGATCGGGGGTGGCCGGGTTGGCCAGCCGCGGGAGGATCGCGGCCCGCAGTTCGCCGACGAGGGCCACGAGCTCGTCCCGGCTCAGCCAGACCGCGTGCTGCCGGTAGCCGACCGGGTCGGCCGACGGGTCGGCGTCGTCGCGGTCGAGGTAGGCGTTGAACTCGGCGACCAGGGCGGCGAGGGCCACGGCGAACCCGCGCCGGTGGTCCTCGGCCGACATCGACGCGGCCTCGCCGGGGTCGATGGACGCCCGGTCCCGGTGCAGCCGGTAGTGGCGCTCGACCGCGCCGCGGACCCGGCGTTCGTCGGCCACCTCCAGGACCCCGCCGGCGGCGAGCAGGTCGACGTGCCGGTAGAGCATGGCTTTCGAGACGTCCGGCAGCAGGGCGCCGAGCTGGGCGGTGGTGAGCGTCCGCTCGCCACGCAGGGCGTGCACGATCCGCAGCCGCACCGGGTGCCCCAGGAGTTCCAAGGTGTCCACTGCCTAATGTTCTCATGTCGTGATACCGTTCGCAAAACATGAGAACGTTGGGGGTCGGATGACGAGGGACACGGATCCGGCGGCGGTCGCGCGGGCGGTCGTCGACCAGACGGCCGCGGGACGGTTCGCGGAGGTCGAGGCGCGGTTCGCGCCGCGGCTGCGGGCGGCGGCGTCGGCCGGGACGCTCCGGGTCGGCTGGGAGACGGAGATCGCCAAGACCGGGCCGGTCCGGGCGGTCGGCACCCCGGTGAGCGAGCCGCCCGCGGCGGGGCTGGTCCGGGTGAGCGTCCCGGTGGCCTGTGCGCGCGGGGGTCTCACGGTGGTGATGTCGGTCGACGACACCGGCCTGCTGCACGGCCTGCGCCTCGCACCGCCGTCCGGCACGCCCTGGGAGCCCCCGGCCTACGCCGAGCCGGACCGGTTCACCGAGCACGAGGTCACCGTCGGCGCCGGCCCGCTCGCGGTGCCCGGCACGATCACCGTTCCCCGGGGACGGGGGCCGTGGCCGGGGCTGGTGCTGCTCGCCTCGGGGCCGGCCGACCGCGACCTGACGACCGGGCCCAACAAGCCGTTCAAGGACCTGGCGTGGGGGCTGGCCTCCCGCGGGGTCGCGGTGGCCCGGTTCGACAAGGTGACCCACGTCCACCCGGAGACCGGCTCCGCCCCCGGCTTCACGATGGTCGACGAGTACGTGCCGCACGCGGTCGCCGCCGTTCGCCTGCTGCAGGAGCGGCGGCGGGTGGACCCGGCGCGGGTGTTCGTCCTGGGCCTCAGCGGTGGCGGCAAGGCGGCTCCCCGGGTCGCGGCCGCCGAGCCGTCGGTCGCGGGCCTGGTCAGCCTGGCCGGGGACACGCTGCCGCTGCCCCGGGCGGCCGTCCGGGTCGCCCGCTACCTGGCCGAACTGGACCCGGGCCCGGCCACCACGGCGGCCGCCGAGTCGGTCGCACGGCAGGCCGCGCTGGTCGAGAGCGCCGACCTGTCCCCCGCGACCCCGGCCGCGGAC
>NZ_MUMI01000632.1 GCF_002155975.1 Amycolatopsis kentuckyensis
CCGCCGCCCGCCGACTGGACGCCGCCGCCGGACCCGGAGACCCGCTGGATCCCGAACCCGGAACCGTGGGAGGACCCGGCCTGGAACGAGCCGGCCCGCGTGGCGAGCCCGGTGCCCGTCGCGTCCCCCGGGTCGCGGGTCCGCCCGTACACCCGCACGGGCGGCCGCACCCGGTCCGAGCACAACCTGGCGCTGGAGGCCCTCGTCTCGACGTCCGACGACGGGCGCCGCTACCGCGGGGTCCGCTCGGTCGAGCACCGCCGGATCTGCGACCTGTGCCTGGACACCCGGTCCGTCGCCGAGATCGCCGCGCACCTGCGGCTGCCCCTCGGCGTGGTGAAGGTGCTGGTCGGCGACATGGCCGACATCGGCCTGGTGCTGATCCACCAGACCGAGCTGATCCTCGGCGACCGGTCGTCCCGCGAGTTCATGGAACGCGTCCTGGCCGGCCTGCGCGCCCTCTAGGCGGCCGGGGCGAGGTCGAGGGCCATGGTGTTGCCGGGCCCCGGCACGAACCCGTTGATCAGCGGTGTCGCCGAACCGCAGTTCTCGAAGGCGCCGATCGCGTAGGTCGATTCGAGCCGGCCGCCCTTGGCCACGGCGAACTCGTCCGAAGTCCATTCGGTCGTCACCGGCTCGGCCGTGCCGCACTCCGCGCCGACGTCGTACGGCGCCCCGTTGACGCGGACGTCGGAGAGCGTCACCGGCCAGGTCGCCGAACCGGAGAAGCCGCCGGACACCGAGCCCTCGGCGTGGCCGGGGCCGAACGTGACGGTTCCGCCGACCCGGCCCACGCCCGGCACCGAGCGGGTGACCTCGACCGGCGGCAGCGTGATCGTGCCGGAGAAGGTGCCCGGTCCGATGTCGACGGCGAACCGGCCCGGGCCGAGCTCGAGGTCGGCGGCCGGCTTCGCGATGTGGGTGGTCCCGGTGACGGTGTACGCGAAGTGGACGGGCGGCGCGGCCGCCGCCGCGGTCCCGGCTCCGCCGAGCACCGTTGCCGCGGCCAGGGCGGTCACGCGTGTTCCCCGCTTCATGCACCACGCTTACCACCGGCCCGAAGCGGTCCGGCGGGAATTCACCGGATCCGGCGTCAGTCCTCGACCAGCGCGGCCGACGTGATCCGGTGCAGCGAATAGCGCTCGTTGTTCTCGCCTTCGAGGACCCCGCCGCCGACGCGCACCGGCCGGACCACGCGCTGGCTCGCCGTTCCCCGGGAGTCCACGAACCCGATCCACACCTCGCGGCGCTCCAGCGTCGCCCGGGACAGCAGTTCCAGCGTCGCCGACGTGTCCGCGCCGCCGCCGACCGGTGCTCGCACCGCGGAACCGCGGCGGCGGGCCGAAGCCGCGTCGCCCGCGCGGAGGTTGGAGACGATCCGGGCCGCCTGGTCCTCCGTCAGCACCGCCTGCTCGCCCGGGCTGCGGCGGGCCGCGCGGGCCTTGGCCGGCAGGCGGCGGCCGCCGGGCCGGATGTCGACCACCCGGCCGTCCGGGCCCTCCGCCGCCGGGGCGAAGCCGGCGCCGCGCAGGGCCGCCAGGACCTCGTGCAGGGGGTCCGGGCTGATCACGACCGTCGGCGCGATCAGCCGCAGCGCGTGCTCCGCCGCGACCGGGTGGGCCAGCACCTCGGCCAGCAGCGCCTCGTCGTCGCAGCGCAGGAACGACGCCGCGACGCCGCCGCGCAGCCGTCCGTGCCGCCGGGCGACGTCGTCGATCAGGTAGCTCAGTCCCTGCGGTACCGGGGTCGCCGACTTCGACTTGAACAGCGCGTGCAGCTCGTCGGCCGTGCGGCCGGTGTCCAGCGCGCGCCGCACCGATGCCTCGGTGATCCGGTAGACCGTCGCGTGCCCCGCCGACTCGACGTCGGCCACGGCTGAGATTTCGGCCGCCAGCTCCGGTTCCAGGGGCCCGGGCGCGACGACCGTCAGGTCGGCCTGCAGCAGCACGCGGTCCACCGGCGCGGGCAGCGCGTCCAGGATCGCCTCGACCGCGCCCGGCCGGTCATCGGCGAGCAGCGCCCGCGTCGCCGTCGTGAGGCCGCCGAGCCCGACGATCCCCAGCGCGCTCGCTTCGGCCATCGTCCAGCGGACGGTCTCGTCCCGCAGCCGCCCGCCCCGGCGCGGGGCCCGCCAGGCCAGCACCGCGACCAGCTCGTCGACGCTCTTCACCCCGGCGCCCCGGGGCAGGTCGGCCAGCGCGGTGAGGACCCGCCGCCGCGCGACCGGCGCCAGCGGGCGGCGCAGGTCCTCCGACAGCGGCGCGATCGGCTTGTCCTTGGCGTCGCGCCCGCCGGCCATCCCCGGCAGCCGGGGCAGCTCCAGCCACGCCTGGGCGAGCGTCATCCACCGCTGCGCGGTCGGCGACGCGAGCCACGAGTCGGTCAGCGTCGTCGGCACCCACTCGGGGACGGTCGTCTCGCTGTCCGCGACGAGCCCGGCGCCCACGGCCAGCTCGGCCAGCAGGATCGCCTGCGCGTCGTCGATCTCCAGGTCCTTGGCGAGCTTCTTCAGTTCCCGCACGCCGAGGCCGCCCGACTTGAGCACCGGCGGCGGCGCCGCCGACCACGCGCGCAGCAGGGCTTCGGTGTGGCGCAGGAACTCCATCGCCTCACCGGCCGCCGCCTCGTCCAGGGTGGACGGCTGGTGCGGGTGGACCGGCAGGGCGGGCTCGGTGAGCGTGCCGGGCGCGAACGCCCCGCCGCGCACCGCGATGCCGAGCTCGCGCGGCAGCTCGACGGTCTGGTCGTCACGCCGCAGCAGCAGGCCGCGGGCGAGCAGCTTCTGCACCGGCGTTTCGGCCTTCTCGAGCGAGAGGTCGAGGCCGGCGTCGCGGGTGCGGCCGATCGGCGGCCCGGCGGCGAGGGCGGTCAGCACGCCGCGTTCGTCGTCGGACAGCTCGGCCAGCCGCGCGCCGAGGTCTTCGCCGGCCAGCGAAGGCACCGACGTGCCCAGCCCGGCCGGGAACGGCCCGAGCGCTTCCCGGGCCGAGGGCGGCACGCGCAGGGCGTCGTCCGGACCCCAGGTCAGGGCCCGCGCGCGCAGGCACGCCAGCGGCTCGGCGATGTCGGTGCCGACGAGCTTCGCGACGTCTTCGACCGGCACCGGGTCGCGGTCGGCGCCGGCGAGCAGGCAGGCTTCGAGCACAGCCAGGGTGAACGTGTCGAGGTCTTCGCAGGCGCGCGCGACCGAGCCCGGCGTGCCGGCCCGGGTGGCCAGCACCGTGCTGTCGGAGGGCGGGGGCGTGGACAGGTCGCGCCGCGTGCGGAGCAGCTCTGCGAGTGCGTCGTCGGACTCCGCACGCAGCCAGTCCGCCAAAGAGGTCGCGGGCATAGAAGACCAGGGTACCGGGCGGTTGCGCCGGGCTGCGCGGGCTGAGGCAGACTGTCTGCGTAAGCCGAAGACCGGTTGTGGAGGACGTTGTGGCCAAGGGTGAGAAGAAGCACAAGGGCGTCGACCCGACCTGGCCGGGCGAGGACGGCGAGCACCCCGTGACCGAGCTCGCGGCCGATCGCCAGGGCGCGCTGTCGCCGTTCGGCGACATCACCTTCCCCCTCGACACGGTGCCCTACGTGCACCCGGAGACCGAGATCAACCGCTGATCGCATAGTTACTGGTCAGTACCGGTATCGGCCCCTCGTGAGGGCGGTCACGGGAGTAGGTTTCCACCCGTCCCAGCCCACCTTTCCCACCACGGGGGTAGTGCCATGCCGGTTCCCGGTCCCGGATATTCGATCACCGTCCGGGTGGAGGCCCCGGCCTCGGTCACCGCGGCCGGTGACCTGACCGCCGCCGTCGGCCGGGTCGGCGGCGTGCTGACCGCGTTCGACGTCGTCGAGTCCCACTCCGAATCGATCGTGGTCGACATCAGCGCCAACGCGCTGTCGGAGAACCACGCGAACGACATCACCCAGACGCTGGACTCGCTGCCGGGTGTCAAGGTCCGCAAGGTCTCCGACCGGACGTTCCTGATCCACCTCGGCGGCAAGATCGAGGTCACCCCGAAGGTCGCGCTCCGCAACCGTGACGACCTCTCCCGCGCCTACACCCCGGGCGTGGCCCGCGTCTGCCAGGCGATCGCCGCCAACCCCGAGGACGCGCGCCGGCTGACCATCAAGCGCAACACGGTCGCGGTGCTGACGGACGGCTCGGCGGTGCTCGGCCTCGGCAACATCGGCCCGGCCGCCGCGCTGCCGGTGATGGAGGGCAAGGCGGCGCTGTTCAAGAAGTTCGCCGACGTCGACGCGTGGCCGGTGTGCCTGGACACCCAGGACACCGAGGAGATCATCATGATCGCCAAGGCGCTGGCCCCGGTGTACGCGGGCATCAACCTCGAGGACATCGCGGCGCCGCGCTGCTTCGAGATCGAGAAGCGCCTGCGCGAGCAGCTGGACATCCCGGTGTTCCACGACGACCAGCACGGCACGGCGATCGTGGTCGTCGCGGCGCTGCGCAACGCCCTGCGCGTGGTGGGCAAGGACATCACGGACTGCAAGATCGTGGTCAGCGGCGTCGGCGCGGCCGGTTCGGCGATCATCCGCCTCCTGCTGCAGAAGAACCCGGGCGACATCGTCGCGGCGGACATCGACGGCATCGTCCACTCGGCACGCGGCAACCTCGACGACAACCTGGCCTGGATCGCGTCGCACACGAACAAGGAGCAGGTCAGCGGCACCCTGCACGAGGCGCTGGTGGGTGCCGACGTGTTCATCGGCGTGTCAGCCCCCAACCTGTTCGGCGCCGAGCAGGTGGCGACGATGAACAAGAACGCGGTGGTCTTCGCGCTGGCCAACCCGGACCCGGAGATCGACCCGATGGAGGCCCAGAAGCACGCGGCGGTCGTGGCGACGGGCCGCAGCGACTTCCCGAACCAGATCAACAACGTCCTGGCGTTCCCGGGCGTGTTCCGGGGCCTGCTGGACGCGCACGCGCACAACATCGACGACAACATGCTGCTCGCGGCGGCCGACGCGATCGCCGACGTCGTCGACAACGGCAAGCTGAACGCGTCGTTCATCGTCCCGAGCGTGTTCGACACCGCGGTGGCGCCGGCGGTTGCGGAGGCGGTCCGGAAGGCCGTGCTCGCGGAGCGCTGATCCGGAAGTAGCCTCGGCTGGTGAGTGAACTCAGCCACGTCGACGAGACCGGTGCCGCCCGCATGGTCGACGTCTCCGGCAAGACCGCCACCGCGCGCACCGCGCTCGCCGCCGGGACCGTGCGGACCACCGCCGAGGTGCTCCGGCTGCTGGCCACCGACGGCCTTCCCAAGGGCGACGCCCTGGCGACCGCGCGCATCGCCGGGATCATGGGCGCCAAGCGCGTGCCCGAGCTGATCCCGTTGTGCCACCAGATCGCGCTGTCGGGGGTCAAGGTCGAGTTCACGCTCGGCGAGGCCGAGGTCGGCATCCGCGCGACGGCGAAGACCACCGACGTCACCGGCGTCGAGATGGAAGCGCTGACCGCGGTGGCCGTCGCCGGGCTGACCCTGCACGACATGATCAAGGCCGTCGACCCGGCGGCGACGCTGGACGAGGTCCGCCTGCTCCGCAAGGACGGCGGCAAGACCGGAACCTGGGAGCGGCCGTGAAGCGCAGCGCGCGCGTGATCGTGGCGTCCAACCGCGCCGCGAAGGGCGTCTACGAGGACAAGACCGGCCCGGTGATCGCCGCCTGGCTGGCGGACCGCGGGTACGACGTGCCGGCGCCGGTCGTCGTCGAGGACGGCGACCCGGTGGGTGTCGCGCTGCGGGCGGCGCTGGCCGACGGGGTCGCCGTGGTGCTCACCACCGGCGGCACCGGCATCTCGCCGACCGACCGCACCCCGGACGTCACCCGCGCGGTCCTGGACCACGAGCTGCCGGGTGTCGCGGACGCGATCCGCGCGGCCGGCCTGCCGAAGGTGCCGACCGCGGTGCTGTCGCGCGGTGTGGCGGGGGTGGCGGGCCGGACCCTGGTGGTGAACCTCCCGGGCTCCAGCGGCGGCGTCAAGGACGGCCTGGGCGTGCTGGACGGCGTCCTGGAGCACGCCGTCGACCAGCTGGCGGGCGGCGACCACCCGCGTCCCTCGGCGCCGGCCCCCTCGGTGCGGGTCGCGCGAGCCCTGGTGACCGAGGAGCCGCTGTCGGTCGAGGAGCACGCCCGCCTGGTCGAGGACGACGCGGCGGGCGCGGTGGTGACGTTCGCGGGCGTGGTCCGCGACCACGACGGCGGCAAGGGCGTCCGCGACCTGACGTACGAAGGCCACCCGAGCGCGAGCCAGGTGATCGCCGACGTCGTCGCGGACCTGTCGGCGCGCTGGACCGGCGTCCGCGCGGTGGCCGTGAGCCACCGGCTGGGGGCGCTGACGATCGGCGACGTCGCCCTGGCCTGCGCCGTGGCGGCGGAGCACCGCGGGCAGGCCTTCTCGGCGTGCTCGGAGCTGGTGGACGAGGTCAAGGCGCGGCTGCCGGTCTGGAAGCACCAGCACTTCACCGACGGCTCGGACGAGTGGGTCAACTCGCCGTGATCCGGAACGCCGCGACCCGGTCGGCGGCCGCGGCGAACTGGTCCGGATCGGCGGCGGTGACCAGCCCCAGCTTGACGAACATCGGCACCCCGCCCGGCACCTCGCGCGGGAAGGCCCGCATGACCTGCGCGCGGGTTGCGGCGTCGGTGACCTCCTCGAGCGTCACGGCCTGCTTCCGGCGTCCGTAGGCGAGCTCGCCGCGGCCCGCGGCGCGGACGTTGCGCGCCCAGTCGCCGTCCGGCAGCCCGGCGACAACGTACCGGTGGCCGTCGACGGTGAGCGGGGAGACCGGAGTGGGCCGTGGCACGCCCGAGCGGCGGCCGGGGACGGTCAGGACGTGGATGGTGCCCAGGCGCAGCCCCATGCTGGTCAGGAGGCGGACGAGGCGGTTGGCGGGACGGAGCCAGCCGGGCAGGTCGGCGTGGGTCGGCACGGCAAATCCTTTCGATTATCGAAATACTTACCGGCCAAGGTAGACTCTTTCGAGTGTCGAAGCAATCACGGGTCACCGAGGCCACGCTCGCCGCGGCGGCGTTCGGTGCGGCCAACGACGTGGTGGACGAGGCGGCGGCCGCGGCGTTCGGCGTGAACCGCACGGACCTGCGCATCATCGGCCTGGTGGCGGCAGCGGGGACGTTGACGGCGGGCAAGCTGGCCGCGGAGGCGAACCTGAGCCCGGCCGCGACCACGACGGCGATCCAGCGGCTCACGAACGCGGGCCACCTGACGCGTCGCACGGACGCGGACGACCGGCGCCGGGCGGTGGTGGAGCTGACCCCGAAGGCGGCGGGGCTGCTGGAGGAGGTCTACGGGCCGATCGAGCGGGCGGGCCGGGCCCTGCTGGCGGGCTACTCGCCGGAGCAGCTGGAGCTGGTGATCGAGGTCCTGCGCAAGGGCGAGCGGATGCAGCTGGCGGAGGCGGAGCGGATCCGGGCGCGCTGAGAGCGTGTCTCCGCCGCGCGGGGGGAAGTTGTGCAAGACGCGGCGTTGGCGCGCCTGTGGGGCCGCTGGAGGCCGTTTTCGGGGGCCTGGGGTGTCACCGGGGCGCTTGACGCGCCAGAGGTCCGTGGAACGCGTGAAGGGCTCCCACCGCCCGGGGGATCGGCGGTGGGAGCCCTGTCAGGTCACGGCTCGAGGCCGGACTCGCGCATCACTGCGTGATCGTCACTTGGTGGCGATCTTCTGCCCGACGAGGATCAGGTCCGCGTTCGGGATGTACTTCGCGTTCAGGTCCTGCAGCTTCTGGTAGCCGCCCTGGACGTTGAACTGCTTGGCGATCTTGGACAGCGTGTCGCCCGCCACGACGGTGTAGTCACCGGCCGGGTTGGAGCTGCTCACGCCGGTCGCCGCGGGGGCGGCCGGGGCCGACGCCGCCTTCTTCGGGGCGGGCGCGGTCGTGCTCTTCTTCGGGGTCACCTTCTTGGTGACCTTGCCGGTGGCCTTGGGGGCCGCCGAACCGCTGCCGCCCTTCTTGCCGCAGACCGGCCAGGCGCCGATGCCCTGACCCTGCAGGACGCGCTCGGCCACGGCGATCTGCTGCTCGCGGGAAGCGTTCGCCGCGCTGCCGGTGCCGCCGTAGGCCTTCCAGGTGCTCTGCGAGAACTGCAGGCCGCCGTAGTAGCCGTTGCCGGTGTTGGTGTTCCAGTTGCCGCTGCTCTCGCACTGCGCGATGGCGTCCCAGTTGGTCGCCGACGCGGGGGTCGCGGCGATCGCGAGGGGAGCGCCGACCGCGATGCCCGCGATGGCGACGCGAGCGACGGTGCGGGTGGCTGCGGACATCTTGCGGTGCTTGCCTCGGTAAGACATTTGGATGCTTCTCGGTTTCCCAGCGCCTACGAACCGGTGTGAGGGTCAGGATCGGGGTCCTGGCGCCGACCGTCTCAGGCCGGCAGACGAGTCCGACGCACGGCGCGTCTTCGTCGTCCCCTCGCCCCTGTCCGGAAATGCTTTCGCTCGGGGTATGGGTCCGGGGATCCGTCGGACAGGGCTAGGCGCTACGGATTCCCGGTCGTGCTGGTTGGTCGGGGCCAACCGAAAAGCGACGGTACGTAACGATGGCCGTGATCGGAAATTATTCGAGGCGTGACCTACGTCACAGTAACGGCACGCAACCCCGTCCGATACGCCTGTTGATGCAGGTCAGAGGGCCGTTATCTGCCCGTTTCCTACCCGAGATAAAACACGGATCGTGAGGCTTGCATCACGTGTTTCGGGTAGCGAATGGGCCATTCGCGCCGCCCGGATCGCGATTGAAGCGCGCATCTTATGGGCCCGCGGGGGACGGCGCCAGACTTGACAATCGTGCCCCACTTGCCCCAAGAGTCACAGGAGTCCCACCTGTTCGTGGGGTTTCCCGACCCGGTCGGAGCGATCCCGGCCGCCGCACCCCCGCGCTGACGCCGACACAGGGCGACGGACCAGGTGAAACGGGTCACCGGAAGGCGTGGTGGCCGGTCGCGATCAGCTTCCCGCGAACACCCGGAATCGGTGACGCGCCACGCCGAGGGCCGAAAGGCCGGTCGCCGAGCGGTCGGCCCCCGTACCCGAGCGGTCGCCGGTTTACAGGGAGAACGAACCCTCGGCGCCTCCGCCGGACGGAGCAACTCCTTACGGCTTCGGCCGTGTCGACCCCTCAATCACGCGAGTTGACCCTCCAGACACGCGTGCCGACCCTTCAAGCACGCGAGCGGGGCCCGTGGCGGTCAGCCGCCGGCGAAGGGGGGGAGGACGTCCAGCTCGGCGCCGTCCCGCAGGGGGCGGGCCAGGTCGCGGACCGCGATGCCGTCCAGCAGGTAGCTGACCGCCTCCAGCAGCCGCGGCAGGCCCACCGGGTGGAGGCGGCGCAGCTCGGCCACCGCGTCGGCGACCGACGCCCCGGCCGGCAGCTGCACCTTCTCCTCTTCGACACCCGCCGCGGCCCGCGCCGACGCGAAGTACCGCACCACGATGGTCACCGTCGCCACGTCAACCGCCGATCGCGCTCATCGGCCGGATCGGCTGCGCGAACCCGGCGTCGTTGATCTCGTGCCCGGCGAGCTTGCCCCACATCGTCGCCCGCCAGGCGTCCGCGACCTCCTCATCGCGCGCGCCCGCGCGCACGAGGGACCGCAGATCCGTTTCGTCGTTGCTGAACAGGCACGAGCGCACCGCCCCGTCGGCCGTCAGCCGCGTCCGTTCGCAGGCCGAGCAGAACGGCCGGGTCACCGACGCGATCACGCCGACGTCGCCGGGGCCGCCGTCGACCAGCCAGCGCTCGGCCGGCGCACCGCCCCGCGCCACCGGGAACGGCGTCAGCGTGAACTCCGCCTCCAGCATCGAAAGGATTTCCGCCGCGGTGATCATCTCGCCGCGGTTCCAGCCGTGCTGGGCGTCCAGCGGCATCTGCTCGATGAACCGCAGGTGGTAGCCCTCGTCGAGGCAGAACTTCAGCAGCGGCACGGCTTCGGTCTCGTTGAGCCCGCGGATCAGCACGGCGTTGACCTTCACCGGCGACATCCCGGCGTCCCGCGCCGCGGCGAGGCCCGCGATCACGTGCGAGAGCCGGTCGCGGCGGGTGATCGTCTTGAACAGCTCGGGGTCGACGGTGTCGAGCGAGACGTTGATCCGGTCCAGCCCCGCCCCGGCGAGGGCCGCCGCGCGGCGCGCCAGCCCGATCCCGTTGGTGGTCATGGACAGCCGCGGCCGGGGCGACAACGCCGTGATCTGCGCGACGAGGTCCTCGAGGCCCGGCCGCAGCAGCGGTTCGCCGCCGGTGAGCCGGATGTCGGTGACGCCCAGCATTTCGACGGCGATCCGCATCAGCCGGACCAGCTCGTCGTCGGTCAGCACTTGCTCGCCGGGCATCCAGTCGAGGCCCTCCGCGGGCATGCAGTAGGTGCAGCGCAGGTTGCACCGGTCCGTCAGGGAAACCCGCAGATCGGTGGCCACCCGGCCGAAGGTGTCGATGAGATGGGGGTTCTCGGGCCGGGGCACGCGAGAAGATCCTCGTGTACCGGGGACGCGAGGAAACCCGAGATCCACTGCTGTCATTACGCACAGAGTAGCTCCGCAACGGCCCCTTGGGATACTTTGCGCAGTGAGTGGTTCAGTGGACGAACTAACGAGGGCCCGTGACGGAAAAGACTTACCCGGTCACCGATGAGGAACTCTTCCGCTTCGCGGAATTGGGCAGGCAGGGCAGCACCTTCACCGTCCTGCGGCACGCCAGGATCGCCGAGCGGATGGGCCTGTCCGGCACCGACCACAAGACGTTCGACCTGGTGATCCAGGCCGGTGGACCGCTCACCGCCGGCCGGATCGCCGGCCTGACCGGCCTGTCCACCGGCGCGGTCACCGGCGTCATCGACCGGCTGGAGAAGGTCGGCCTGGTCCGCCGCGTGCGCGACCCCGAGGACCGCCGCAAGGTCCTGGTCGAGGTGGTGCCGGGAGCGGCCGAGCGCTTCGCGCCGCTCTTCGAGTCGGCCTTCGACGCCCTCCGCGAGCAGCTCGCGCAGTTCTCCCCGGCCGAGCGAAAAGTTATCGAGCGTTATCAGAACGTCATCCTCGAACAGCTGCGCGCCGAAGTGATGGGCGAGGCGCGCCCCGCATAGCTTTTCCTCAACTGCGGAGATAATGTCTGCGGCATGCCGCAATTTCGGTTGTCCGAGGCCGCGCGCCTGCTCGGCGTCAGCGACGACACCGTCCGGAGGTGGGTGCGCGCGGGGCAGCTGACCGCGACCGACGACGCCGCCGGCCGCAAGGTCGTCGACGGCGCCCAGCTCGCCGGGTTCGCCCGGGCGCAGGCCGCCGCGCCCGACGACCCGTCGGCGGTCGGCCGGTCCGCCCGCAATAGGTTCGTGGGGCTGGTCACCGAGGTCATCACCGACAAGGTGATGGCTCAGGTGGAACTGCAGTGCGGGGCGCACCGCGTGGTGTCCCTGATGAGTACCGAAGCCGTCCGCGAGCTGGGCCTGCGCCCGGGGGTGCTCGCGGTCGCGGTGGTCAAAGCGACCACTGTTGTGGTGGAGACACCGGAAGGAAGTAAATGAAGAAGCTCGCTCTCGCCGTGGCGGCCGTCGCCCTGTTCGCGGGCGCGTGCAGCAGCTCGGACGAGCCCAGCACGCAGCCCGGCGCGTCGGTCACCGCGCCCGCGCCCAAGGGGGCCGCGAACGCCGGTGGCGGCACGCTGACCGTGTTCGCCGCCGCGTCGCTCACCGAGTCGTTCACCGCGCTCGGCAAGGCGTTCGAGGCCAAGCACCCGGGCACCACCGTGAAGTTCAGCTTCGCGGGCTCGTCCGGCCTGGTCCAGCAGCTGACCAACGGCGCCAAGGCGGACGTCTTCGCCTCGGCCGACCAGGCCACCATGGACAAGGCCGTCCAGGGCGGCGTGATCGACGGCCAGCCGACGGTCTTCGGGACCAACAAGCTCGCCATCGCGGTCGCCCCCGGCAACCCCAAGGGCATCAAGTCGTTCGCCGACCTGAACAAGCCTGGCCTGACCGTGATCACCTGCGCGCCGCAGGTGCCGTGCGGTGCGGCGGCCAAGAAGGTCGAGACGGCGACCGGCGTCACGCTCAAGCCGAAGAGCGAAGAGCAGGACGTCAAGCAGGTGCTGAACAAGGTCGCCTCCGGTGACGCCGACGCGGGCCTCGTCTACGTCACCGACACGACGTCGGCCGCGGGCAAGGTCGACAAGGTCGACTTCCCCGAGGCGGCCCAGGCGGTCAACAGCTACCCGATCGCCGTGGTCAAGGGCGGCCAGGGCGCGCTGGCCAAGGAGTTCGACGACTTCGTCCTCGGTGCCGAAGGCAAGAACGAGCTGACGAAGGCCGGGTTCGGCCCTGCGCAGTAAGCGGCTCGCGAACGGCCGGCCGGGATCCGTCCCGGCCGGCCGTTCGCGCGTCCCGTGGGTCCTGGCCGTCCCGGCCACCCTCGCGCTGGCGCTCGTGGTGCTGCCGGTGGTCGGCCTGCTGGTGCGCTCGGACCTGACGCGGCTGCCGTCGCTGATCGTCACGCCGTCGTCCTGGCACGCGCTGCGGCTGTCGCTGATCACGGCCGGGTTGTCCACGCTGGTCTGTGTGCTGCTCGGCGTGCCGCTGGCCGTCGTCCTCGCCCGGGCCCGCTTCCGCGGGGTCCGGCTGCTGCGCTCCATCGTGCTGCTGCCCCTGGTGCTGCCGCCGGTGGTCGGCGGTCTCGCGCTGCTCTACCTGCTCGGCCGCAAGGGCTTCCTCGGCGCGCTGATCACCGCGTTGACCGGGGAGTCGGTCCCGTTCACCACGGCCGCCGTCGTCATCGCGCAGACGTTCGTCGCGATGCCGTTCCTGGTCGTCAGCCTCGAAGGGGCGCTGCGCGGCTCCGGCGACCGCTACGAGCAGGTCGCCGCGACGCTCGGCGCGCGCCCGTGGACCGTCTTCCGGCGGGTCACGCTGCCGCTGCTGCTGCCCGCGCTGGGCTCCGGTGTCGTCCTCAGCTTCGCCCGCGCGCTCGGCGAGTTCGGGGCGACGATCACCTTCGCCGGCAGCCTCGAAGACGTCACGCGCACGCTGCCACTCGAGGTCTACACGCAGGCCGAGGTGGACATCGACAGCGCCGTGGCGCTCTCGCTGCTGCTCATCGTCGTGGCGGTCGTCGTGATCGCCGTCGCGCGGCCGCGCGCGTGGGAAGGCGGGCTCCGGTGAGCCTGACTGCCCGGATCACCGCCGTGCGCGGCTCGTTTTCGCTGGACGTCGAGCTCGACGTGCCCACCGGAACGGTGCTGGCCCTGCTCGGCCCCAACGGCTCGGGCAAGTCGACGGTGCTGGGCTGCCTCGCCGGGCTGATCACGCCGGCGTCCGCGGAAATCGCCGTGGCCGGGCGCGCGCTGGCCGGCATCGCGCCGCACCGCCGGGGGATCGGCCTGCTCTCCCAGGACGCCCTGCTCTTCCCGCACCTCTCGGCGGCGGACAACGTCGCCTTTTCGCCGCGCTCGACCGGCGCCGGCCGCCGCGCCGCCCGGGAGCGCGCCTTCCACTGGCTGGCCGAGGTCGACGCCGTCGCGCTGGCCGACCGGCGGCCGGGACAGCTGTCCGGCGGCCAGGCCCAGCGCGTCGCGATCGCCAGGGCGCTGGCCGCCGAGCCGGACCTCCTGCTGCTCGACGAGCCCTTCGCCGCCCTCGACGTCGACGCCGCACCGGCCATCCGCGGCCTGCTGCGAAGGGTCCTCAAGACCGGGCCGACGACCGTGCTGGTCACGCACGACCCGCTGGACGCGCTCGCGCTCGCCGACCACGTCGCGGTGCTGAACGACGGCCGGATCGTCGAACGCGGCCCGACCCGCGAAGTGCTTTCGGCCCCGCGGACGGCGTTCACCGCGCGGATCGCCGGTCTCAACCTGGTCGCCGGGACCGCCGTCGCCGAAGGGCTGCGGACGGCGTCCGGCGAGGTCGTCAGCGGCCTCCCGGCGGCCGACGTGGTGCCGGGGGAGCCGGTGGTGGCGGTGTTCCCGCCGAACGCCGTCGCCGTCTACCCGCACGACGGCGAGCACCGCGGCAGCCCGCGCAACACCACCGGCGCCGTCGTCGCCGCCCTGGAGCCGCACGGGCCGGTGATCCGGGTCCGGGCCGAGGGCGACGGCTGGGCCCACGGCCTCACCGCCGACCTCACCCCGGCCGCCGTCGCCGAGCTCGCCCTGGAGC
>NZ_MUMI01000633.1 GCF_002155975.1 Amycolatopsis kentuckyensis
CGCCGTCCGCCAGCCCGCGAGCTGACCGGCGAGGGTCCCGAGCGGGACGCCCAGCACCGAGCCGAGCGGGACGGCGGCGAAGATCACCGAGGTCGCCCGCGCGGCGGCGGCCGGGCCGACGAGCCGGGGCGCCAATCCCGCGCCGAGCGACCAGAAGCCGCCGATGACGAGCCCGACGAGGAACCGGGCGGCCAGCAGGACCCCGAACGCGGGCGCGGCCGCGGCGAGGAAGCCGGCGGCCGCGAGCACGGCCATCAGGCCGGCCAGCACCAGCCGCCGGTCGACCCGGCCGGCCGCGACCGTGACGACCGGTGCGGCGACGGCGGCGACGAACCCGGGCACGGTCATGGTCCAGCCCGCGGTCCCGGCCGAGACGCCGAACTCGGCCGCGATCGGGTTCAGCAGCCCGATCGGCAGGATTTCCGTGGTGACGATGGCGAAGATCCCGGCGGTCACCGCGAAGACGGCGGGCCACCGGGGCGCAGGGGCGGTCATGCGGCCCAGTGAACCGGCGGCGGTTCGCCACGGCTGGCAGGAATGCGACGGCTTGCTCGCCACGCGGGGTCACGTCGGATTTCCGCCGGTTTGATCGACTCGGGATCGGGGCAGTCCGGAAAAGCACCCGATCGAGGAGGTTTCGATGGCCGACCGGCGTTGGCACTTCATCCCCGCCACGGTTTCGCTGTGCTGGCTCTACCTGGGCGTGGGGGCGGTTCTGCTCGTCTCGAGCATCCTCACCCTGACCGGCACCGAAGGCCGGGCACCCGTCCTGACGGTGATCGCGGCGGTGGCCGCGGTCGCCCTGATCGTCCTTTCCGTGGTCGGCCTGGCCCGCCCGAAACTGCGCGGCCGCTGACCGGCCGGGCCCCGCCGCGGCACCGGGGCCCGACCGGAATTCCCTACAGCTCCTGGTGGTCCGCGTGGTCGACGCGGGCCTCCGGCACCGGACGGCCGTCGCTCACCCGGAAGTCGTCGACGCCGTCGAGCACGAACGTCGGCGTGCCCGCCACCTTGTCCGCGCGGCAGTGGTGCACGTCGGCGTCGGCCACGTCCCGCAGGACGTACGCCGGGCGCGTGTCCGGCTTGCCGAACCGCACGTCGACGTTGTCCCAGCTGATTCCCCGTGCGTGGCGGACGAAGAAGCCGTACGCCGGGAGGGTGCCGAACATCGACGGCTCCGGGTACGCAGTTTCCAGCTCCGGCGGGTTCGGCACGGCGTCGCCCGGGGTGAGACCGCCCGCGAGGTGGTGGCGGATGTTGCTCAGCTTGACGTCCTCGATGGCGTGGCCCGGGATCCCGGCGATGCACGACGGGTAGCGCGGGTCCGCGTCGACGGTCGTGACGTCGCTGATGCTCACCCGGCGCAGGAACCCGACCGGGATCCCGGCCGGCCCGCGCATCCGCGCGCCCAGCCGGAGGAACAACGGCATCTGGACGTTGCGCATGGTCAGGTTGCTGATCGTGACGTCCTCGAGCCACCCGCCGTCGACCGTTTCCAGGGCGAGGCCGCGACAGTGCTCGAAGACCACGTTGGAGATCGCGATGTTGCGGAAGCCGCCGTTGGACTCGGTGCCGAACTTGACGCGGCCGGTGCGGCCGTACGCCGACGTCTTGAACGTGCCGCCGACCAGGGTGCCGAGGTCGTAGCCGCTGACGAAACAGTTGTCGATGGTGACGTTCTCGGTGTCGCGCACCTGGTTCAGCGCGTAGGAGCTCTTGAGGACGATGGCGTCGTCGTTCGGCGAGTTCACGGTGGTGTCGGCGATCCGGACGTTCTTGCAGCAGTCGATGTTGATGCCGTCGCGGTTGGTGTCGATCACCAGGCCGTCGATGCGGAAGTTGTCGACGCCGGTGGGCAGGATGCCGAAGTGCCCGCCGTTGACGATGGTGATGTCGCGGATCGCCACGTTGCGGCACCACTTGAGCGCGATCGCCTTGTTCCCGTTGAGCGGCGCGGATTCCGCGCTGCCGCCGGCGACCAGCCCCTTGCCGTCGATCTTGCCGGGGCCGGCGATGGTGACGTTCTCGAGGTTCTCGCCCCAGATCAGGCTGTTGTGCCAGTGGCTGTGCCCGAAGTCCTGGTACGGGTTGCCCGCGCCCGGTTCGGCGGGGTCGTAGCCTTGGCCGCCGGCCGGCGCGGCGGCGAGGATCGTCGCGTTGGCGCCGAGGTACAGCTCGATGTTGCTCTTGAGGTGGATCGAATAGCTCGCGTACGTCCCGGCCGGGAAGTACACGGTGCCGCCGCGGGTCGCGGCCGCGTCGATCGCGCGGTTGATCGCGGCGGTGTCGATCGTGCGCCCGTCGCCTCTCGCGCCGAACTTCGTGACGTCGAAGAAGCGGCCCGGCTGGTGCCCGAATTCCTCGGCGACGGCCGCCGGAGATCCGATGATTGGCAGGGCCGCCCCCGCGGCACCCGCGGCTCCCCAGACGACGGCACGGCGCCGGCTCAACGCTCTTCCCACGACAACTCCCTCACTTCGCCCTGGCGAAAGCACGTCAAGGTGCTTCCGACGGCGGATCGGGATACGTCCTCAGCTAAGAGCAAATGATCGGATGAGTCAAGCTCGTCCCCGCCCGCGGGCGGGGA
>NZ_MUMI01000634.1 GCF_002155975.1 Amycolatopsis kentuckyensis
TCGAGCTCGCAGCCCGCGACCGCGGCCACGCGCAGTATCTCGTCGAGCACGGTTTCGTCCGCGGCGATCACCAGCGGTCGTTCCCCCGTCATGCGTTCCTCCCCCGTCGTCGGTGCGGGCCGTGGGTGGCCCGGGTTCCACCGTCGCGGGCTGCGAGCTCGACAGCGCACCGGACCTGACAGCGGCGAGCGGGCGCTGGGCCCGCGCGCCACTGGTGGTCCTCGACGAAGAAACCGTGCGGCACCGGCCGGTCCTGCCCCGGCGCGGCGGGATCCTGCTGGTCTGCAAGGGTAGCCCGGGCCCGGACACGTGGGAGCACGCGTTCCGCGGCGGCGTCGAGCGCGTGATCTCGTTGCCCGACGACGAAACCGTGCTGGCCGGCGCGTTCGCCGACGTCGTCGAGACACCGGCCGAGCAACCCGGCCTGGTCCTCGGCGTGGTCGGCGGCCGCGGCGGCGCGGGCGCGTCGGTGTTCGCGGCGACCCTGGCACTGACGGCCGCCCGCGATCCGGGCGGCGCGTTGCTGCTGGACTGCGACCCGCTCGGCGGCGGCTTGGATGTGTTGCTCGGCTTGGAAAAGACGCCCGGCAAACGCTGGCCGGACCTGCAGCTGAGCGGCCGGGCATCGGTCTCGTCGCTGGCCGCGTCGCTCCCTCAGCGAAGTCACCGCGGCGGCACCCTCCCGGTGCTCGCGTCCGGTCCGGGAGGGCAGGGCCCGGACGTCGGGTCGTTGTCGGCGATCCTGACCGCCGGCCGCCGCGCGGGCCGCACAGTGGTGTGCGATCTTCCGCGCAGTTTCGGTGAGGCGTCCGAGGAAGTGGTGCTGCGGGCCGACCTGGTCCTGCTGATGGTGCCGCTGGAGTTCCGAGCGTGCCTGGCGGCGAAGAAGGTCCTGAACCGCCTGTCGAAACTGACGGCCCGCATCGGCTTGGTGGCGTGTGGACACTCGAAGGACCCGGCCGTCAACACGGACACCCTGATCGGCCCGCCCCTGATGGCCTCGATGCCCCCGGAGCGCAACCTCTGGGGAGCCGTGGAGCGCGCCGAGTTCCCGACGAAACCAAGGGGCCCGCTGGCCACGACGGCGTCGGAAATCCTGCACAGGGCCCGCAGCGAAGCCCAGGCGGCCACCCGATGACCGGCACGGCCACCGATCTGCGTCCCACGAGCGCCCCGACCAGGGTGTCGGAGCTGTTGCTGCCGACGGTCATCAGCCTCCTGGCCCGAGCCCCGGCAGGCGCGGCGACCTTCTCGACGCTGCTGCGCCGGCCGGAGCGACACGCATGCCCACCGCCGGGCACCCGCGTCACCGCATCGCGTGACCACCCACCGGCCACCCCGCAACCGACGCACCGAGCAAGACGGGCGACCTCATGACCACCGACTTCGTGGACCGCGTCCGCAACCGCCTGGCCGGCGACCGCCGCCGGGCCGATCCGGTCGCCGTCGCGACCGCCGTCCGCGCCGAAGCGGGCGGCGCCCTCGGCCACGACGCGGTGCTCGACGCGGCCCGCCAAGCCCGCGACGAGTTCGTCGGCGCCGGCCCGCTCGCCCCGCTCCTCGACGACCCGGCGACCACCGACGTGCTCGTCACCGGCCCGGCCGAAGTCTGGACGGACGGCCCGCAAGGCCTCGCCCGCACCGGCATCCGCTTCAAGGGCGAAGAATCCGTCCGCCGCTTGGCCCAGCGCCTCGCCCTCGCGGCGGGCCGCCGCCTCGACGACGCGCAGCCCTACGTCGACGGCTGGCTCCCCGGCGCCGGCCCGCACGGCCGCATCCGCGTGCACGCCGTCCTCCCGCCGATCGCGGCCGGCGGCACCTGCCTGTCGCTCCGCGTCCTGCGCCCGGCGACGCACGACCTCACCACCCTCGGCGAACTCGGCGCGTTCGACGAGGCCGGCGCCAAACTGCTCCGCACCGTCGTCTCGAGGCGGATGGCGTTCCTCGTCACCGGTGGCACGGGCGCGGGCAAGACCACGCTCCTGGCCGCATTGCTCGGCGCCGTCGACCCGGGCGAACGGATCGTCTGCGTAGAGGACGCCGGCGAACTGCAGCCCGCGCACCCGCAGTTCGTCAGCCTCGTCGCCCGTCCGCCCAATGTGGAGGGTGCGGGTGCGGTCGGCCTGCCCGAGCTCGTCCGCCAGGCGCTGCGCATGCGTCCCGACCGGCTCGTGGTCGGCGAGGTCCGCGGCGCCGAGGTCGGTGCCCTGCTCACCGCGCTCAACACCGGCCACGACGGTGGCGCCTGCACCCTCCACGCCAACTCCCCGGGGGAAGTGCCCGCCCGCATCGAGGCACTGGCGGCGCTCGGCGGTCTCGGCCGCGACGCCGTGCACAGCCAGCTCGTCGCCGCGATCCGCGTGGTGCTGCACATGCGGCGTGAGCCGGGTGGCCGCAGGCGCCTCACCGAGGTCGGTGTGCTCCGTGCCGAACACGGCCGGGCCCGAGTCGTGCCGGTGTGGCGCGCGGGCCGGTGGACGGTCGACCGGCACCTCTTCCCGATGGCGGGGGCGATCGCGTGCTGAGTCTCCTGCTGGTGCGGATTTCCTTGCTGCTGAACGCTTTCCCGCGCGACCGAAGGAGGCGGCGGTGATCACCCCGTGGCTCCCGCTGTGCTTGGGAGCGGCCCTGGCGTGCTGGCCTGCGGCGCCGAACCGGCTCCAGGTGATGATCGAGCCGTCGGCCACCGTCCGGATGCCTCAGGTGTGGCGCGTCGTCCCCTGGCTGCTTCCGGCCGCCCTCGCCGGATTACTGGCGGGAGCCGGAGGCGCGATCGCCGCCGGCGTGCTGACGCTGGCGTGGAATCAGGAGAGGCGAGCTCACCGCCGGGCCACCGCGGACCTGGCGGTGGCTGCGCACACCGCGACAGCGTTGCGGACGATCGTGGCCGAGCTCCGATCCGGCGCTCACCCGGTCACGGCGGCCGAAGCCGCCGCGGACGTCGTCCCGGCGGTGGCGGGCGAACTCCGCGCCCTGGCGACGGCGGCCCGGCTCGACACCGAGTTGCCCGCGTCGGCGCTGCCACAGCTGGCCGCGGCCTGGACGCTGGGCAAACGCCACGGCCTCCCGATGGCCGACGTCCTCGACGCGGCCCGCCGCGACGCCGAAGCGGGCTTGGCGTTCGCCCGCCGGATGCGCGCGAAGCTCGCCGGGCCACGCGCGAGCGCGGCCGTGCTCACCGGACTGCCAGTCCTGTGCGTGCTGCTCGGAGAGGCCATGGGTGCGGCGCCGCTGCTCGTGCTGACCGGCAGCGCTCCGGGCCAGGTGCTGCTGGTCGCCGGGTGCGTCCTGCTCTGGGCGGGCACGGCTTGGTGCCGGGCCCTGACCGGACGGGTGCGGACCCGGTGACCGCCATGGCGCTCCTTCTCTTCGCCGGAGCCTTGCTGAGCTGGCCGGACGAAACCATCGCGCGGCGCTTCGCCCAACTGACCGGCTGCCCGAAGCCCGTCCGCAAGCGCCACCGCGCGCTACTGCCTATCGCGGCGGCCGTGGGTGGCGTCTCCACAGCCGTGCTGGTCGGCGGGGTCGCC
>NZ_MUMI01000635.1 GCF_002155975.1 Amycolatopsis kentuckyensis
GTCCGTGCTCGCCGAACGCGTCGACGCCTGGCGCCCGGCCGCCGAGGACGCGGGTGCGGCGCTCGTTCCCCCGCCGGGGCACGACGAGCCGGTGACCGTGCGCTGCCCGGAAGGCGAGCTCGCCCAGATCCTCGACGTCCTGCTCGACAACGCCGTCCACTACGCCGGCCGCGGCGCGAAGATCACGACCGAATGGGAAAGCGGCGGGGAAACCGCGACCCTCGTCGTCGCCGACGACGGACCCGGATTGTCCGAAGAGGACAGAGCGCGGGCGACCGAGCGCTTCTGGCGGGCGGGCGGCGAGGGTGCCCCGCGCGGCACCGGGCTCGGCCTGGCCATCGCGCACCAGCAGGTGCGCACCCGCGGCGGCGTCCTCGAACTGCGCCAGGCGCACCCGCACGGCCTCGAAGTCCGCGTCACGCTGCCGCTGCAGGAGGTGCCGGGATGACGCTCACCCGCCGCACGGCCCTGCTCGGCGGCCTCGGCCTCGCCCTGGCCGGGTGCTCGACGGCCGGCTACCGCGGCCCGGAACGCGCGCTCACCATCGCGGCCGGCGAGCGCGGCGGTTTCTACCTGGCCTTCGCCGAGCTGCTGTCCGCCGAGCTGAACCGCGCCGAACCGCTGCTGCACGCCACCGCGGTGCCGACCGAGGCGAGCGTCGCCAATGTCGGCCTGGTGCAGCGGGGCCAGGCCGACCTCGGGCTGGTGCTCGCCGACGTCGCCCAGACCGCGCTCGCCGGCGGCCCGCCGTTCGCCGGGAAGGTGCCGCTGCGCGCGCTCGGCCGCGTCTACGAGAACTACCTGCAGCTGGTCGTGCGGGCGGACGGGCCGGTCCGCGAGCTCGCCGACCTCGCCGGGCGCGCGGTGTCCCTGGGCGCGAGCGGCTCCGGCGCGGCCCAGCTCGGCGAGCGCCTGTTCGCCAAGGCGGGGGTCGCGGTGGACGCCCGGCACCTGCTGTTCGACGACGCGGTCCGCGCCCTGGCCGGCCGCCGGATCGACGCCATGCTGTGGTCGGGCGGCGTCCCGACGCCGAAGCTGGCCGAGCTCACCCGCACCACACCCATCGCGCTGCTCCCCCTGGATTCGGTGGTGCCCGCCCTGCGCGCGGCGTACGGCCCGGTCTACGACCAGGTCCAGGTCCCCGACGGCGCCTACCGCGGGGTGGGCGCGCTGAGCACGATCGGCGTGGCCAACCTCCTGGTGTGCGCGCCCTCCCTGCCGGACGACGTCGCCGCGGCCGTGGTCCGCCTGCTCGTCGAGCGCGCGACGGCGCTGGTCCCGGCCGAAGCCGTCGGCACGCAGTTCCTCGACGTCCGGACGCTGATCGGCACCCAGCCAGTCCCGCTGCAGCCCGGCGCGGCAGCCGCGTACCGGGCGCTCCACGGCTGAACTAGATTGGGCGCGTGACCGCACCTCGCCGCCCGATCGCCGAGATGCCGCTGCGCGTGCGCTACCACGAGTGCGACGGCCAGGGCATCGTCTTCAACGCCCACTACCTGGCCTATGTGGACATGTGCTCGTTCGAGGCGGAGAAGGCGCTCTTCGGCTCGCACGCCGAGTTCCTCGCGCACGGCACCGACATCGTGGTCGCCGAGGCGAACGTCAAGTTCCGCGCCCCGGCCCGCTACGACGACGATCTGGTCGTCTCGCAGTACCTGAACCACCTCGGGACGACGTCACTGCTCTTCGACTTCGAAATCCACCGCGGCGAAACCCTCGTGGCGGAGGCGACCATCCGCTACGTCTTCGTCGACCCGGCCACGCAGCGCCCGGAAGCGCCGCCCGAAGCGGTGCGCGAGGCCTACGCCGCCCTGCTCCAGGATTGAGCCCGTGTTCCGCATTCTCTTCTACCACCCCGAAATCCCACCGAACACCGGCAACGCGATCCGCCTCGCCGCCAACACCGGCTGCGAACTGCACCTGGTCGAGCCGCTCGGCTTCACCTTGGAGGACAAGCAGTTGCGCCGCGCCGGGCTCGACTACCACGACCTCGCGCGGGTCCACGTGCACACGTCGCTCACTGCGGCCTGGGAAGTGTTGCTGCCGGCGAAGGTCTACGCCTTCACCGCCTCCGCGACCCGGCGGTACACCGACGTCGCCTACACCCCGGGCGACGTCCTGGTGTTCGGGCCGGAGTCGGTGGGGCTGCCCGCCGCGGTCCAGGAAGCACCCGAGGTGACCGACCGCGTGCGGCTGCCGATGCTGCCGACGAGCCGCTCGCTCAACCTCGCCAACACCGCGGCCATCACGGTCTACGAAGCCTGGCGCCAGAACGGCTTCGCGGGTACTTGATCGGCTTCCGGTAGGTTCGCCGGATGCGACAGCAGTTTCTGGGGGCGCTCATCGGCGCCGCGTTCGGTACCGTGTTCGTCCTCGTCAACTCCGGTGCCCCGCTCCCCGCCGCGCTCGGCTGGGTGCTGCGCGCCCTCGCCGTGCTCGCCCTCGCGGCCGTGGTCGTCCTCGGCGTCCGCGCGGGCGGGCGCCCGACGCTCGAAGGCCGGCCGGTGTTCGGGCCGAGCTACCGGTTCATCGTGCTCGGCGAGGTCGTGCTCCTCTTCGCCGGGTTCTTCGTCCTGCGCCTGCTGGAAGCGCCCGTCCAGGCCAACGTCGCCTGGATCGCGACCGTCGTCGGCCTGCACTTCGCCGCGCTCGCCTCGGCGTGGAAGACCCGCTCGATCCTGGTGGTCGGGGTGGTCCTGACCGCGCTCGGCGTCGTCGGGCTCGCCCTGCTCGGCGGCGCCGCGGAGTGGGTGCCGTTCGTCAGCGGCGTGCTCTCCGGGGTGACCCTGCTCGGCGGCAGCCTCTACGGCGTCCGCCGAGCCTGAGTCACGGCAGTCTCTGCCCGAAGAACAGGCTGGCCGCCGCGCCCAGCATCAGGATCAGCGTGCCCACCACCACCCACGGCTTGCTCGCGTCGGCGTCCTTGAGCTCGTAGCCGATCTGCTCGCCGAGGTCCGCGTAGACCTTCTTCAGCTCCTCGGCGCTGGCCGCCTTGTAGAAGTCGCCGCCCGACAGCCGCGCGATCTCGCGCAGCGACTCGTCGTCCACGCTCACCGGCTGCTGTTTGTCGTCGATGGTGACCGAGCCGTGGGTGGTGCCGAACGAGATCGACGAGATCGGCACCCCGGCCTGCTTCGCCGCCTGCGCCGCGGTGTACCCGCCACGCGCCGCGTACAGGTCCTCCGGCACCGTCTGCTTCCCGTCGGACATCAGCACGATCCGCGCCGGCGGCGGCCCGTCGGCGCCACCGACGACGCTCGAGAAGCTCTCGACCGACTGCAGCGCCGCGAAGATGCCCTCACCGGTCGCCGTCGACTGGGCCAGCTTGAGGTTTTCGATCGCCTTGATCACGCCGTTGCGGTCGGTGGTCGGGTTGACCAGCACCGTCGCCGTGCCCGCGAACGAGATCAGCCCCAGGTTGATGCCCGGCGTCATGTTCCGCGCGAAGCTCGTCGCGGCTTCCTGGGCCGCCTGCAGCCGCGTCGGGGCGACGTCGGTGGCTTCCATCGACAGCGAAACGTCGATCACCAGCATCACGGTCGCCCGGTTGCGCGGCACCTTCTGCTCGGCGGTCGGCCCGGCCAGCGCCACCGTGAGCAGCAGCAGCGACAGCACGATCAGCACCGCCGGCACGTGCCGCACCCAGCCCTGGCTCTTCGGCGCGACCTTCTCCAACAGGTCCAGGTTCGCGAACCGCATGGTCCGCTTCCGGCGCGCCCGCTGGGCGAGCACGTACCCGATGGCGACCGCGGCGACCGCGATCAGCAGCAGGAACCACCAGGGCGAGGCGAACCCGGTGAGGCTCACGCGACACCCCCCGACCAGCGGCGCTTGCGGGCGACGACGAACCGCACCATGTCGGCGATCCAGTCGGCGTCCGTGCGCAGCGTCAGGTGGGCCGCACCCGCGCGCCGCAGGCCGGCCGCCACGCGCTGCCGGTGGGCGTGGGCCGCGGCCCCGAACTCCTTGCGCAGCAAGGCCGAAGCGTGCACTTCGCGCTGTTTCCCTGTCTCCGGGTCGGCCAGCACGACGGTGCCCACCTCGGGCAGGTCGATGTCGCGCGGGTCGAGGACTTCGATCGCGATCAGTTCGTGGCGCCCGCCCAGTGCCCGCAGCGGCCGCTCCCAGGACTCCTCGCCCAGGAAGTCGGAGATCACCACGGCCAGGCCACGCCGGCGCGGCGGCCGCCGCAGCGCTTCGAGGGCCTGGGCGAAGTCGCCCCGGGTGCCCTCGGCCGCGCGCGGGGTCTCGGCGAGCTTGCGCACCAGCCCGCGGGCGTGCGCCAGGCCGCCACGGGCCGGGATGCGGGTCGTCTCGGCGCCGGTGGAGATCAGCCCGCCGATCCGGTTGCCGCCGCCTCCGGTGAGGTGGGCGACCGCCGCGACGGCGCAGACCACCAGGTCGCGCTTCTCGCACAGCGCGGTGCCGAAGTCGAGGCTCGCCGAAAGGTCGGCGACGACCCACGTCTCCAGCTCGCGGTCGGCGACCGTCTCTCGGATGTGCGGAGTGGTGGTGCGGGCGGTGACCGCCCAGTCCATCCGGCGCACGTCGTCGCCGGGCTGGTACGGGCGGGCCTCGCCGGGCTCGGACCCCGGCCCCGGCACCAGGCCGAGGTGGTTGCCCTGCAGCAGCCCGTCGAGGCGGCGGCGGACGTCGAGCTCCAGCGTGCGGAGCCCGGCCTCCAGCCGGTCGCCGCGCAGCACCGGCGGCGCCCAGGAAGGGCGGACGCCGTCCTCTTTCTTGGCCATTTCCCGGTTACCTGACCGGCGCGCCCGCCGGGACCGGGCCGCCCTGGCCGGCCCCGCCCTGCGGCCGCGCCGAGACCTGCGGCAGCGGCACGGTCTGCAGCACGCGCGTGATGATGTGGTCGATCGGCACGCCGTCGGCGAGCGCGTCGTAGGACAGCACGAGCCGGTGGCGCAGCACGTCCGGCACGACGTCGACGACGTCCTGCGGCAGCACGTAGTCGCGGCCGCGGACCAGGGCCAGCGCCCGGGCGGCGGCGATGATGCCGAGGCTCGCGCGCGGCGAAGCGCCGTAGGACACCCAGCCGGCGACGTCGGCGAGGCCGTGCTCGTTCGGCGTCCGGGTGGTCAGCACCAGCCGCACCACGTAGTCGACGAGCGCGTGGTGCACGAACACCTGCGACGCGACGCCCTGCAGCCGGACCAGCTCGCCCGGGCTGAGCACCTCGTGCGGGGTGGGCGGGGTGACGCCCATCCGGTAGATGATCTCGCGCTCCTCCTCGGCGGAGGGGTACTCGACGACGATCTTGAACAGGAACCGGTCGCGCTGGGCTTCCGGCAGCGGGTACACGCCCTCGTTCTCGATCGGGTTCTGCGTGGCGAGCACGAGGAACGGGTCGGGCATCGGGAACGTCTGGCCGCCGATCGACACGTGCCGCTCGGCCATCACCTCGAGCATCGCCGACTGGACCTTGGCCGGCGCGCGGTTGATCTCGTCGGCGAGCACGAAGTTCGCCACGACCGGGCCGAGCTCGACGTCGAAGCGTTCGGCGCCCTGGCGGTAGATCCGGGTGCCGAGGATGTCGGCGGGCACCAGGTCGGGGGTGAACTGGACGCGGGAGAACGAGCCGCCGACGACCCGGGCGAAGGTCTCCACCGCGAGGGTCTTCGCCACGCCGGGCACGCCTTCGAGCAGCAGGTGGCCCTTGGCCAGCAGGCCGACCAGCATCCGCTCGACCAGGCGGTCCTGGCCGACGATGATCCGCTTGACCTCGAACACGGTCCGCTCCAGCAACTGGGCGTCCCGGGCCGGCGTCGCGGGCTGTTGCCCGTTCCCGCCCTCGGCGTAGCCGGGCTCGGTCACTCTGCCTCCTCGAAATCTCGTGCGCCGCCCCCGCGACGGTGATCACGCGGTGCGACCGTACTGCGCCCCCGGTCGTCCGTCTCATCCGGCACGCGGACGACCGGACCTGGCCCACGATCAGCCAACACGGTCAGCGGTGTGACACCTGTGAAGGGCCTCTTCGGCAGGGCTGTGCACTCGAACTGACAGGGGGCTCGGGCTGAGCGAGGATGCGGGGGTGACCCGTGTCAGGCTCGCCGAGCTGGTCGCCACCCTGTCGCTGGTGGCCGACCTCGGCATGGGCCGCCCGATGGAGCGGGTCCTGCGCCAGACGGTGATCACGCTGCGGCTGGCCGACGCGGCGGGTGTCGAGGAGGGGATCCGGGCCGCCGCCTACTACACGTCGCTGCTGACCTGGATCGGCTGCGCGGCGGACACGAGCGAACTGGCCGAGCTGTTCGGCGACGAGACGCAGCTCTACGCCGACAGCCACGACGGGGACCTGGCCGGGGTCACGATGGCGATGTTCGTCGCGCGCCACCTCGGCGGCGGCAGCTCGCGGCTGCGGCGCGCCGGGCTGGTGGGCAAGTTCCTCGCCACGGCCGGGAAATCGGTGCAGAAGGTGATGCAGGCCCACTGCCAGGGCGCCAGCGAACTCGCGGACCGGCTGCGGCTCGGCGACGACGTCTGCCGCCCGCTGCTGCAGGCCTTCGAGCGCTGGGACGGCCGCGGGGTGCCCGGGCAGGCCGGCGGCGACGAGCTCGCCGTGGCCGTGCGGCTGGTCCAGCTCGCCGACAACGTCGAGGCCTTCCACCACACCGCGGGCGTCGAGGGCGCGCTCGCCGTCGCCCGCGAACGCCGGGGAACGCAGTTCGACCCGCGGCTCGTGGACTGCTTCCTCGAGCACCACGCGGCGGTGCTCGCCGGCCTCGAGGACATCCGGGCCTGGGACGAGGTGATCGCGCTCGACCCGCGGCTCGGCGAGCAGCTCCCCGACGAGGAGCTCGACCGGGCGCTGCAGGCGTTCGCCGACTTCGCCGACCTCAAGTCGCCCCACCGGCTCGGGCACTCCCGCGGGGTCGCGGAGCTCGCGGCGGCCGCGGCCGGCCGGCTGGGCCTGGCTCCGGCGGACGTCGCGGTGGTGCGCCGGGCGGGGTGGGTGCACGACATCGGGATGATCGGCGTGCCGAGCGCGGTGTGGAACGCGCCGAAGCCGTGGTCGCTGGCCCAGCGCGAGCGCGCCCGGACCCACCCGTACCTGACCGAACGGATGCTGGCGCGGGTGCCGGCGCTGGCGTCGGTGGCCCGGTGCGCGGCCCAGCACCACGAACGCCTCGACGGCTCGGGCTACCCCCACGCGCTCTCCGGCGACGCCCTGGCCATGCCGTCGCGGATCCTCGCGGCCGCCGACGTCTACCACGCCCTGGGCGAGCCTCGCCCGCACCGCGCGGCGCGGCCGCCGTCCGAGGCCGCGGAGGTCCTGGCCGGGGAAGCCCGCGCCGGGCGTCTCGACGGCCAGGCGGTCGACGCCGTGCTGGCCGCGGCCGGGCGGCGGGTGCGCCGGACGCTCCCCGGCCGGTCCGGGCTGACGACCCGGGAGACGGAGGTCCTGGTCCAGCTGGCGCGGGGACTGTCCAACGCCGAGATCGCGACGGCGCTGGCCGTCTCGCGCAAGACCGTCTCGACGCACCTGGAGCACATCTACGCGAAGCTCGGGGTCTCGACGCGGACGCAGGCGGCGCTGTTCGCGATGCGGAACGGGCTCATCGGGTAGTTGCCCGATCCGCCGGGCCGCGCCCGCCCGTAGAACAAGGGGCATGACCACACAGACGGTGCCCCGGTCCGCGGGGATCTTCCTCGAGGCCCTGGCCGGCCAGGACTTCCCCCGGCTGGCCGCCGCCTTTTCCGGCGACGCGCAGCTGAGCGCGCTGGTCCCGCGAGGCCTGCGGGAGGCGCGGGGAGCGGACGAGATCCGGGCGACGTTCACGCGCTGGTTCGGCGACACGCTCGGCTTCGAGCTGGTGTCGTCGGGCGTGTCGCAGATCGGCCCGAGGCTGCACCTGCACTGGCGCGCCCACCTCCGGGCGACCCGCCTCGGCGACGGCTGGTTCGTGGTCGAGCAGCAGGCATTCGCCGACACGGGCGCCGACGGACGCCTCACCCGGCTGACCCTGCTCTGTTCCGGCTACTGCCCGACGTGACGGCCGACGCGATCCCGGGGCCTGGCGGAGAACGCGGACGCGGCGCGGCCCAGCTCGGCGGCTCGGCCCGGCGATGTGGCCCGGCGGGCGGCGCGGCTCGGCGGCTCGGCCCGGCGATGTGGCCCGGCGGGCGGCGCGGCTCGGCGGCGCGGTTCGGCGATGTGGCCCGGCTCGGCGGCGCGGCCCAGC
>NZ_MUMI01000636.1 GCF_002155975.1 Amycolatopsis kentuckyensis
GCGCTGGGCGTGTGGCGGCACCGCTACCTGGGCGGGCTCGGCCGGTGGCGCGATTCGGGCATGGCGGGCACGCCGTCGGCGTCGCACCCGAGGGCGTTCACCGGGGGATCCGCGGACGAGCAGGCCGCGCAGCTGGCGGAGCTCATCGACGAGGTCCGGCCGCAGGTCGTCGTCACCTACGACGCTTTCGGCGGCTACGGCCACCCCGACCACATCCGGGCCCACGACATCACCATGGCCGCGGCGCCGCGGGCGGAGTCGGTGGAGCGGGTCTTCCACACGGTCGCGTCGCGGGACGCGGTGCGCGCCGGCCTGGCCGCGCTGCGTGACCACGACCCCGTGTTCGACGTGCCGGAGGACGACGAGCTGCCCACGACGCCGGACGAAGAGATCACCACGGTGCTCGACGTCGCCGCGTACCTGCCCGCGAAGGTGGCGGCCCTGCGCGCGCACGCGACCCAGCTCGCCGTGGTCGACGACGGCCTCCTGTACTTCGCGCTCACGAACGAGATCGCCCAGCCGATCCTCGAGCGCGACTTCTTCGTGCTGGCCCACGGCCCGGCCGAGGGTGCGGCGGACGACCTGTTCGGCGGGCTGTGACGGTGGAGGAGCGGCTGACGCTCGAACGGGGGCTGCTGCTCGCGCTGCTCGTCGTCGACACCGTCCTGTTCGCTCTGCTGGAGCTGTTCTTCCTGCCGCTGCGGATCGGCGTGGTGCCGCTGCCGGTGACGGTCCTCGTGGGCGCCGTCACCACGCCGTGGCTGGTGTGGACCACCGCGAAGCTGGTGCGGCCCGCGCTTTCGTGGGTACCCCTGGCGGTGTGGGTGCTCGTCGTGTTCGGGGTCGGGATGCTGGGCCCGGGCGGTGACCTGGTGCTGATCCAGGACTGGCGGGCGTTGCTGCTGCTCGGCGCGAGCGCGCTGCCGGGTGCGATGGTGCTGGGCGGCGCGCCGCGCCGGACGGTGGGAAGGGGACCGGGACGTGGGTGAGGCGATCTCCGACCGGCAGGTCGTGGCGGTGCTGCGGCCGTTCGTGCGGGCGTGCGGGCCGATGCTGGACGCGCTGCGCGAGTCCGATCCGTTCGGCCTGCAGGCGCGGGCGTCGGAGGACCTGGCCGAGGTCGAGTCGGGGCTGAAAGCGAAGCTGATCCACGGCGTGACGTCGGTGAAGGTGCCGGGCACGGCGGCGTGGGCCCGCATGACGGGCTACGACCGGTCGAGCTGGTGGATGAACCGCGTCGGCCGCTTCACGGCGCTGCTGACGTCGATCCCCGGGCTGGGCGGCGCGCTGGCCGACCGCCTGCCGGTCCAGGACGCCCTCGGCGCGGCGTCCCAGGGCCTGCTGCTGTGCGCGATCGCGGGCGAGTACGGCGTCACCGACGTCGGAACGCGGGTGCGGCTCATCGCATGGGTCCTCTTCGAGCGCGAGATCGACCCGGAGCTGGCGGCGGGCAAGCACGCGGAGCACGACGAAGCCGCGGAGGCGGACGAAGCGGCGAAGCTGACCGAGGAACTGAGGGCGTCGGAGAAGAAGCACGGCAAGGCCACGGTGAAGGCGGCCGGGCGGACGCTGTGGCGGCTGGGCCGCGGGCTGCTGGGGATCACCGGGGAGCTGGAGAAACGCCCGCGCGGCAACCTGTTCCACCGGGCGCTCGGGATGCTGCCGGTCGTGGGGGCGGCCGGGGACTACCTCGGGGAGCGGTCCGGGCTGCGCGTGGTCTGGAAGCGGGCGCACGTCTGGCTGACCGAGCGCCGAACCCCGTAACACGGCCGGGCGCGGTGCCGACTCTGGCCAAGCCCGGCGCACCGGCGCCGGGCTCGGCGGCGGGAAGGAACACCGTGACGATCTCCGACGGGCAACTCGTGGCCGTGCTGCGGCCGTTCGTGCGGGCCTGCGGGCCGGTACTCGACTCGCTGCGGGACGCCGATCCGTTCGGCCTGCAGGCCCGCGCTTCGGAGGACCTGGCCGGCGTCGAGTCCGGCCTGAAGGCGAAGCTCGTCAACGGGGTGACGTCGATGAAGGTCCCCGGCACGGACGCGTGGGCCCGGATGTCCGGCCACGACCGGTCGAGCTGGTGGATGAACTGCGTCGGCCGGTTCGCGGCGCTGCTGACGGCGCTCCCCGGCCTCGGCGGCGCGCTCGCCGACCGGGCGCCGGTGCAGGACACGGTCGGCGCGGCGGCGCAAGGGCTGCTGCTGTGCGCGATCGCCGGGGAGTACGGCGTCACGGACGTCGGCACCCGCGTGCGGCTGATCGCCTGGGTGCTGTTCGGCCGGGACGTCCCGGCCGGGCTCGCCGCGGGCCACGACGAAGCCGCGGAGGCGGGGGCGGCCGCGCGGCTGACGGAGGACCTCGCCGCGTCGGAACGGAAGCACGGCAAGGCGACGGTCGGTGCCGCGGCGGGCACGCTGTGGCGGCTCGGCCGGAGCTTGCGCGAGCTGACCGAGGAGCTGGAGAAGCGGCCGCGCGGGCGGTTGCTGCAGCGGGCGATCGGCAAGGTGCCGGTCGTCGGGGTGGCGGGCAACTACCTGAGTGAGCGGTCGGGGTTGCGGGAAGCGTGGCAGCGCGCGCACGGCTGGCTCACCGAGCACGCGCCGCCTGCCGCGGCGCCGCGCTGATCCGGCTCTGGTTCGGCGCGGGCTGCCGCTCGCCGCGTCGGAACGGAAGCACGGCAAGGCGACGACCGGTGCCGCCGCGGACACGATCCTCCGGCGGCCTCGCGGTGATCTTCCCGCCCGGCGCCCGCGTCAAACCTCAGTTCCAGAACTGGAACACGCTGAAGCCGATCTTCGCGCCGTCCACGTACCCGCCGAACGCGTTGAAGATGGCGTAGGAACCTTCCCAGAGCGCGGTGTTCGCCGGGCGGAAGAGGAAGAGGACGGCGAACAGGATGATCGGCGCCCACGGCCGGATCCGGGCGCCGAACTCGCGCGCCTGCGGGGGCAGGTACGGCTCGATCGCGCCCCAGCCGTCGAGGCCCGGGATCGGCAGGATGTTCAACACGAACGTCACGACCTGCATCAGGGCGAGGAAGGACATCGCGATCACCAGGCCGCCCGCCATCGGGACCAGCGCCACCACCAGCGCCAGCGCCGCGCCCACCGCGAGGTTGCTCAGCGGGCCGGCCAGTGACACCCACGACGACGTTCCCCGTGACCGCAGCGCGCCGCGGTTGATCCAGACCGCGCCGCCCGGGAGCGGGATGCCGCCGATGAACAGGAAGATCAGCGGGAGCACGATCGACAGGACGGGATCGGTGTACTTGCGCACGTCCAGCGTCAGGTAACCCTTGTGGGCGACGCTGTAGTCCCCGCCGCGGTAGGCGACCATCGCGTGCCCGAACTCGTGCAGCGACAGCGACGCCACCCAGCCGGCGGCGACGAAGATCACCACGCCCGCGATGAGCAGCGGGTCGCGGTCGCGGACGAAAACGGTGGTGATGTCACCGAACGCGGCCATGGCGCCACCGGCGACGGTGAGCGCGAGGATGCCGAGGAAGACCGGGCTGGGGCGCACTGCTGACTTCTGCACGTGCTCCAGTCTTCCGTATGCCCGGTGTGAAGTTACCGGCGTGTCCCCTTGCGCGATCGGGCCGGAACGTCCCCCGAACTCGCTACTCCGCTTGACCTGACCGCACTACACGGGTGTAATCACAGTGATGTCATTCGCCGCCGAGAGGGGACGGCGAGTGTCGTTTCACCACCGCCAGCCTGGGGAGTGCTAGGGAGCGAGGAGGCGGACGTGCGGTTGGAAGCCGATGGGAAGGAATGGGGGCACGTCATGAGTTGGGGCGAGATCCCGGAGCAGGCTCTGGGAGATCTCACCGAGCTCATCGATGCCACCGAAGAAGAGCAGGATTGGCAGGAACGCGCCCTGTGCGCGCAGACGGACCCGGAGGCGTTCTTCCCCGAGAAGGGCGGCTCCACCAGGGAAGCCAAGCGGATCTGCCTGGGCTGCGAGGTCAAGGACGAGTGCCTTGAGTACGCACTGGCCCACGACGAACGCTTCGGCATCTGGGGCGGTCTGTCCGAGCGGGAGCGCCGGAAGCTGAAGAAACGTGCTGTCTAGGGCGAATCACCGGTGATGCTGGGCGTCACCGGTGATTTCCCGTGGTGAACACGGCGTGGGTTCACCATCGGGTGACGGAGAGGGGCCGTAGGGTGGCCGCACCGACTGCCGCCTGATCTGGAGCGTTCGTTGCCCCGCACCGCCGCGCCGCCCGTCCCGCGCACCGCGCCCGTTCTGGCCATTGTGGTCTGTCACGACGGCGAAAACTGGCTGCCGCTGGCGCTTTCCGCGTTGCGCCGCAGTACCGTCCGGCCCCGGCACGTGCTCGCCGTGGACACCGGCTCCACCGACTCGACCCCGCGGCTGCTCGCCGAAGCCGCCGAGGACCCCGGGCTCGACTCGTCCCCCGTGCTGTCCGGGGTCATCACGCTGCCGAGCGAAACCGGCTTCGCGGCCGCGGTCGCCGAAGCCGTCGGGCACGCCACCGAGCGCTGGGGCGACCCCGGTTCCTGGCTGTGGCTGCTGCACGACGACTGCGCGCCCGAACCCGACTGCCTCGAGCAGCTCCTCCAAACCGCCACGAAGGAACCTTCGGCCACCGTCCTCGGCTCGCTCGGTCTCGACTGGACCGACCCGCGGCTGATCGTCGAAGCCGGCCTGTCCACCGACGCCTCCGGTCACCGCCAGCAGGTCGCCACGCCCGGCGAGGACCCCGTCGCGGTGCTCGCCGTGCCCAGCGCCGGCTCGCTCGTGCGCCGCGACGCCTGGGACGACCTCGGCGGCTTCGACCCGGGTTTCCCGTTGCTGCGCGAGGATCTCGACTTCGGCTGGCGCGCGAACGCGGCCGGCGGCGTGGTCCTGTCCGTGCCGCTCGCCCGGGTCCGCCACGCCCGCGCCGTGACCACCGGACGGCGTCCGGCGGACGCGCTCCCCGGCGCCCTGGCCGCCGCGAACCGGGCCCACGGGCTGCGCGTGTTCCTGGTGAACTGCTCGCCGTTTTCCTTCTGGCTCGGCATGATCCGGCTCCCGCTGCTGGCGGTGCTGCGCGCGCTGGCCTTCGTCCTGCTGCGCCGCACCGGGGAAGCGCGGGCCGAGTTCGCCGCCGTTGCGTACCTCCTCAGTGGACGCGGCGGATTGCGCGCCGCTCGCGCCCACCGGCGGCGGAATCCGCGGCCGGGAACGGTTCGCGGGCTCTTCACCGGTCGTGGGACGCGGTTGCGCAACGCCGTCCGCGCCGGGGTCGTCGGCCTGGTGCGCCGCGGCGTCGAGAACGACGTCGCGCTCGGCCGGGTGCCCGAGACCGTGGAAACCGAGTCGGCGTGGGTGACGCCGGAAGCGCTCGACGCCCGCGAGAACCGTCCGGTCGGCCCCGAGGCACTGCCCGCGGGCGCACTGCGCGGAGTCAGCTCCCGCGGGTCCGGGTTGCGGCGGCCGGGCACGCTCGTCGCCGTCGCCCTGCCGGAAACCCCGGCGCCGGCGGCCGAAGACGCCACCGAAGCCGAAGAGCCGGAACCCGAACTCGTCTTCGTCGAAGTGAACCGCCGCCGCGTGCTGGCGGCGACGATCTTCGCGCCACCCGTGGTCCTGCTCGTCGTGCTGACCGCGCTCGGCCTGGTCGTCAACCGCGCCCGGCTCGGCCTCGACCTCTTCGGCGGCAAGCTGCTCCCGGTCGGCGGGCTGGGGGAGCTGTGGACGTCGTACCTGACGCCGTGGCACGCGATCGCGGGCGGCACCGGCGCGCCCGCGTCGGCCACCCTGCCGGTGCTCGGCACGCTGGGCGCGGTGTTCGCGCCGATCGGCGGGCCCGCCGCCCTGGTGGCGATCCTCCTCATCGGCGACATCCCCCTGTCCGCGCTGAGCGCGTACGCGGCGACGAGACGGCTTCGCGTGCGCCGCTGGGTCCGCGCGGTCGTCGCCGCGACCTACGCGCTGCTGCCGGCCGCGACCGCCGGGGTGGCACAGGGCCGCCTCGACGTCGTCGTGGTGCACCTCGCGCTGCCGCTGGTCGCCGCGGGCATCGCCGGGCTGCTCGTGCACGCGGACACGCGCTGGCTGCACGTCTCCGCGCTGTCGGCGTTCGGGGTGGCGCTGCTCGGCGCGTTTTCGCCGCTGGCGCACGGGCTCGCGCTCGCCGGGCTGCTGATCGGGTTCGTCGTGCTGCCCGCGCCGACCGGGCTGGCGCGCCGGATCGCGTCGGTCGGGATCGTGGTGCTGCTGCCGCTGGCGCTGCTGCTGCCGTGGCCGACCGTGCTGCTGAAGCACCCGGAACTGCTCGTGCAGGGCCTCGGCGGGGCGGCTTCGCCGGTCTCCGGCACGGATCTCGCCGGGCTCGACCCGGGCGGCCCGGGCGCCTGGCCGATCGGCGTCGCGGTGATCGCGGCGGCGCTGGTGGCGGTGGTCGTCCGGCCGACGAAGCTCGCGGCAGGCGGGCTCGCGCTCGCGGCGCTGGGCGCGGGCGGGCTGGTCCTGGTGCGGCTGGTGACGGCGCCCCCGCTGCAGGGCGGCGCGCCGTCGTACGGCTACGCGGGCGTGCCGCTGCTGATCGTCGGCGCCGGGCTGCTGTGGGTGGTGCTCGGATCGTGGCAGCGCGGCGGCAGCGGCGGCGTGCCGGCGACGTGGCTGCCGAAGGTGATGGCGGTGGCCGGGGTGGCGGTGTTCCTGGCGCTGGCGGCGGGCGCGGTGGTCGTCGGCTCGCAGGGCCCGCTGCGGGCCGGTGAGCGGCCGGCCCTGGCCCCGGAGGTCGCGGCCGAGCTGGCGGCGTCCGGCCGGTCGGTGCTCGACCTGGCCCCGGACGCGACCCGCCAGATCGGCGGCCGCCTCCCGCACCTCGGCGACGACGAGCTGGCCCCGACGCCCGGCACCTCGGCTCGCCTGACATCGTGGCGCACCAGCCTCGGCCAGGGCGACGCGGCGGCGGTCCAGGGCGCACTCGCGGCGGCGGCGGCCGCGGGCGTCCAGTTCGTGGTGCTCCCGCCCGGCGTGGACCCGAAGGCGTACCTGCCGCTGGCAAAGGACCTGCTCTCAGTGGCGGCCCCGACGTCCGACGGCCGCGGAGTGCTGCGCTTGTTGTCGCCGGCGGGCCAGGTGATCTTGATCTCGCCGGAACTGGCAAAGGCGGCGGTCACGGGCGGCGGCGCCCCGGGAAATTCGCCGGGCGTGGCACCGGTCCGGGCGGACCTGCCGGAGGTACGCGTCCGAGTGTCCGAAGGCCCAACGGGGCGCCTGCTGGTACTGGCGGCGGAGCAGGAGCCAGGCTGGAAGGCGACGGTGGCCGGCAAGCCGGTCCCGATAGTGCCGGCGTGGGGCCACCAGGTGGCGGTATCGGTGCCACAGGAATCGTCGGAGGTAACGGTGGAGTACCCGGGCACGGAAAGAAACCTCCTCCTGTTGGCCCAACTGGCAGCGGCCCTGTTCACCCTCCTGACGGCGGTCCCAGCCAGGCGACGCGCATAGCCGGAGGCGCGCTCGCCCAGTAGAGGAGCGGGGTGGTCATC
>NZ_MUMI01000637.1 GCF_002155975.1 Amycolatopsis kentuckyensis
GGTGGTTAGGGGGTGGGGCGGCGGTGGAGGTAGGTGTCCATGATCCAGCCGTGGCGTTCGCGGGCTTCCGCGCGGGTCGCACGGATCTGGGCCGCGAGGGCCGGGGTGAGGGGGCCCGAGATCAGGATCTCGTCGGGCGTTCCTACGTACGCGCCCCAGAAGATGTGCAGGCCTGAAGAAGTGAACTGGTCGAACGTCGTGTGGGCGTCGAGGAGGACGAAGACGTCGTCCACGTCCGGGGGCCAGCCGGAGGCGAGACGGCGGCCCGTTGTCAGCTGGACCGCTCGGCCGATCTGGTTCATCGTCGTCCGGTGGCGGGCCACCAGCGCCGAGATGCTGCTGATCCCCGGCACCACCTCGTAGTCGAACTCGACCTTGCCCCGCGCCAGCACCGCCTCGATCAGTGCGATCGTGCTGTCGTACAGCGACGGGTCGCCCCACACCAGGAACGCGCCCACCTCGTCCGGGCCGAGCGACGAGATCAGTGACTCGTACACCGACGCCCGCGCCGAGTGCCAGTCGGCCACCGCTGCCCGGTAGTCCGATGGCGTGCGGTCGCGCGGCGGGTCGGGTGCCAGCACCACGCGGTACGAACGCGTGACGAACCGGTCGAGGATCTCCTGCCGCAGCCGGACCAGGTCGACCTTCTCGGCACCCTTGTCGAGGACGAAGAAGACGTCCACCCGGTTGAGGCGATCGATCGCCTGCACCGTCAGGTGCTCCGGGTCGCCGGCGCCGATCCCGATCGCGTAGAGCTTCCTCATGCCGCGAGTCTGACCGCCCCCGATGGTGAACCCCTACCCCCGATGGGTATAAAGAAGGCAGACGAAAGGAGCGGGAAATGGCCGAAGCGACCTACACCGTCGAGGGCATGACCTGCGGGCACTGCGCCACCTCGGTCCGCGAGGAGGTCTCCGAGCTCGACGGCGTCCGCAGCGTGGACGTCGACGTGGACAGCGGCCGCGTGACCGTGACCAGTGACACGCCGCTGACCACCGACGCGGTCGCCGCCGCCGTGACCGAGGCCGGCTACCGCCTGGTCGCGTGAGCTCCGCCGACGTGACGACCGGCGTCGAACTCGCCATCGGCGGGATGACGTGCGCGTCCTGCGCCGCCCGCGTCGAGCGCAAGCTCAACAAGGTCGACGGCGTCACCGCGACGGTCAACTACGCCACCGAAAAAGCCCAGGTCAGCTACCCGGCCGGGCTGTCGGTCGACGACCTCAAGGCCGTCGTCGAGGCCGCGGGCTACTCCGCGCGCCTCCCCGAACGGGAGACGCCGGAGGAGACGCCGCGCAAGCGGTTGCTGGTCTCCGCCGCGCTCACCGTCCCGCTCGTCGCGCTCTCGATGGTCCCGGCCTGGCCGTCCGACAGCCGGGGGTGGGTCATGCTGGCCCTCGCCGCCCCGGTCGTGACCTGGGGCGCGTGGCCGTTCCACCGCGCCGCCGCGGTCAACCTGCGGCACGCCACCGCCACCATGGACACGCTGATCTCCCTCGGCGTCGTCGCCTCCGTCGCCTGGTCGCTGTACGCGCTCGTCTTCGGCGCCGGACACCACCACCTGTACTTCGAGGTGGCCGCCGCGATCACCACGTTCATCCTGGCCGGCCGCTACTTCGAGACGCGCTCGAAGCGCCGCGCCGGGGCCGCCCTCGAAGCGCTCATGGACCTCGGCGCGAAGGACGTCACCGTGCTCCGCGCCGGCGAAGAGCACCTGGTCGCCGTCGAGGGCCTCCGGGAAGGAGACGTCTTCGTCGTCCGGCCCGGCGAGAAGATCGCCACCGACGGCGTCGTCACCGAAGGCGGCTCCGCGGTCGACACCAGCATGCTCACCGGGGAGTCCGTGCCGGTCGAGGTCGGACCGGGGGACGCGGTCACCGGCGCGACGGTCAACGTCGGCGGGCGCCTGCTCGTGCGCGCCACCCGGGTCGGCGCGGACACCCGCCTGGCCCAGATGGCGCGGCTCGTCGAGGCCGCGCAGAACGGCAAAGCCGAGGTCCAGCGGCTCGCCGACCGGGTCTCCGCGGTGTTCGTGCCGGCGGTCGTCCTCGCGGCGCTGGCCACGCTGGTGGTCTGGCTGGCGACGGGCGGCACGCCGGACGCCGCGTTCACCGCGGCCGTCGCCGTGCTGATCATCGCCTGCCCGTGCGCGCTCGGCCTCGCGACGCCGACGGCGCTGCTGGTCGGCACCGGCCGCGGCGCCCAGCTGGGCATCCTCATCAAGGGACCCGAGGTGCTCGAGTCCACCCGCCGCGTCGACACCGTGGTCCTGGACAAGACCGGCACGGTCACCACCGGCCGGATGGCCCTCGTCGAGGGGGACGGCGAGGTGCTCCGGCTCGCGGGCGCCGTCGAGGCCGCCTCCGAGCACCCGATCGCCCAGGCCATCGCGGACGCGGCCCGGGAGCGCTTCGGCGCCCTGCCCGCCGTCACGGCGTTCCGCAGCACGGCGGGCCTCGGCGTGACCGGCGTGGTCGAGGGGCACGAGGTCACCGTCGGGCGGGCGGCGTTCGTCGGCGGCGAACTCGCCGACGCCGAAGGCGCCACAGCCGTCGGGGTGGCCTGGGACGGCGAGGTCCGCGGACGCCTGGTCGTCGCCGACACGATCAAGCCGACGTCCGCGCAGGCCGTCGCCGAGCTGCGCGAACTCGGCCTGACACCGGTGCTGCTGACCGGCGACAACGTCGGCGCGGCGCGCGCGATCGCGGCCGAGGCGGGGATCGGCGAGGTCGTCGCCGAGGTGCTGCCGGAGGAGAAGGTCGCCGTCGTCAAGCGGCTGCAGGCCGAGGGCCGGGTGGTGGCGATGGTCGGCGACGGCGTCAACGACGCGGCGGCGCTCGCCCAGGCGGACCTCGGCCTGGCCATGGGCACCGGCACCGACGCGGCGATCGAGGCGAGCGACCTGACGCTCGTGCGCGGCGACCTGCGCGTGGCGGCCGACGCGATCCGCCTGGCCCGCCGCACGCTGGCGACGATCAAGGGCAACCTGTTCTGGGCCTTCGCGTACAACGTGGCGGCGCTGCCGCTGGCCGCGCTCGGCCTCCTCGACCCGATGATCGCGGGGGCGGCGATGGCGTGCTCGTCGGCGTTCGTGGTGAGCAACAGCCTCCGGTTACGCCGCTTCCGCTGACACCCCGGGAGGGTATAGTCGGGGCGAGGGAGAGCCGACGACGGGAACGGGTGGGCGATGACGGGTTACGGCAGCGAGCGGGACGCCTATCTGAAGCGCCTGCGCCGGATCGAGGGGCAGATCCGCGGGTTGCAGCGGATGGTCGAGCAGGACAAGTACTGCATCGACATCCTGACCCAGGTCTCGGCGGCGACGAAGGCCCTGCAGTCGTTCTCGCTGGAGCTGCTCGACGAGCACCTGGCGACCTGCGTGGTCCAGGCCGCGGCGACCGGGGGCGAGGAAGCGGATCTGAAGGTGCGGGAAGCGTCGGACGCGATCGCGCGGCTGGTCCGCTCGTAGGGCGAGGCGAGGCTGCGCGCGTAGGGGCGAGGCCCCGCTCGTAGGGCAGGGCCGGATCACCGGCAGCGCGAGGCCGGATCAAGGACAGCGCGAGGCCGGATCACGGACAGCGCGAGGTCAGCGCACCAGGACCGCCAGCGTCAGGCCGCCTGCGTTCGTCGTGAAGTGCACGATTCCCGACGCCAGCACGCCGCGGCCAGCGTGCCGCCACCAGTGCAGGAAGACCCCGGCCACCCCCGCCGCCGCCATGGCCAGGATCTGCAGCAGCACCACCGGCGTCGAACCGAACACCGCGTGGACCGCCGCGTTGCGGCCGATCGCCAGCGCCGGCAGCGCGTGCCACAGGCCGAACAGGGCCGCCGCCGCCAGGATCGGTCCCCAGCGCCAGCGGTCGTCGGCCGCTCCGAACAGGGCCGGGAGCACGCCGCGGAACGCCACCTCTTCGATCAGGACCGTCCCGAACAGGATGCGGCCGCACGTCAGCCACAGCAGCTGGCCGAAGTCCGGGTCGCCGACGCGGCCGTCCTGGTAGACCGTGCGCAGCGCCGGCACCGCCAGCGCGATCCCGAACACCGCGGCCACCAGACCCGCTCCCGCCAAGCCGACCAGGGCCGGACGGCGGAAGGCGCGTAAGCCCAGGTCACGCCAGGTGCACCCGGCCGCGCGGCCCAGCAGGACCAGCACCAGCGCCGCCACCAGGCCGCACAGCGGGTACGCCCAGCCGGGCAGCACGCGGTTGGCCAGGGTCGTCGACGCCGCCAGCGTCAGCAGCGCCACGACCACCACCGGCACCCGCCTGCCCAGGGCAGGCGCGGCGCTGGTCAACGCCGGCTCAACCGACCGCGTCGGTCAGGTCGTCCGCGGGTGACCGGCGCTGGATCGGCACTCTCTTCGACATCGGCAACGTCGCTTCCGGGTCGAACGGGCCCGGGCGCTCGTCGAGCGCCACCGCGGCGTCGGCCAGCAGCTCGCGGCAGCCCGCGAGGCTCGCGTGGAGCTTGTCGCGGACCTCGGTCAACGCCGTGACCTCGCGCTGGGCCGCTTCGACCAGCCTTTCGCCGTGGCTGGTCGCGTCCGCGACCACCCGGGCGGCCTGCTCCCGGGCCTCGGCCAGCTCGCTTTCGCCGGTCGCGACCAGCGTTTCGCCGTGGCGGGTCGCCTCCGCGACCAGCTGCGCGGCCTGCTCCCGCGCCGCGGCCAGCTCGCCTTCACCCGCCACGACCAGCTGGTCGGCCTTCGCGCGGGCGGCCGCTTCCTGCTCGGCCAGCTCGCGCATCGCGTCGGCGCGCCGGATCGTCATCGCGCGCTTGTGGTCTTCTTCCAGCTCGGCCCGGCGGTGGGCCGCGGCCTCGTCGAGCTCACGACGGCGCTGCTCGGCCGCGCGCACGAACTCCTCGTGCTCGACCCGCCGCCGCTCACGCTCGGCCTCGGCTTCGGCGACCAGGCGGCGTTCCTTCTCGGTCAGCCGGACCGCTTCCGCCTCGGCCTCGCGCCGGATCCGCGCCGCCGTTTCCGTTGCCTGCGCGGTGATTTCCGCCGCTTCCTCGCGGGTCAGCTCGATCATCCGGCGCGAGCGCTCCTGCAGCGCGTCCGCCGGGATCGGGGTCATGCTGATCCGGTCGATCTTCACGCGGAGCTCACGGTTCTCCTCGGCGAGCGCGGCTCCGCGCCGGCGCGCCGAGTCGCGTTCGGCGGTGAGCCTTTGGATCTCGGCCTCGGCCCACTCGACGTATTCGGCGACCTGTGCGCGGTGAAAACCGCGCCACGCCAGGTCGAATCCGGGCTGCGTGCGCGCCACGTCCTCGCCACCGCCGGGGGCCATGCCTCACCTCCGAATTGGATGGTTTCTCCCCGGCCGCGCGTTTTCGTTGCGGTACCGGGGAATCTCCCGTGCACCCCAGTGTGCCGCAAACCCGCCGCCGCGCGCTGCCCGGGCGGGCGATCATTCGTCGAACGGTTCCCCGCGGCCGGTGGACGTGCTCCGCACGCCGGGCAGTTCGGCCAGTTCGCCGGCGAGGTCGTAGAGATCACCGCGCCCGTCCAGGCGCAGTGTCACGACCGCGATCCGTTGTCCCCCTTCGGAAAGCGGCTCGTGGTCGACGTCGACGTGGTGCACCGACCACCCGCGCCCGGTGCAGACGGCGAGCGCCGCGCGCAGGACGCCTTGCCCGTCGAGGTAGCTCAGCCGGACCACCGGTGGTTCCCGCCGGTGCCGCGCGACGAACCGCTGCAGCGGCGGCAGGCCGCGCGTCACGGCGAAGTGCCCGACCGTCGTGCCGGCCGCGAGCACGGGCAGCCCGGCGCCGCACGCGGTCCCGACGGCGGCGGTGAGCCAGATCGTCGCCGCGGTGGTCAGGCCGCGCACCGCGTCGCGGCGGACGAAGATCAGCCCGCCGCCGATGAAGCCGATCCCGGACACGATCTGCGCGGCGATCCGCGACGGGTCGAGCGAGACGTGGTCGAGGCCGAGCAGGTCGGCGAAGCCGTACTTCGAGACGAGCATGAAAACCGCCGAACCGACGCCGACCAGGGCGTGCGTCCGCAGGCCGGCGGCCTTCATGGCGGCTTCGCGTTCGAGCCCGATGGCGACGCTCAGCACGAGCGCGAGCACTACCGGCGGCAGCAGGTCCCACTGCGCCGACGTGGACCAGAGTGTGGTCAAGGTCACGACCTCCCGAGGCTCGGGTGGCGGCACGCGGGGAGAACCGCAGGGCCGCCACCAGGGCATACTGTGTTGATCGGGCGGCAGCCACGGTGGAACGGCTGCCGGTGGGCAGGCCGGCGCCGGACCGTGTCCGCCTTCTCCGGCCGGATCGGTTCCGGGCCGGGAGCACCGATCGTGCCAGGGTGAGGTGGAACGCGCGTGACAGCGACTCGGCCGGTCCCGGCCCCGGACTTCGTCGGGTACGCGGAGGTGCGGCGCGGCGTCCGCGCGCTGCTCGAGGGGCGGCCCGGCACCCACCGGCGGCCGGTCCCGGCGTGTCCGAACTGGACCGTCACCGACCTGCTCGGCCACCTCGCCGCCGTCGCCGAGCGGGTGCTCCGGCGCCACGGCGGCACCCCGCCGCCCACCCCGGCCGGGACGTTGGCGGTGCCGGAACTGCTCGACCGCTGGGACGACGTCGGCGAGGAACTCGACCGCCGGCTCGCGGAAGCGGGCGGGCGCAGCGGCGACGTCATGGTGATGGACGCCTACACGCACGAACTCGACCTGCGCGCGGCGCTCGGGGTGCCGCCGCCGGTGGCGCACGCGGCCTGGGCGCCGAGCTTCGAAGTGCTGGTCCGGGGCTTCTCGGGTTCGGTCGCCGGGCGCGGGCTGCCGCCGCTGCGCCTGCGCACGACCGGCGGATCGACGTGGACGGCGGGCGTGGGCCGCCCGAAGGACTCGCTGACGGCGCCGGCCCACGAGCTGTACCGCGCGCTGGCCGGGCGCCGCTCGGTGGCGCAGCTGGTGGGGCTGGACTGGAGTGCGGCGGCGGGCCCCTGGCTGCCGGCGTTCAGCTGGGGGCCGTTCGCGCCGCCACGGCAGCCCGGCGTGTGAGCTCGGCTGCCGCCGCGGGCTCAGCCGCCCGGCGGGCTCAGCCGCCCGGCGGGGTGACCGTCAGCAATGCCGCCAGTGCCAGCACCACGACACCGAGCAGGACCTCCACCGCCACCGCCTGCCGCAGCCGGTGCAGGTCGGTCGTGACCGTCGTCGTGCCGGGGTCCGGGCCGGTCAAGCTTCGCCGGACTGCCCGGCGGGACCGGCTCGCCACGGCCAGCAGCAGCGCGAAGCCCGCGATCTTCAGCAGCACCAGCAGGCCGAACCGGGTCGTCCACAGCGACGACAGCGACGGCATGATCCGCAGCGCCAGCACCGCGCCGCTGAGCGCGACCGCCGTCACCGCTCCCGCCGCGATGCGGGAAAACCTCGTCGCGACCGGGGTCAGGTCCTCGCCGGGCGCCGGGTGGTACAGGCAGAGGGCCAGCTGGACCAGGCCGCCCGCCCAGACGGCGATCGCGCCGAAGTGCACCAGGTCCGCGGAGACCGAGAAGAACATCACCGGGTCCGTCACCGGGTGGCCCGTTGCCGAAAACGTCAGCAGCACCAGGAACCCGGTCACCATGGCCAGGTTCTCGTAGCGCGAACGCAGCCGGTCCGGCAGCTCCGGTCGCAGCAGCCGGGGCAGCACCAGGGCGAACGCCGCCACCGCCGCCAGCCTCAGGAGCAGCAGTTTCCCGTACGCGACGCGCAGCGTGTCCGCGAGGAGCCCGGTGTCGAACACCGCTTCGAGGTTCCGTCCGGCCGCGTACGGGCCTTGCAGCAGGAACGTCGCCACTGTGGTCGCCGCGACGAGCCAGCCGCCGCCGGACAGCAGGCGGCGGGCCCGGCGGTCGGTGCGGGCGGCCGGGCGGCACAGCACCACGAACGCCAGCCCGCCGAGGAGCACGACGCCGAGGTAGGCCAGCCAGCGCACCGCCGTCGCGGTCGCGTCCACCACCGGGTCGGTGCCGGTGGCGGCGGACACCGCGCCCGCCGACGTCACCAGCGGCCCCGTGCCGACCACGAACGCGAAGGTGCCGCGCACGGGGTGCGAGTCGGCCGAGACGAAGGCGTATTCGACCAGGTAGCTGCCGTCCGGCAGGCCGGGCCGCAGCCGCACGCCCACCTCCTCGGCGACCTGGCCGGGCTGGAACACCGGCCCGGAGTCGACCTGGTGGCCTTCGAGGTCGACGACCTTGATCGACCCGGGCTGGATGCCGACGTTCTCCGACAGCGTGACCGACACCAGGGACGGCGCCGCGCTCAGGCGGGCGCCGTCCCCGGGGGTCGATGAGATGACTTCGACGTGCGCCGACGCCGGGGTGGCGCTGACCAGCAGCCAGCCGGCCAGCAGGGCCAGCAGCGCCAGCGCCCGCTTCACGACGCGGCGAGCGCGGGTCGCCTCGGCACCCCGCAGGAGCAGCCGGTCTGGGCGCGCTCGGCGGCCGAAGCACGCCGGTGCAGCACGACCGCGACGATCATCGGGATGGTGACGATCGTGTTGTAGAACAGGTGCAGCTCCACGCGCGGCACCAGCAGCTGGATGATGCTGGTCGGCACCTTCGAACCGGCCAGCCGCCAGCCGCTCTGCGCCTGGATGAACAGCAGCAGGTGCTCGATGTGGTGCCAGAACTGGATGCCCAGCGCGAGGTTCCACCACTGCCGCGACCGGCCCGCGAACCCGCGCCGCAGGACCCACAGGAACGTCAGCATCACGAGTGCGTAGCCGTAGTGCAGCCATTCCTGCGAAATGAGCCACGGGAACGGCATGCCGAGCACCCCGCGGGCGCGGGAGGTGGGCCAGCCGAAACCGTAGATCTGCACGGCCTGCACGATGTGCTCGGCCCAGTGGGCGATCACGATGAGCATGAACACGGCGAGCGCGCGGTGGTGGTGGCGGCTGTTGAGCCCGCCGAGGAACCCGCCCGGCCGGGCGATTTCGGACGTCGACATGGAAACCCCAGATTTCCCGAAGGGACGATGGCGGTGGTGCGTCGACGATATCCGTCCGGCGCCGTTGTCCGGTTACTCCGGATTGCCGATCTCCGAAAGCAGAATTGCGGGCGTCCTGCCCCTTGTGGTCCCGGCGGCGGCGTGCTTGCCGCCGGGACCGGGTAGCAGGTCAGTGCAGCGACAGGCCGGTGGCGCGCTCCGGTGCCGGCGGGATGTGGAACAGCCGCGTGAACAGCTCGAGGTGGGCGGGGTCGCCGGTGATGCGGACCTTGCCGCTGTCGAGGGCTTCGCGGGCGGACAGGTTCCCGTTGAGCAGGTCGATCAGCGCCGGGCCCTGTGGCTCGATCACCAGGTCCGCGGCGGGCAGCGCCCCCGAGGAGGCCTTGAGCGAGCCGTCGTCGACCATCGCGTGCACGATCATCTCGCCGCCGAGGTGGTGCAGCTCGTAGTTGACGTGCACGCCGGCGGCGGCCTCCTCCTGGAAGACCGTGTACAGCGAGATGATCGCGGTGTCGAGCGTGAACACTTCGTCGGGCCGCGGGTAGGTGAGCGAGCGCGCTCCCCACAGGGCCAGGTCCAGGACGATGTGGTCGAGTTCGCAGCCGTACTCGGTCAGTTCGTAGACGACGCCGGCGTCGAGCTGGGAGAGCACGCGGCGGCGGACGACCCCGGACTCCTCGAGCTCGTTCAGCCGCGAAGTCAGGATGCTGACCGGGATCCGCGGCAGCGTCTGCTGCAGGTCGGTGAACCGCTTCGGGCCGAGCATGAGGTCACGCACGACGAGCAGCGACCACCGTTCGCCGACGATCTCGAGCGCCCGGGCCAGGCCGCAGAACTGTCCGTAGGTGCGAGCAGAGGTAGGCATACTCGGGTCCTCACTTGTCTCGGGGTGCCAGACCGGGCGCCGCCCGATTCGCGCAGGGCCGCGAGTTCGGTTACGGTGCCCCGTGACGCCGGGGGTGGCCGCATTCCTGCCGCCACGGGTGTCGCTGTCTACGGTGACGGTTCGCCGCCGTGCCCGGCCAGTGAGCCGCGCACCGCCGCTCCGTGCGTTTTTCACGTCGGAGCATGCATTCCGCACGACTTCCCCGTGCTTGCAGCACTGGCCGAGTAGACGTCCCGTGCAGCACGATTTCCTGGTCTCTCGTCCGCCCCCGACGACCGGCAGGAGCGCCCATGCGCACGACAGCGGTAGACGCGCGGGTCCCGGACGACGGCGCCGGCGCCGTC
>NZ_MUMI01000638.1 GCF_002155975.1 Amycolatopsis kentuckyensis
CCGGCGGGTCGGCATGCCGCGCAAGCTGATCCGGCTGCTCGAAGGCGAGAGCCTCTTCAACGACGCCGCCGCGCTGGTCGCCCTCCGCACCGCCATCGCCGCGCTGGCCGGCTCGGTCAGCCTCTGGCAGGTCGGCGCCGACTTCTTCCGCGCGGCCATCGGCGGGGCCGTGGTCGGGCTGGTCGTCGGGTTCGTCGCCGCGTTCATCCGGGCCCGGCTGGACGAGCCGGTGCTCGACACCGCGCTGTCGTTCGCCGTCCCGTTCATCGCCTACATCCCGGCCGAGGCGATCCACGGCTCCGGCGTGCTCGCGGTGGTGATCGCCGGGCTCATCCTCGGGCACAAGGCGCCGCAGATCCTGTCCGGCTCCACCCGGCTGGCGTCCCGGCTGAACTGGCAGACCATCCAGTTCCTGCTGGAGAACATGGTCTTCCTGCTGATCGGCCTGCAGCTGCGGCGGATCCTCGCCGAGGTCGGCGAGAGCGGGCTGTCGCTGATGACGCTCACCTGGATCTGCGTCGCCGTGCTCGCCGCGACCATCCTCACCCGCGTGCTGTGGATGGCCGGGATCGGCACGGTCAAGCGCGTCAAGCGGCGCCTCCTGCCGGGAAAGGTCAAGGCGAAGATCTGGCCGTGGCGCTACTCCGCGGTCATCGCGTGGGCCGGCATGCGCGGGGTGGTGACGCTCGCGGCCGCGTTCGTGCTGCCCGCCGACACCCCGCAGCGGGCCGTGCTGGTGCTCGCGGCGTTCGTCGTCGTGGCCGGCACGCTGGCCGTGCAGGGCATGACGCTGCCGCCGCTGATCCGGCGGCTGCGGCTGCCGCGGCCGGACCCCGCGGAGGACGCGCTGCAGGAGGCGGCCGTCCTGCACGACATGACCCGGGCCGCGCTGGCCAAGCTGGAGGAGATCCGGCAGCCCGACGACCCGCCGGAGATCATCCAGCGCCTGCGCGACCGCCTCCAGCACCGCGCAGACTCGGCGTGGGAGCAGCTCGGCCGGCAGAGCGCGCTGGCCGAGACCCCGAGCGACGCCTACCGGCGGCTGCGGCTGGAGCTCCTCGAGGTCGAGCGCGACCAGTTCCTCAAGGCCCGTGCCAGCGGCAGCGCCGACGACGACGTCCTGCGGAAGGTCCTGGAGCGGCTCGACATCGAAGAGTCCATGCTCGACCGCGACGAGGCCGAGCCGGACGTCGAGGGCCGCGAACTGCGCACCCCGGCCGCGACGGCGGGGTCGTGCAAGCACCTGGCCCACGAGTGGGTGGACAAGGAGCCGAGCTCGGCCGACAGCTGCGCCGCCTGCGTCGCCGAGGGCACCACGTGGGTGCACCTGCGGATGTGCCTGAAGTGCGGCAACGTCGCCTGCTGCGACTCCTCGCCGCGCCGCCACGCGACGCAGCACTTCCACGAATCCCGCCATCCGGTCATGCGCAGCTACGAGCCGGGCGAGACGTGGCGATGGTGTTTCGTGGACAAGCAACTGGGTTAGGGTCGGGCTATGAGCACGCCCGAGCAGGAGATCGAGTACCGCCAGTTCCGCTTCAGCCCGCCCCCGGGTGCGACGGAGATCTTCCTGGTCCGGCACGGCGAGTCGGCTCCGGCCCGCGGCGACGCCCCGTTCGACCTCGTCGACGGCCAGGCCGACCCGGACCTCGCGCCGGAAGGCCGTGACCACGCCCAGCGCGTCGGCGTCCGGCTGGCCGGCGAGCGGATCGACGCGATCTACGTGACGACGCTGCGCCGCACGGTGCAGACGGCCGCCCCGCTGGCGGAGAAGCTGGGGCTGACCCCGGTCGTCGAGCCGGACCTGCGCGAGATCCACCTCGGCGACTGGGAGAACGGCCTGTTCCGGAAGTACACGACCGACGGCCACCCGATCGTCGAGCGGCTGTGGGCCGAGCAGCGCTGGGACGTGATCCCGGGCGCGGAGTCCGACGAGCGGTTCGGCGCCCGGCTGCGCGGCGCGCTGACCCGCATCGCGGCCGCGCACCCGGACCAGCGCGTCGCGGTGTTCACCCACGGCGGCGTGATCGGCGAGGTGTTCGCGCAGGCCAGCCGCGCGGTGGAGCGGTTCGCGTTCCTCGGCGCCGACAACGGGTCGATCTCACACCTGGTGCTGCACGGCGACAACTGGATCGTGCGGCGCTTCAACGACACCGCGCACCTGGCTACGCCGCTCGGCTGAGCTTCCCGGCCGCGACGAGCTGCACGGTCACCAGGATCGAAACGGCCTCCGCGGCCAGCAGCCCGATCAGCACGAGCACCTGCGTCATCCCGGCCTGGATCGGGCCCGCGCCGCCGAGCAGGACGCCGACGTAGGCGCCCGGGAGCGTCACCAGGCCGACCGTGCGGGTCTGGTCGAGCGCCGGGATGAGCGCGTGCCCGGCCGACGGGCGGCAG
>NZ_MUMI01000639.1:0-439 GCF_002155975.1 Amycolatopsis kentuckyensis
AAGCCCCCTCGCGCGGTGCCGCGTGAGGGGGCTTTAACGGACAGTGCCTGGCTACGGCGCGATGATGAGCGGAACCTCCGGCGCGGGGCCGTCGGACAACGGAATCTGGTACCGCTGCGTCACGTACGACGCGATGGTGTGGAACAGCGGCGCGGCGGAGTGCCCGACCGGCAGCGTCGTGTCCGGCGCGTCCAGCCGGATCCCGACCACGAACCGCGGGTGGTCGGCGGGCAGGATGCCGGCGAAGGTGATGTTGTACAGGTGGTCGCTGTAGGCCTTCGTCCGCGGGTCGACCTGCTGGCCGGTGCCGGTTTTCCCGGAGATCTGGTAGCCCTCGACGGCCGCCGTCGGCGCGGTCCCCTTCTGCAGGCCCTTGCCGTTCTGGGCGACCGCGCGCATCATGTCGCGCACCGTCTTGGCGGTCTGGGGGCTGACCACC
>NZ_MUMI01000639.1:446-670 GCF_002155975.1 Amycolatopsis kentuckyensis
CGCGGGCACCGAACCCGCGCTCTCGCCGGGCAGGCCGACGCCGGTGCGCTGGCCGAGGCCGAACGACTTGAGCAGGTTCGCGTACCGCTCCTCGCCGATCTTCTGCGCCAGCAGCAGGGTGCCGATGTTCGACGACTTGGCGAAGATGCCGGTGGTGGTGAACGTCTGGGTGCCGTGCGTCCAGGCGTCGTGCACCGTCTTGTCGGCCACCTGCAGGGCGCCGG
>NZ_MUMI01000064.1 GCF_002155975.1 Amycolatopsis kentuckyensis
GGGCGACGTCGCCCTCCTCGGTGGCCAGCGAGATGAGCACGCGGTCGGCGACCTCGCGGGACCCTTCCAGCATCCGGATCTCGGCGTACTGTCCGAAGTGGACGATTCCGGTGACACTGGTCCGGAACGCGTTCAGCACCGCCTCCGCACACTGGCGCGCGGAGTTCAGGTCGCCCGCGGAGTAGCAGACGGTGGCCAGGTCGCTGACGGCGGCCAGGTCCAGATCGGTCCGGTCGAGCCGGTGCGCGAGCTGCCGCATCCGGCCGTACTCCCGGTGCGCCCCGACGAAGTCCCTCGCCACGGCGAGCTGTTTGGCCACCCCCTGGATCTCGAGGGCCTGCTGGAACAACCCCTCGTACTCGGCCTCGGTGAGCGAGCACGCCGGCAGCACACCGTAGGGCTGCGGGTCCAGGCCGAAATGCGCGGCGACGCACCGGCAGTTGTACCCGTGCGAACTCGCCCCGGCCAGCTCGTCCGGCAGGGGCCGGTCCGGCGGGTGCAGCGGCGGCGGCATCCCGGCGAGCACGTCAGAACTCCTCGCCGGCGGACGCGGCGGCCGCGCGCTCGGCCAGCGTCCGCGCCGCCGGCGGCAGTGCCTCGCGCGCCCGCACGAGCGACACGACTTCGGCCCGGTCCTCCGGCGTCGTCCCGGCGAGCTCCTCGGCCGTCACCCCGACGATGAGTCCGATGTGGACGGATGGGACGGCGGCCAGGTCGACGGCACCGGCGAACCGGCCGGGGCCGAGCCGCAGGGGAACCTCCGCGAGCACCTCCCCGTCGTGGGTCGCGAACGCGGTGAGGGCCGCGTCGGCGAACGCCCCGGCGACCTCGACCTCGAGCCGCGGGGCCGCCGGAGCCGCGACGATCCGCCAGGTCACCGTGTCCTCCGCGGCGTCGAGGACACCCGGCGGAACCCGCGCCCAGTCGACACTCGCCCGGCCCGCGGCCACGACGCCCTCCCCGGTCGTCCCCCCGCCGGTGCCCGCGGCCAAGGCGTAGCCACGCTGCCCCGGCGACGCGGTGGCCGCCAGCACGGCCGCGGCCTCGGCGCGCCCGACGTCGTCCCGCTCGTCGAACCAGGCCGACAACCGCAGGCACAGGTCCCGCACCTCCTCGGCGACCGCCGTCGCGGCGACCCCCTCGGCGGCGGCGTCGAACAGTTCCCCCGGTGTGGCCTCGAAGCCGTCGAGCAGGCCTCCGGCCAGGTCCTCGACCGCCGCCGTCGCGGCCGCGGCTTCGAGATCCAGCAGCGCCGGATCCAGCGCCGGGACACCGAGGGCCGCGCTGGCGGGCCACCACCGGCGCGCCCACAGCAGCAGCGCGAGCGCCGCCAGTTCCGGCTGCGCGGGCACGTCGACCTGCCCGGCCGCAAACGCGTGCAGCGCGGGCTGTTCACCGACGAGCCGGGTCAGCCACGGCTCCGCGGCCGCCGCGTCGGTGAGTTCGACGCGCATCGAGCCGGGCGCGCCGGCGAGCAGGCCGGCCAGCCCGAAGCGGACGAGCCCGCCGTCCGCCGCGACGACGGGGGTGTGCACCGGGTGCGTCATGACACGGCCTCCAGGTCCGGCAGCCGGGCCACGAGCGCGCGGCGCACCTTCGTCCGCAGGTCCAGCGACGTCGAGCGGACGACCCCGGTGACGAGGTCCCGGACGGCCGCGGCTTCGGCCGGCAGCTCGCCGCGGACGTCGAAGCCGTGCAGCCGGATCCACAGCCTGCCGAGGAACTGCTTGGCGAACTCGCGCAGGTCCCGGACCAGTTCGGCGTCGGGCCGCGGGGTGAGCGGGGTGGTGCCGGCCAGGGCCCGCCGGGCGTGCAGCACATAGCCTTCGCGCGCGACCTGGGCGTTCAGCTGCCGCGCGAACTCCGGCACGCTCGCGGGCGCGGCGCCGTCGAGCGGCCGGAGCGCGGGCGCGAGGACGACGCCGAGCGCGAAGCACGCCGCCAGAGCGGGCTGCCCGAGCCCGAACCCGGCGGCGACCCGCGCGAGCTCGTCGTCGACCAGACCGGCCACCGCACCCCGCTCCTCGGCGGGAAGCCGGCGCAGGGTCGCGCGCACCCGCCGTTCGACGCTGCGTTCGAGCAGTTCGGGCCCGGCTTCGTCCCGCCGGTGCAGCGGCGGCAGCGCGGTGCGCTCCCCGCGCTGCAGACCGAGGTCCGGCAGCCCGGGGACGGCCTCGGCGAGAGCGCCGGTTCCCTCGGGCCGGCGCAGGGCGAGCCCGAAGGCATGCCCGGCGGCGGATCCGGCGAGCGCCCGCCAAGCGGCGTCGGAGAGCTGGTCCACGAACTCGCCGAGGAGTGCGACGGCGTCTTCGGGCGCGAGACCGGTGTCGGCGGTCCCGTGCCAGCGCCGGTGCAACTCGGCGGTCAGGTCCGCCGTCACCCGCGGATCGGCGAGGTAGGCGGTCAGCCGGGCCGCCCCGGCTTCCCCGCCGTCGCCGTGCAGCTCCCGCAAGGCCGAGGCGGCCGTCTCCGGCGCCGCCGGACCGGGCATGCCGAACGCCGTCGCCAGCTCGTAGGCGAGGGGGAAGCAGACGTCCTGGACGTCGCCCGCCGTGATCCGCAGGGCCCGGCGCTGCCGTTTGAGGTGCGGGAACCACGCGGCCGTCGCCCGCAGCCGGGCCGCGTCGGCCAGCACCAGCCCGGTCAGTTCGGCAGCCGCGGCCGGGTCCAGCACCGGGCCGCCCAGCCGGGGCCGCGCCGCCGTCCGGACCACCAGCGGGTCGATGATCTTCTTGACCGTCCTGGTCAGCGGGCCGCCATCACCCGCCGACAGGACCTCGACCCCCGGGATCCGCGCCCAGGCCGCCGCGAGGACCGCGGAGCGCAGCCGGGGCTCGCCTGGTGCCGTCACCCCCACCCCCTCGCTCCCACCGCACCTTACCGGCGGGCCGGCCCGGGCCGCGTGCCCTGTCACAAGAGCCGGGCCGCCGGCATCTCATGGCCGACATCGGATCCACCGGAGGAAACCATGCACATCACCGTCTTCGGCGCCAACGGCCCCACCGGCCGCCTGCTCACCGGCCAGGCACTCGCCGCCGGACACCGGGTTTCCGCGGTCACCCGCCGGCCGGACGCGTTCCCGCTGCACCACGACCGGCTCGAGGTGATCGGAGCCGACGTGCTGGACCCGGCGGCCGTCGACACCGCCGTGGCGGGGCGGGACGCGGTGCTGTCGACGCTCGGGGTGCCCGCGGGGAAGGAACCGATCCACACCTATTCCCGCGGCACGGCGAACATCGTCGCCGCGATGCACCGGCACCGGGTGCGCCGGCTCGCCGTCGTCAGCTCCAGCGGCGTCGACCCGCATCCGTACTCCGACGGCGGCTTCCTGTTCAACCGCGTCCTGCTCCCGTACGTGACGCGGGTACTGGGCAAGACCCTCTACGACGACATGCGGCGGATGGAAGAGCTGGTCCGGGCGAGCACACTGGACTGGACGATCGTCCGCCCGAGCGGGCTCTACCACCTGCCCTCGGTCACCGCCTACACGATGGTCGAAGGCCACGCCGACGGCCGGTTCACCGCCCGCGCGGACCTGGCCGCAAGCATGCTGGCCCTGCTGGACGGCGACCGCTACGTCGGCGCCACCGTCGGTGTCATCACGACCGTCGACAACCCCAAGCTGCTGCGGTGGCTTCGGCAGGAAGCGGTCGCCGCCCGCTGAGCCGATCGTCATTCCCGGCCTGCCCCGTTCGCGGCCAGGCGGTCGTACTCGGCGCGCGTCACCGGCAGGACCGTGCCGTGGCGGGGCCGGCCCGGCAGCTGCGCGCCCGCGACCGGCCGCCAGTCGCCGGAGTCGAGGTCGGTGGTCTCGAACGGCGCGTACCCGCGGCCGCCGTACTCGTCGATGAACAGGTACCACCGCTTTTCGGTGTTCGACCGGAACACCAGCGGGCCCTCGCCGCCGACGATCGCGTCCTGGCCGATGCACTCCTTCACCAGGTCGTAGCCGCGGCCGGTGAGCACCCGGGACTTCTCCTCGGTGACGTACCGGCCGCACGGCGTCGAGCCACCGCCGCCGGGACCGCGGTCGTCCTGGGAGAACCGGTAGTACCGGCCGGCGTGCCGGAGCACCGTCGAGTCGATCACCGAATGTCCCGGGTCGAACCAGGGTTTCGGCGCGCTGAACGTGCGGAAGTCGCGGGTCGTGGCATACACGATCCGGTTATGGGACTGGGTGGTGTGACCGGGGTCGGCGGCCGGGTAGATCGTCGACGCCCAGAACACCACGTATTCACCGCGCACGGGGTCGTAGAACGCTTCCGGCGCCCACACGTTGCCCGCGGTCTCCGGCGCGACCCGGACCAGCCGCGGCGCGCTCCACCGCACCAGATCCGCCGACTCCCACACCACGATCGAGCGACTGCCGTGGCGCCACGTCGTCTCCCAGTCGTCCCGGCCGTACATCCGCAGGTCCGTCGCGATGAGGTAGAACCGGTCACCGCGCGGCGACCGGATGACGAACGGGTCCCGGACTCCCCCGGTCCCGAGGGTGGACCGCAAGGCCGGGAGGCCGCTGGGCTCCCGCCACCGCAGCGGGTCGTTGCCCTGGCTCAGCCCGAAGTAGACCTGCTCGCCATCGGCCGTGCCCTCGCCGGTGAAGTAGACGAACAGGTATCCGGCGTACCCCGGCGGACGGGCGCTCGCGGCCCCCGCCGGCGCCACCAGCCCACAGGAGATCAGCAACACTGCGAGGATGCCCCGAAAACCGCGCATGACCCGATACCCCACTCGGTCGGCGTAGGTGGTGATCGGACGGTATTCACCGGGCGTGAAAATTGTCAAGATTTGTCGAATTCGATTTCGAATTCGACGAATTACCGTCCTCATGGCGAAAGGAGAATACCTCTCCGAAGACCGATTCCCGCGCGGCGGCCAGGCGGTGCTTACGCTTGGGCAGGCCGAAGGTGGGGTGCGAGGTGGTCCACAGCGCGGCCTTGATGATGCCCGTCTTGATCCGGGCGACCTTGCGGCCGCCCAGGTACTTCGGCTTGGCCCGCGCTTGGTCGTCGACCGTCTGCAGGATCCCGTCGCGCCGCCCGAGGCTGATGGTGTTGTACGTGTAGACCAGCTTGGTGGTCGCGATCGTGCGGCCGGTCAGGTGTCCCACGATCGTGTCGATCGCCTGCTTGCTGGTGTTGCCCGCCGAGGCGCAGGACATCGGCAGCGGCCGGCCGTTGTCGCCGACGGCGTAGGCACTGTCGCCGATGGCGTGGACGTTCGGGTGCGAGACCGACCGCATGGTGCGATCGACGACGATCCGGCCGTTCCCGGTGACCTCCAGCCCGCCGGCGGCGGCGATGGGGCCGACCGCGAACCCGGCCGTCCACACGGTCGCGTCGGACGGGAAGCCGGTGCCGTCGGCGGCGACCGCCCGTGTCGCCTCGACGCGTTCGATGGTGGTGTGCTCGTGGACGGTGATGCCGAGCCGGTCGCAGGCCTGGCGCAGGTGGTCGCGGGCCCCGGCGGAGAGCTGGGCGCCCAGCTCGCCGCGGGCCACGAGCGCCACCGACAGGCCGGGCCGGGATTCGGCGATCTCGGTGGCGGTCTCGATGCCGGTCAACCCGTCCCCGACGACCAGCACGTTCCCGCTGTCCCCCAGACCGGCCAGGCGCTCGCGCAGGCGCAGCGCCGCCGGACGACTGGTGACGTGGAAGGCGTGCTCCGCCACGCCGGGAACGCCGTGGTCGGCGACGGTGCTGCCGAGCGCGTAGACGAGCGTGTCGTAGCCGAGCTCGCGCCCACCGTCGGCGTCGGCCACCGCGACGACCTGGCGCTCGGGGTCGACGGCGGTGACACGGCCCAGGCGGAGCCGGATTCCCGTGCCCGCGAAGACGTCGGTGAGCTTCGGAGCCGCGATCTCCTGCCCGGCCGCGAGCTGGTGCAGCCGCATTCGCTGGACGAAGTCCGGCTCGGCGTTGACCACGGTGATCTCGATGTCCTTAGTGGACAGCCGGCGGGCGAGGTTCCCGGCCGCGAAGACCCCGGCGTAACCCGCGCCGAGGACGATGATGCGGTGCTTCATGGTGTTGCTCCTGTCGATTCGATTGCTCTGGTGTCGACCCGGTCCCCGGTCATCGACGTCCTGATGGCCATGAGGCGACGGCTCCCCGGACTCTGTGACAGTGCGGTCATGTGACGCACGCCACTGTCGCGAGGTGTCACGCGGCGGGGGCGAGCCGGCGTCTTGTGCCGGAGCCGGAGTCGACGGCGAACAGGCGGGAGCCAGGGATGAACGAGCGCAGGGATCCGACGACGGGTGCAGCCGAGCCCACGGCCGGTGGCGGCCGGATGGACTGGGCCACCGAGGCGACCGAGAACTTCCTCGCCTACCGCAACCTGCTGTTCACCGTCGCCTACGAGATGCTCGGCTCGGCGGCCGACGCCGAGGACGTCCTGCAGGAAACGTGGCTGCGGTGGATGAAGGTGGACGTGGGGCAGGTGCGCGACCGGCGCGCCTACCTGGTGCGGATCGCCACCCGCCGCTCGCTGGACCGGCTGCGCACCATGAAGCGCCGCAAGGAGTCCTACGTCGGCCCCTGGCTGCCCGAGCCGCTGCTCACCGCGCCGGACGTCGCCGAGGACGTCGAACTCTCCGAAAGTGTGTCGATGGCGCTCATGCTCGTCCTGGAGACGCTGGCCCCCACCGAGCGCGCCGTCTTCGTGCTGCGCGAGGTCTTCGCCGTCGACTACGACGAAATCGCCGCCGCCGTCGGCAAGACTCCGGCGACCGTGCGCCAGATCGCGCACCGGGCCCGCCGGCACGTCGATGCCCGCCGCCCGCGCGAGGTGGTCTCCCCAGGACAGGCCCGGGCGGCCGTCGAGTCCTTCCGGCGCGCGCTCGAAACCAGGGACCTGCAGGGTCTCCTCGACGTGCTCGCCCCCGAGGTCGTCCTGATGAGCGACGGCGGCGGCATCAAGCAGGCCGCGCCACAGCCGATCATCGGCGCCGACAAGGTCGCCCGCATGATCGTCCACGGCCTCGGCACCGCCCGGATCGCACTCACCAGCGAACCCACCGTGGTCAACGGCAACCCCGCACTCGTTCTCCGCGTGGACGGCGAGGTCGACGGCGTCATCGCGGCCCGCGTCGAGGACGCCCGCATCACCGGCCTCTACTACGTCCGCAACCCGCAGAAGCTGACCCGCATCGCCTCCGAAACCCCGCTCACGCTGAAGTGATCCTTCGGCGTTCTCTCAGAGGAGTAACCATGGCCGTTCAGGCCTTGCCGACAGCCGACACCCCTCCGTCGCCCTGGTCGACGGTGGCGAGGGCAGTCGTCCTGCTCACCGCGATCACCGGTGTGCTGCTCACCGCCTTCGCCTGGCCGTCGGTGCGCTCATCGGTCCACGACGTGCCCATCGCCGTCGCCGGGCCGGCCACCGCGGTCAAGCAGGTCAGCGCCACCCTCGGCCAACGCCTGCCGGGCGCCTTCGTGATCACCGAGGTCGCCGGCACCGCGGCCGCCGAACGGCTGATCCGCGACCGGGAGGTGTACGGGGCGATCGACGTCAGCTCCGGCGCCCCGCAGGTCATCATCGCCTCCGCCGCCAGCGGAGCGATCGCCCAGACCCTGAACGGCGTCGCGACCGCGCTCGGCCAGGCGCAGGCACGGCCCGCGAGCGCCATCCGCGACCTCGCCGCCCTGCCGGCCGCCGACCCCCGCGGCGCCGGCCTCGCCGCCGGAGCCCTTCCCCTGGTCATGGCCGGCCTGCTCGCCGCGCTCCTGCTGACCAGGCTCGTCCGCGGCACCGCCCGCCGGGTCACCGGAGCACTCGCCTTCGCCGTCACCGGCGGCCTCGCCGCGGCAGCGATCCTGCAGTTCTGGCTCGGCTCGCTCAACGGCACCTACTGGGCCAACAGCAGCGTCATCGCCCTGACCGTCGCAGCCACCTCCCTGAGCATCCTCGGGCTGGAGGCACTGCTCGGGTCCGTCGGCTTCGGTCTCGGCGCCGTCGCCATGATGCTCATCGGCAACCCCCTCTCCGGCGTCTCGACCGCACCCGAGATGCTGCCCGGCTGGTCCGGCGCGCTCGGCCGGTTGCTGCCACCAGGAGCGGGTGGGCAGCTGCTGCGCTCCACCGCCTTCTTCGAAGGCCACGGCGCCGCCTTCCCCACTGTCGTCCTGGTGACCTGGCTCGCGCTCGGGCTCCTGCTGTGCGTGGCCGGTCATCTCCGGCAGAACCGGTGAACCCCGCCCGCGGCACCGGCGAACCTGGCACGATTGGCGCATGCCCGACGACACCGAGCTGCGCCTGCGCATCACCGGCGACGACGACGCCACCCAGCTGCGTTCCCTGCACCGCTGGCTGGGTCACGACGACGACCTGCGCGGGCGGGTCGCGCTGCGGAACAAGCCGATCGCGCCCGGGGAGATGGGCGGCGCCGTCGACGTGCTCACCGTGGCCCTCGGCTCCAGTGGCGCCGGGGCCGTGCTGATCCGCTCGCTCGCCCGGTCGGTGTCGACGTGGCTGACCCAGTCCCGCGCCGACGTGAGTGTCACCGTGACCACCAACGGGGAGACCCGGGAGGTCAAAGTGGACGTCCGGCGGGCTCGCGATCCCGAGGCGGTCCTGCGCAGTGTCGAGGAGCTGCTCGAGCCCGGCCGCTCCGGCCAGGTGTGAACCAGCCCCGGCATCCGGACGCGGCCTCCTCGCGCGCGGTGCTGATCGGCGTCAGCCGCTACGAGTCCGGAGAACTGCCACCGATTCCCGCCGTGCGCGCCAACCTGGCCGACCTGCGGGCCGTGCTCACCGCCCCCGGCTCCGGCACGGTCACCCGGAGCGGCTGCCGGGTCCTCGGGGACGACGCGATGCCGGCCGACGTCGGCCGTGCCCTGGCCGAGGCCAGCAAGCAGGCGAGCGACCTGCTGCTGGTGTACTACGCCGGACACGGCCTGCTCGACGACGACGGGCAGCTGCACCTGGCGTTGCGCACGACCAGCGCCGAGCACCCCCGCTGGACCGCCGTCCCGATCGAGCTGATCAAGCGAGAGCTCGGGCGGGCCAGGGCCCGGGCGCGGGTACTCGTGCTGGACTGCTGTTTTTCCGGCCAGGCGGTCGAAGCGATGGCCGCCCCGGCCGGCTTGGTGTCCGGGCAGCTGCGGCTGACCGGCACGTTCACGCTGACCTCGACCACGGCCAACGAGCCGTCGAACGCACCGGTCGGCTCCCGGCACACGGCGTTCACCGGGGCGTTGCTGAGCGCGCTGGCGAGCCCGGAGCCGCTGACGCTGGAGGGCATCTACCGGCACACCGACGAAACGCTGACCGGGCTCGGCCTGCCGCGCCCGCAGTGCCGGTCGGTGAACGAGGCTCGTGACCTGATGCTGGTCCGCGCGCCTGCGCCGCGACGGGAGCGGGCAGAACCCACGAAGTCCGAGCCTGAACCGCAACGGGAGCGGGCAGAACCCGCGAAGTCCGAGCCGGTAGCGCCCGAAGCCGCACCCAATGCGACCGGCTCGGCGCCGAGTCCGGCGGTACCACGCAGGAACCAGGCCGCACCCGCGCCCAGCCCGGCTCCGCCATCCGAATCGCGGGTCGTGCCGCCGCGCTCCACGCCATCGGCTGCACCGGAACCCGCCAAAGCCTCCTCGTCCTTCGCCCTGGAATCCCGCGGCCGTCCGGCTCGGGCTCCTCTTCGCCGCGGCCGCCGTGACGGCCGCGGTCATGGCGATCACCGGCCTGCGCACGACCTCGGCCACCTGGACCGCGGTGGAGGTCGGCCGGGCCGGGATCGTGCTGCTCGGACCGGGTCACCAGCGCACGGTGCCGTGGCGGCAGATCAGCCGCCTCGGGATCGCCCGGCCCGCGACGGAACGTCCGGCCGTGGTGCTCACCCTCCGCCCGAACGCCGTCCCGGCCGGCGTGAAAGCCAGGAACGGCCGGGTGGTGCTCGGCCGCTGCCGGCAGTGGCCGGCGCTCTCGGCGACGGCACGGCAAGTCGCGCCGCAGTCCGTCGCGATCGACCGCGACCTGCCGCGCTGAGTCCGCCGGGTGACATGGGCGGCATGTCCAGCCTCCGACCGGCGAGTCGAGCTCAGCTAGTTCCTGCGCATGCACGCAGGCAGCCATCCCGGCGATCCCCGGCTCACCCGACGGCCCCGAACAGATGATGGTCACTTACCGCGCCGAGCCGGGCATCGACTCCGCCCGCCGTCGCTGCCGTGCTTGCCGGCGTTCGTCAGCGCCTCCTGCACGATCCGGTACGCCGCGAGGTCCGCGGCGCGGTCGAGGGGCCGGGCGAGTCGTCGTCCTGGCGCAGCTGCGCCAGGTTCCTTTCGCGTGCCGTCACCGGCAGTGGCAGGTACGCCGCCGGCCCCCGGACAGCCTTCCCGCCTGCAACATCTCGATGGGGTTCGGCGACTTCGAGGGGTATGACCGACGAGACCACACCGCCCCGCGCCTCTCAGTCTCCTGAATCGCCGTTCCCGGCCACGCCCCTGCGGGTAACGAGATTGCGAGTGTTGTCACCCAAGGCGATGTGGTTGACCGCGGCCGCGATCACAATGTTGACCGCCATCGCCGTCGTGGTGCTGTGGTGGCCGGCGACCGCCGGGCTCAACGGTGCCGAACTGGTCAAAGCGCGACAGGAGGCGCTGAAAATCGGGCTGAGCATCGGGGTAGGCAGTGGCGGGGTGGTGGCACTCTACCTGGCTTGGCGGCGCCAGCGATCAACCGAAGCCGACTTGGACAACCGCGAACGCGCCCTCGCTCATCAACAGGAAGTCGCCGCGGCCACCATGGCCCACCAGGACCGGGTCGCCCGGGCCACGGAGCACGACGCGGCGGAACGTCGGCTGACTGAGTTGTACTTGAAAGCGGTCGAACAACTCGGCTCCACCCAGGCCGCGGTCCGTCACGGCGGGCTTTATGCCCTCGAGCGTGTTGCACAAGACAACTTCTCCCAGCGACAGACGGTGGCCGACGTGATTTGCGCCTACTTGCGGTCACCCTACGAGTTGCCCGCCGCCGGGATAGCCGACGACGTCCCGCACGAGCTTCGCGACGAACAACGTGAGCGAATACAAGAACGTGAGGTACGCCTTACCGCCCAACGCATCCTCCACCGTCATCTGCAACCCGGCGACGAATCCGATCAACCGCACGGCACCTTCTGGGCCGACATCGAACTCGACTTCACCGGCGCCACCCTCATCGACTTCACCCTCATCGGCTGCCGCGTCGGCAAGACCTCCTTCCGGGAGACGACCTTCATAGGCGGCACATGGTTCGACCGGGCGGCTTTCACCAGCGACGCGTCGTTCACCGGAGCGGCCTTCGACGGCGAAGTCTCGTGTAGCCGGGCGACCTTCACCGGCGGCGCCTGGTTCGACCGGGCGACGTTCACCGATCAAGCCTGGTTCGAAAAGGCGAATTTCGCGAGCGGCGCTTCGTTCAACGGGGCGACCTTCACCAATGAAGTCACGTTCAGCGGCGCCGCCTTCACCAGCGCAACCTGGTTCACCGACGCAAATTTCAATGGTCACTCATCATTCAATGACGCAAGCTTCGAGGATGACGTCATTTTCACTGGCGTAAATTTTATCGGCAACACTTCGTTCAATGGGACGAGATTCCGAAATGGCGCCGCGTTCAACGATGTGACTTTCAACTCGAACGCGTCCTTCACCAAGACAAATTTTGATTCCAGCCCCAATTTCACCGGAGCAACCAAGCAAAACAGAAGATTCAACGCGGTCAGAATCGAGAAAGAGTTCTCCGAATAGAAGTATTCCGCCTCGTTTCTTTACACCGGGCTCTGCCGAGTCCGTATTCAGCCCCGGACCCGCACGGTCCCAGCGATGGATGCACGCTGACCGGCCAGCGTCCCGGCCGCCGGGCGACGAGGAGTCGCCGGACACGTGACGTAGAGCTTTACTCGCGTTCGGACGCGTCTTATCGGGTGATTTCGGATGTCAATCGGGTGACACCCATCACCACGGCGGAACAACGAGGCCAAGTCGCACGACTTCGCGATATGGCGATTTCATCGGTATGACTGCGCGGACAACTAGCTCAACCATGCGCTGATTCGCGACGTCAGCTTGGACGCGCCGGCAGATCCGGACACAGGTCGCGATCACACCGCTACTCCCACGTATGACCGGACCGGAGATCGTGACGCGCCGGTGACGACAGAGTAGCTAGTGTCGATTTCAGTACCGGATCCCGGAGGGTAGAGCGGTGACGGAATGGATCAGAATGCTAGCAGGTGACAGTGGCGACGGGGCAGCAGTGATTCTTCACCTCTTCGGCAGTCCGTTTGTCACCATCGGTTCGCGACGGATGTCCATTCCCGATGGCAGCAAGCGCCTCGTCGCATTCGTTGCACTTCACCACCACCGGGTGCAGCGCCGGTACGCCGCAGGCACGCTTTGGCCCATCGGAGACGATTTGCGCGCGGGAGGAAATTTGCGAACCGCGCTTTGGCGCCTCAACCAAAGCAACTGCCCACTACTCATGGCAGACAAGTCGTCGCTCGCACTGCGGACCGAGGTAGTCGTCGACGTCCGCGTCGTGAGCCAATGGGCAAGCAGGCTCATCGACGGCTCCGCTTCCGGTTCGGATCTGACGATCAAGCCGTGGGGAGTCGACGTACTGGACTTGCTTCCGGGCTGGTACGACGACTGGGCGTTGATGGAACGCGAACGGGTCCGCCAACGCCTGCTACACGCACTCGAGGCCTTGAGCACAGCCCTGGTCCGCGGCGGACGGTGCGGCGAAGCAGTCGAGGCCGCCATGCTTGCCGTGGGCTGCGAGCCGCTGCGGGAAAGCGCCCAGCGAACCTTGTTGCAGGCGCATATTGCCGAAGGAAATTGGATCGAGGCTCGAAGGAATTTCGAGGCCTACCGAAGCCTTCTATTACGTGAACTCGGCACGGAACCGCCGCCGTCCATGACTCGCCTCCTGCGGCAGCTGGTCCGGCGCAGACAGGCACCCGAGGAATCCTCCAGGCTTCCCGTCACAACAGGCATCGCCCACCCTTGAGCATCATGGTGCAGGTTTTATTTTTGTAAATTGCCGAAGGAAGCTTCTGACCGCTTCGAGTGCGGGCTCGACCTCCGAGAACGACGTTATCGCGTCCGCAGAATGACCGCCGACATCGGCGTTTTGCCGGACGGCGATGAGATACGAAGCACTTTGCGCCTCGATCCTGATGATACAAATTCCTGTCCGCTGCGGTGAATGGGCCATGCCGACATCTTCCCCCTTGGTGCGTCACCGCACCGTTCGGCAGAGATCACGGCCCTGGGTCATCAACTCGGCAGCATCGGCATTGCCGGGCCGGGAAATCCGCGGATGCAAGCCCGCCTGACCAAGCCGGCCTGCCGGAACGGCACTTCGCCGAGGCCAAGCGGCTGCATCGGTGGCCGGAAATTTCGTACGAGACGGTGCGTAGCCGCTGAACCGGGGAATGGCTCGCCGGCGGCGGCCGGGTAGCGTCCGCCGCCCGTCCCCAACCCGGCTGCCCTGGTCCGGTTGTCACCGCGGGGGGGTGGCGCGGGCCATCGCGAGCGGGCTCGCACAAGACAGCGGAGGCGCACCTCTCGCACGTCTACGCCCTCCCGGAACGCATGCTGGTTTCGGCCGGAGCGGTGAGCCGAACGTCAGGGGGCCCGGAAGTCGCCGTCGTCATCCACGAACGGGCGGCGTGGGCGGGTTTCCCGGCGTTCGGGGGCTGGTGCGGGTTCGCGGGCAGACGGGTGAGTGGCCTGCCGTGCCTGGGGACGGCGCGGTGGCTCGTCGTCGTCATCGTCCCGTTCGACGCGGGTTTCGACGTCGTCGTCATCGTCATCGTCACGGCCGTGCTGGTCATCCCCGTACCCACCACCGTTCCCATGGTGGTGGTCATGGTCGTCGTCGCGGGCGCAGATCCGGTGGTAGCGGGCGATCACCTCGTCCAGGGCGTCCTTCTCCAGCCGTGCGCAGGCAGCCTTCCAGGAGTCGCGGTAGCAGTGCTCGACCGCTGCCCGGCGGACCAGGAGGCTGATTGACGCCCGTCCCTTGACGATCGTGGTCAGGCAGGCACAGAGGCAGTCTACGTAGTCGTTGACCGTGTGGAAGCCGAGCCAAATGTTCTTCAGCCGGAGGCGGGCAACGAGCGCGGCCGCGTACAGGCTGAGCGGATCGGCCTCCTCCTTGGCCAGGTACTCGGCGATTCGGTCGATCTCCCGTCCCAGGTCGGCGACGCGCTGCGGCAGCGGGACGACGTCGTCAGCCCGTGGCGGATCCGCGGGTGTACCGGAGTTTTCGGCGACCGCTGACGTGGACATGAGGGTGACGCCGACCGGTGCCGAAGCCGAGGCCTGCGCGGGGGTGGAACCAGGCACGGAGGCCGACGCAGGGTCGGGGACAGGCGACTGCCCCTGAGCCGGCTCGGTCTCGCCGGGCTCGGCGATCAGCCGGTCAAAACACTCCTTGGCTTCGGCGATGCGCAGCTCGATGGCACCCCGCCGACCGAGTTCGGACTCCTCGCGCGGATCGTCTTCGTCGTCGCCGCATCCGCAGCAGCCACCCCGCCCGCATCGTTCCAGGCGCTCCTCCACGTGGCCGCAGGCCTGCTCCAGCCGTTCCTGTTTCTCCTCGTCAAACTGACAGCGGATCTTCTCGAAGAGCTCGTCGAGATCCTTGCGCGCCTTCTTCACCAGCGGCTGCGCCCGGCGACGAGCGGTCACGTAGCGAGCGCGGGCCCCGGCGTAGGCGGCGCGCGCATCACTGATCTCCTTGGCGTGTTCCGCGTTGTAGGCGGCTTGTGCCGCGATGCCCTTGTTCCGGCACTCATTCTCATCGAGCGCCCGGGGATCGCAGCGGCGCTGCCGCCGGGTCCCGCTCTCGTCGGCGACCGGTTCTGTCATGGCGTCCTCCCAGCATGGCTATCCGCATCCTGCGGTCCGGCTGTCACCGAACCGTCACCCGTCAATCGCGCCTGCAGCGCGGCCGCCTCCACCGCGAACTCGCGCCCCTCCGCTACCAGGCGGCGCAACGCTTCCCGTGCCTGGCCCGCCGCGCCCACGAGGGTGTGCAGCACGGCCAGGTGGAATCGCGCCGCGGCGGAATCCGGCTCCAGATCGAGCGCGGTCAGCAGCGCCTCGCCTGCCGTCCCGTGGTCCTGTCGGATCAGCGCGACCACGCCCAGCTGCACCCACACCCGGGCACTGTCCGGCACACGGAGCGTCGCCTCGTGCAACACCCACGCGGCCTCTCGCGTCCGGTCCTGAGCGGCGAGCGCGGCGGCCAGCGCGATCCGCAGGTCGACGTCGTCGGGCGCCGCCGCGACCCCCGCCGACCACGCCTCACCGGCTTCCACCGGGCGGCCGAGAGCCAGGTTGGCGCGCCCGATCGCGTCCCAGGCGAACCGATTGAGCGGATCCAGCCGAACGGCCGTGGCCAGCGCCGACAATCCCGCCTCGACCTCACCGACGGCGACGCGGGACATGCCCAGGTGCGCCCACGCCGCGCTGTTCCCGGGTTCGAGCGCGATGGCCGCCTCGGACCGTGCCATGCCCTCGCGGTGCCGGCCGGTCGCGGAGAGCACGTAGCCGAGGTTGGCGTGGGCGGTCGCGTTGGCCGGGTCGGCCGCAACGGCTCGCCGCAACAGGCTTTCCGCACCGACGGCATCGCCGCGGCCCAGTGCGAGCGCGCCCTCGTTCACCAGAACGCGCGCCGGTGATTCGGTGCTCGTCAACATGCGTACTCCTCACCCGACGATCTGTTTCATCAGCCCGCCGAGCAGGTCGGCCGGGTCGATCTGCGGATAGGTCCACTGGATCTGGTCGAACGACAGCGCGAACGGCTTGCCCGACTCGTAGTGCAGCGGGAAGACCATCCCGAAGCGCAGGCTGGAGCCGTACTCGAATGCCGCCAGCTGCCATTTCCGGCGGTAGAGCTCGACCTCGGTGATCCACAAATCCGCGGTGACGTCGACGAACGCGTCGATGCCGAACCGGAACTTCGGCTCCACGAACAGCTCACCCTTGGCGTCGAGCACGATTCCCGTACGCGGGGTCCACTGCAAGGCCGCCGCAGCCGACGGCTCCCCCGCCAGCCCGACCTCGCCGAAGATGGACACCCCCGCGGTCGCGCTGACGACCGGAATGCCGACCCCCAGCCCGCCGTCGACCTGAATCCGCATCCCCGCGTGCGCCGGGACCGCGAACGTCCCGCCGCCCTTGACCGTCGTGTCGTCCGGCCTGCTCGGGTTGTACGTGACCTCCAGCGCCACATCCCGCAACTGCCCCGGCCCGAATCCGGCGTTGACGGTCACACCGCCCTTGATGGTGGCGAAGATGCCGATCCGCTGCCCAGCCACGGCGACGCCGACGATGGGCAGATCGATGCCGACGGAGAGGATCTTGCGCTCGATCAGCTTCTCGTCGAACACGGTGAACGCCTTCGGCAGTTCGACCTTGCCGGAGACCTCGACCTCGCCCTTCGGGGTCAGCTTCAGCCCGACGGTGCCCTGCAGCCACGGTGTGATTGCGAGCGTGACGACACCGCCGCCGTACGCGTTGAGCTTCCCGTCTTTTCCGACCGGCCCGGTCGGCTGGCCGGCCTGATCGAGGGTGCGGTTGGTCAGCCCCAGTTTGAGAGCGCCTTTGGCGATGCCGCGTTCGTAGGCGAGATCGGCCTCGGCCGCGAACGCGCCGTCGTCGTACGTGCCGCCGATCGTGCCGGTGAGACCGGGAACGTCGGGTTCGGCGCTGAGGCCACCGGAGAGCGACCATCCGCCGGCGGGGATCTCGGCGACGGTGGCGTTGATCTTGCCGCCCTTGATGCCGGGAATGCCTTTGCCGAGCAGGATCTGGCCGGTGATGCTCATGCCGTTGGCCTCGTCGTACGCGAAGCCCAGAGTGCCCTGCTCGACCCCTTTCAGATCGGTCTCGAAGGTACCCTCGGCGTCGAGCTTGCCGTCGCGGAAAGCGACGTCGGCGGTCGCTTTCTTGATGCCTTTGACCTTGTCCTTCCCCACGCCGATACGGCCGTCGATCGACCAGCCGTTCTTGCTGTAGGAACCTCCGACGTGCGCCTCGTCGAAGATCTTCTTGTCGAAGTCCAGGCCGGCTTCGATCTCGAAATCGTCGCTCTTGGCCTTACGACCCTTGAGATAGCCTGTGGCGATCTTGCCCACCGCGAAGTCGACCGTGCCGTCGACACCGATGCCGCCAGTCGCGGCCGCGATGGCCAGGGAGCCACCGGTGACCTTGAACGGTCCGGGGAGTTTCAGTTCACCGGCTGAGATGACGGCTTCGACTCCGACGCTCGCACCGTCGATGATGACAGCGAGTTCGACGTTCTCGAGCAGCGGGAGGGTGGGCTTCGGGATGCGCCCTCTCGCGACCAACCCTTGATCGAAGTCGAATTCGGCCTCCGCGAGCTGGACCGGACTGAAAAAGGCGTGTCGAATATCACTTATCTCGCGAATCTTTTCCGTGTTCAGAAAGCCTGAATATGGCAGCCCTGAATGCAGGATATAGAAGTTCATAAACGCCTTGCTGAGCACCTCCTTCCGATCCGGACTCTTATCCTTGACAGAGAAGAATTCAATCTCGACCTGGCCTACTTGCTCACCAAGTTGCGGAACCGGCCGTTCGGGCCGATAGTTGCCACTAACAATCCGGAACGCGCCACGGAGATTGATATTTTCAGGGTTGATGAACTTGCCATTCGGCTCGTAGTTGACCGATCGATGTTTGATCAACCCCCCACCAGGACGAGGGAAGAGTGATAAGGCTCCAGGTTTTCCGGTCAGGCTTTTTTTGATATCGTCATCCATAGCAACCAGCGGGGCAAAAACCTTCTCGCTGCCAACATCATCGATCGACCACCGCAGGTCGGCCGGAAGTTCATCGGTCCAGACCGGGGACGCTTTTTTCGTTCGCGGATTTGGCTTCGATAGCGCTTCTTTGAATTTGAGGTTACCGTCATTCCGCAGCACAGCCTGATCGATTGACGTGTTGAGCCGCTCGTTCGCGGCGGCGAGGAATCCTTTGATATCACCGGCGATCGACGCCTTGATCGCTGGCCCCGAGGCGGCGTTCTTGCTTCTGTCGAGGAGCTGGAGATTTTTCTCGTCGTCGGAACTGCCACCCAGTTGCTCCTCTCGCTTGTGATCCACCTCAAAATTGTTCAGTCTCGTGCCGTCCGGTACCCAGCGCGGCACCGCCAGAGCGGTGGCCACGTCGTTGGCCGACCCGAAAGCGAGGAAGTCCGGCTTGGAATGCCAGGACTTGGGGAGCATGAAGAACCATGGCGGCTGAGTCGACTGGCCGGTTTTCGCGGCATGGCCGGGAACATGTGCGGCAATTTTTGGGACGACGGACTCGACCCACCTTCGGCGAGCAAAGCCGCCTTTGTACTTCGGCGGTGTCCAAACCAGATCCCGAGGGGGGTGGTACTCGCACTTGAACTTCGGGAGATAGACAGAATCCAGGACGATCTTGGGTGAACTGGCACTCGATGCGTCGATGGTGCCGCCGGTGAACTTGTCCGGTGCGCCGGTTATTCTCATCGGCTGGGAGGTTCCGCCGCCTCCGGCACGCCGGATGACGTCGCCACCGAGGCCTGGAGCCGGTTTGCGCTGGATCACCGGGCTCTGCTGCACCACATGGGCCAGCTCATGAGCCAGCAACCGCTTCCCGTCCGCGGAGTTCGGGTCGTAAGCACCGCTTCGGAAATAGATGTCACTCCCAATGGTGAACGCCACCGCGTGGATACTCCGCACCGCATCGTCGGCTCGTGCGTCGTCGTGGATGCGCACGTTCTCGAACGGTCGCCGGAACGACTCCTCGAATGCCGCCCTGACCGCCGGGGGCAACGGCATTCCCTGGCCCCGGCTGTCGTTCAGGTACTCCTGCATCCGGTCCGGCACCTCTGGCGCGGCCCCCACGTCGTCCGAGGCGGCCGTCGGCTCCGGATCCACTTGCCGCATCACCCGGTCCGCCGCCGCGTCGGCCGCCCGCTCGGTCGGCACCTCCGCCCCGCCGACCACCGCCTTGGCCTGCAGCACACGGGCCCCCAGCCCACCCGGGGCCGCGCCAAGAGACGGGCCGGGCCCTCCGGTGCCGGTGGCCGCACCGGCCGCGCCGACACCGCCGATCACGCGAGCCCCCAGCCCACTTCCCGGCGCGGTCGACGTGGCCGCCGCGCCGTCCGGCTTCTCCTCCGGCGGTCGCGGGCGGCTGTCCGCCTTGCGCTCGACGGCGGCCGCCCCGGCGGCATCCGTGCCCATGTCAGGCCTCTTTCGATGCCGTGACCATCAGGAACAGCCGAGCCACGACCGATGGATCCGCGGCCGTGAAGTCGACCTGGAGCCGGTCACCTTTGGTCAGCTGAAGGACGTCGGACCGCCCGGCCAGGGCTGCCTCGACCTGCCTGGCGAGCTCAGTCAGCGCCTCGGTGGCGTCGCCGGACAGATCCGGGTGGCGCCAGAGAATCGTTTCGACGTTGATCTTCCTGATGTCCGCGGGTTTCAGCAGCGCGTCCAGTTCGGCGAGGACACCCGTGACGTTCAGGTGGCCGGCATCGCCCTCGCCGAGCGCACTGAACGGCCGGTTGTCGGCGTCTAAGGACGGATCGGGGCGACGCACTCCCTCGATCGCCGACTTGTTGTCGTCGACCACGAACACGGACCGGACGGCCAGGGCGCGCACGGCGGGTGGCTTCGGGGCGTACGTGACGAGGAACGCGCTTCCGGATGTGCCTTGCCCGGGAGCCAGCGCCGGCGGCGGGGTGACCGGCACGATCGGCAGATCCGGATCGGGGACGACGCCCGGCGGCAGCGCCGACAGCAGCGCCTTCAACCGCCCCGCGCCGACCAGGAGACCCAGCGCGCCGGCCGCGCCCGCGTAACCCGCCAGGGCGATCGCATCGCCGCCGCTGCCGTCGGTGCGGTAGCGCTGCTGCCACGCGGGCGCCGGGGTGAGCAGCGTGGTGCTGCCGCCCTCGAACACCACGGTGGCGGCCTTCCAGCCCTCCGACCAGTTCTCCGGCGCTCCGGTGAGCACTGCGTCGGCGGCTTTGCGGGCCTCCTCGGGGCCGGGGACGGTGAGGATCCGGACGGTGACCGGGTCGGCCGGGACCGGGACGACCGGGTCGCCCTCGCAGTCCCGCCGCGGGCGGCGCCGGAAGAGCACCCAGTCCGTGGTGGCCTGGACGGTCGAGGTGGGCCGGTCCTCGGCCGGGAACAGCCGGCGGTACTCGTCGTCGACCCACTGCGGGTCGTTGTGGATGCCGCCGAGCAGGGCCAGTGCGGCCGCGGCGGCGTCGTGGTGGGTGTTGCCGGGCTGGCCGATTCCCGGGTCCTGCACCGCGGTCGCGGCGGCGTTGGTCCGGTCGCCGCCGCCGCGGAGCCGAGCGGTCACCTCGAGCGGAGAGCCTTTCCAGTTCAGGTCGACGATCAGGCCTGTGGCCTCGTCGCGTACGGTCGCGGTGACGCCGTCCTGCACCGTGCGGGCCAGCCACAGGCGCCGCCCCTCGAACGTCCCGCCCGGACCGGTGCCGTTGGGGCCCTCGCCGGACACGCCGAAACCACCGGAGGCCAGCACGAGCGTCTCGCCGTCCTGATCCCCGCGCCGGACCAGCGTGCCGGACACCCTCAGGCTGTACCGGAACGGCCGGGTGCTCGGTTGGTAGGCATCGAACTCGACGTGGAACCCGGCCGGCTGGTCGTCGAGCCGGAACGGATCGGTGTCGACGGTGAAGGTGGCCGAGACGGCGGCGACCCGTACGTTCCCGGTCGCCACCGCGCCTGCCACCGCCGACTTCCGTTTGCGGGCCCGGATGGCGGCGGTCTGCGCCCGGTCGACCAAGGCCCGCAGCTGGGCGGGTGACGGCGCGGTGGCAGCCGGCGCGTCACGGAGCGCGGTCAGGAACGACACCGGGGTGCCGTCCGGGTCGTTCAGCCAGCGCTTGAGCGCGTCGGTGTTGCCCGGCACGGTCATCGACGCCGTCGCCCGGACCGTCAACGTGGGGCCCGGNNGGCCCGGGTCGATCCGGGCCGCGCCGATTCCCGGCGCCGTGCCGCGAGGATTGGCCTGCGCCGCGTCCGGCGACACACCGACGTCCGAGCCGACCGCGAAGTCGACGGCCATGCCGAGGCCGCCGGGTGCCGCGCTGATCTGCCCGTCCGGTACGAGGATGTCGACCTGCTCCGCGAGTTGAGCATCACGCAGGCCGCGCAGCAACGAGATGCGGTCCAGGTGCCGGGCGCGTTCCAGTTCGTGCGGAATCTGGTCGCGGCGCACGGCACACAGCCAGAGCCGCACGCCCGGACCGAACTGAGCCGCGAGCTGATCGCGCAGATCCCCTGCGGACGGCTTGACCGGCACGTAGCCGGCTGCCGGCAGCTCGACGAAGCCGCAGTCGATGAGGTGCTGCCCCGATTCCCCGGAACCGACCGGCGCGGCCGAGAGCTGGTCCTGGAACTGCAGCATCTGGGCCAGGAACACCGAGTCCGGCCGTTGTTCGAGCTGGCTCGCCCAGTAACCGGCCGGTGGCGTCTGAATCGCTTCGCGGCAGGCCGTCCAGCGGTCCAGCAGGGTGATCGTGCTGCCGTCCCACCCCAGCACGCCGATGGTGACCACGTCGTCGCCGGCCTGCGCGGCGGCACCGGCACCCCAGAGCGCGGAGCGCAGCAGCTGCGCACTGAGGCGTCCGGCGTTCGCGCGTTCGCCCGCGAACCACGCCGAGGCGAGCTGCGAGCGCAGATGCGTCTCCGGCCGGGTCACCCCGGGCATCGTCCACGGATCGAGGTTCAGCGAGAGCGGTTGCAGGAAGAGGGTCACGCCGTCGGCCCGGTAGGCACTGTCCGCAGCATGGCCGCAGCCCGAGCAGACCACCCCGTACACCTCGCCGGTGCCCTGCAACGTCGTCGCCGGTCGCAGGCCGACCCGGTAAAGCGTCAGCCCGGGCACGCCGGCGCCACCCCCACCGGCCGATGGCGCGTCGGCGGCGCAGGGTGTGAACCCGGTCGGCGGGGTGCCGGCCGGGCTCGCCGCCGGGGTAGCACCGAGCAGGTCCGGGATGGTGGCGGTGACCTCGGCGGGCAGGAAGAGCACGTGGCCGCTGGGCGTCTTGGCCAGACCGCGGGAGAGCCGCAGGGCGCCGCCGCCCTGGCCGGTCAGGTCGAAGCCGTACACGACGCCGACCGCGGTGCCCTGGTTGGACAGATCGGCGTACTCGCGCTGCCCGGCTTGTTCGAGGGTCAGGTCGTCGGCGCGCAGGAAGCGGCCGTCGTAGTAGTGGAGATTCACGACGCCGCCGGTGTCCGGCGTGAACGTCCGCCCGGCGGGGTTGGTCACGGTCACGATCGGTCTCCTGACTCTTCGGTGCGGCCGGGCAGGCGGCGCGCGACGTCGCGTCCCTGCGCGCGGGTGGCGGACGGGTCACCGGCGAGCCCGGCGAGCGGCACCGGCCGGCCGTCCACCAGACCCGCCAGCGGGGCCGGTCCGGTCCCGCGCAGCAACAACCGGTACGTCTCGTCGCCGGGCGCGGATGGCAGGTCGAAGGTGAGCCGGCTGCCTTTGTCCCCACCCGTCACTGTGAGGTTCCTCGGCGCAACACGGACCCAGCCGGAGGTCTCGTCGAACCGGCGCACGTTCAGCGCGCCGGCCACGGTCGACTCGGCGATCCGGCCGCGGAAGTCCACCGTCACCGTCGTGCCGTCCGCGGCGATCCGGGTCACGCGCGGGCCGCCCGCGTCCGAGGCGCAGTCCGCCGGTCCTTCGCCGCCGAGGCCGCGGTCCAGCAGCTCGGCCAGCAGTTCGGAGAGCACCCAGGTGGGCACGTGCGTCCGCCGGACGGAAAGGTCGATCGTGGGCGCATCGAGCTTCCACTTGCCGTCGCCGGCCGGGGTGAGGCGCAGCCCGGGGAGGTCGGCCAGCAGCACCTCGCCGGGTTCGTCCTCCGGGAAGAGCCGAGTACGCCCGGCTTGGGCATCCGGGCCGGCTCCGGGCGGGTGCGCCGAGGCGACCAGATCGGCCACCACGGCCCGGAACTCGGCCAGGTGGGTGCCGGCGTGCGCCGCCCCGGAGGGCAGCAACCCGTCTCGGACGTACGCCCGTAGCGTCGCGAAGGCCTTCCCCCGGTCGTCCGGTGGCCGAGACCTGTACGGGCGCAGCTCCAGCCGGCCCAGTTCGAGGATCCGGGAGTAGGCCGGCGACCGGTCCGACCCCGCGTATCCGGGCTGGATCGACGGCACCGGGCGAGACAGGCAGGCGTCGTGCCGGATCACCAGCTGCGCATCGAAGGTGTCGCCTTCCGGAACCGACCCGGCCGGCTGCTCGTCGCGCCAGGCCCGGATGTCCAGGCACATCCTGCTCCCGGACCGGACCTCTCGGCCCAGGCCGTCCACCCCCAGACCGGGCCCGACGACCAGATCGGCCCCGTCGACACTGATCGGGAAGCCCCAGACGACCCCTTTGCCGTGCTGCCAGGCCTGGTGCAGAGCCGCCTTGCCACGGGGATTCGCGGCGAGAACCTGGAAATCGGAGACACCCAAAAGCATTCCGAAGTGGACGGCCAAGGTGGTGAAAGGATCGACGTCCAGCGCGGCGGCCGGGGGCGAAGTCTGCTCGGTCACTTCGTCACGCTCCGCGGAGGAAGGCGACCCGGCACCGCTGGTCCATGGGCGGCGCGGTGGTCAGCGCGGCGTCGGCGGTTTCGGCCGCGGCGGTCGCGGCTTCTTCGGCCTGTCGCTGAGTCAGCTGGGCGCTCAGCGCGGTGGCCAGCTGCCGGTCGGCGTCGAGGAGGTCCTGCCGCAGGTTCGCGGGGTCGATGGCCTGCACGCGGTTCAACTCGGCAACGGCGTCCAGCAGGGCGATGGCCTGGTCGATCCGCTGGTCGCTCAGGGTGACCAGCCACGCCGAGTAGGTCGCGGAGTTGCCGTCGGCGGCGGCCTGGGCCGCGGCGTCGATGGCCGGTTGTTCGGGAGGTGGGGCGGTGGCACGGACGGCCTCGACCACGGTGGCCGAGGCGTCGACCCGAGCCGTCGCCGTCAGCGCGTCGGCGATCGCCTTCCGGGCCTGGACCAGCGTATCCGCCGCCTGGGCGACCGCTCCGTCGATCGGCGCGGCGGCCGTGGCGGCGGCGAGCTCGACGCGGCGAGCGAGCCGGGCGTCGGCGGCCAGCCGTCCGGCGGCGGCCTGGGCGGCGCGCACGGCGGTGCTCGTACGTGTGACCATCGACGCTCCACCGAGCAGCAAGCCGAGCCGGGTGACCGCCTCGGCCACCGGCGCGGCCAGGTCCGCGACCCGGGCGAGAGCCAGCGGGTGCCGGTCGGCCAGCTGGGCCAGCGCCGTGCCGTCGGCCGCCGCGTCGGTGGTCGCCGCGGTGGCGGCCGAGACGGCCTGCGGCAACGCGCCGGCGGCCCGCTGCCGAGCGCCGGTGGCCCGAGTGGCGGCGAGGTCGGCGGCGGCCTTGGCCTCGGTGGCCGCCTGCACCTCCAGGTCGGCACGGAATTGCGCCGATCGGTTGGCGTCCAGCGCGAGCTCGGCCGCGTGGCGTTGCGGCCCGGTCTGGGCCGCGGCTAGTCGCTGCAGCAGCACGGACGTTTCCTGACCGCGCGAGGCGAGTGCCGTGGTCGCTGCCTTCAAGGTGGCCGCCGCGGCGCCGGCTGCGGCGGCAGTGGCCGTCGCGGCGGCCTCCGCGGCAGCGACGGCAGAGGTGAGGCGGGTGACCTCGGCCTCCCGCACGGTCGTGACGGCGGTCGGCGCGGTGGAAGTGGTGGTGGATGTCGTCACGATGGTCCCCTTCGGATCGCCGGCCCGGTCGGCGGGCCGGGAAAGGACAAGCCGGCCTTGGCGTGCTCACGCCGGAGGGCGTGCACGAGATGGGAGCGGCCGAGCACTCGCCGGCCGGGCTCGGGATCGGCCGCGGCCAGGAACGCGGCCGCGACGGCGGCGTTGCGGATCAGCGCGCCGGACAACGGGTAGAGGGCGGCCAGCAACGGCAGGTCGAGATCGTCGGCGTGCGGTGCGGCTGCCGGGAGGTGCCGCCGCCACAGCGCCAGCCGGCCGGCCTCGTCGGGCGGGTCGAACATCACCGCGAACTCGATCCGCCGGGCGAACGCGGAGTCCAGGTTCTGCCGCAGGTTGGTGGCGAGGACGGCAACGCCGGTGAACCGTTCGAGCCGGCCGAGGAGGTAGGCGGTCTGCAGGTTGGCGTACCGGTCCCGGCCGTCGCCGACCTCGGTGCGCTTGCCGAACAACGCGTCCGCCTCGTCGAACAACAGCACGGCGCCGTCGCGCTCGGCCGCATCGAACACCTCGGCCAGGTTCTTCTCGGTCTCGCCGATCCACTTGGACACCAGCTGCGACAGGTCCACCGCGAGCAGGTCACGGCCCAGTTCGGCGGCGATCACCTCGGCCGCGAGAGTTTTCCCGGTGCCCGGTGGCCCGGCGAGCAGCAACCGCAGCCCGCGCACGCCGTAACCGTCGAATCCCCACTCGGCCAGCACCCGGTCCTGCCCGCGCATCCGCTCGACCGCCTCGCGCAGCTGGGCCAGCCGGTCGGCGGGCAGGATCAGGTCGGCCCAGCGCGCTCGGGGGTGCAGGAGCACCGCGCCGGGCGGCACTGCGCCGACGAAGTGGGCGTCGGTGCGCTCGCTCATCCGATCCCAGCCGGCCGGTTCTCGGGCCAGTTCTGCCCGCACGCGCACATCCGCCGCCGCCAGCGCGACCTCGCCCGGTTCGATGCCGGCCGGCCCGATCGGCGCGTCCGGCGGCTCGCCGAGCTCGGGCAGGGCGTGGCGGAGCGCCGCCCGGCGGTCGGCGGCCGGGAGCGGGCCGGCCGGCAGCTCGAGAACCGGGCGCGGCCACGTCCGCACGTCCCGGTCCGGCAGCGCCAGCAGCAAGGGGACGGGCAGCTGGCCGGCACCGAGATCCCCGCGCGGACCGCCGTCGGCGCAGAGCACCGGCACGACGCCGCGGACCCGAGCCAGCAGCTGGATCCCACGCACGGTGGTGGCGTCGAGCTCCCGAACCCACAGCACCACGGCCTGCCGGCCGGCCGCGCCCACGAGCGCGGCGAGCCGCCCCGCCAGCGCCTCCTGGCGTGGGCCCGGCAGCAGCACGGTGACCGCCGCGTCACGTTCGATCACCCGCCGCGCGCCGGCCACCTCCGCCTGTGCCAGCCAGCCGTCGAAACCCCAGTGCGGGTACGGGCCCGGCAGCAGCTCGACGCCGTCGGGCCAGCCGGCCAGCCCGGCCAGCGCATCCCACAGCAGGGGTGCGGGGCGCAGACTGCGTTCCGGGAACGGCTGCTCGGCTCCCTCGGCCCGGACCGCCCCGGCGCGCGCCAGCGGGCCCGCGCTGATGATCCGGCCGATCTCGGCACGCGAGTGCACGACCGCGCCGAGCCCGCCGAGTTCGGCCAGTCGCGCGGCCAGGCCGGTCGTCGCCCACGGCTCGCCGCACGGGTGCAGCCCGCGCAGAACGGCGGCGGTGCCCTCGTGCTGGTGGCCGAGCAGGGTCAGAAGCAGCAGATCACCGTCGGTCGCACCGAGGCCGAGCGCCGCGCCGAGACGGTCGACCGGCTCGGCGGGGCCGGCGGGGAGATCGAGGCAGCCGCCGTCCGGCGCGCCGGGACCGGACGGGCCGGGCCGGGACCGTAGGAACTCCGCGCCGGTCGCGTCGCCGAGCCCGTCGAGGACACCGGCGAGCCGCCCGGCCATCCGGGCCAGGGCGTCGTCGAGGCGCGCGGGGATCGGGCCGAGGTCAGCCATAGCGGTACCGCACCACGCATCCGAGCCAGGGCAGGAAATCCGGGTCGAGGTCGAGCCCCGCGCGGCGGACACCCACGTCGACGTCGTCCAGGCGAAGCACCACATCGATCCAGCCCGGATCCGCCTCGATCACGGCCTCACGGCGGCAGACCCGGGTCAGCAGGGCCTGGTCCGGCACCGCCTCGGCATCGAGTGCGGCCCGCAACGCCGCCACGACCTCGTCAACCTCCTCGTCGAGAAGGTCCGGGCACGGCAACGGCAGCGGGGGTTCGGCGACCGGCGGCAGACCGGCGAACGCGAGAACAGCCGGGTCCGTCGGCTCGGGGAAACCGGCTGCGGGTGCGGCCCGGCGGCAGATCCGGCGGCCGAGCTCGTGCAGCACCGGACGCAGTTCGTCGCCGTAGCGGTCCGGGTTGGTCGGCACCCGGTCCGGCAGGCGCAGGTGCCCGACCAGGTGCAGCAGGAACAACAAGCCGCCCCAGCCCGTGCGCCGGATCGGGCCGCGGGGGTCGGTGTTCCCGGGTACCGGCACGGCGCCGTCGTCGTGCCCCGGCCCGGGGCTCGGGCGGGTCGTGTCCCGGCGAGTCGCAAGAGTGGTCCCGGTTGCCAGCTGGGTCGCGATCGCCCTCAGCACGTCCTCGGACGTGGCCTGGCGGACCGACGCGGGGTCGACTTCGAGGATCGCCAGGCGGGCGAACGCCATCGCTTGGTCGATGCCGGGCGCACGGTCCAGCGATCCGATGTGGACGGAGGTCGAAATGATCTTGCGCAGGGGTGCGCCGGACTCGATCGACCGATTGCTCGCCCGGGCCGGTGACACGCCGGGGCGGGCCGCGGCCGCGCTGTCCGATTGCGCCCCCGCACGGTCGGGCGGGAGCGGGTGGTCGCGCGGCGTGCCCGCGCTGCCCGTCGATGCGCCAGTGAGGTCCTGGCGCATGCTCGGTTTGTCCGACTGGGGTGTCCCGCGGCTTGCGGCCCGCACGGATCCGCCGCCGGCCCGCCACGCCGCCTCGGCCGCCTCGGTCAGCACCGGCCCGGCGACCGCATCGATCAACGCCGACATCCGGCCGGCCTGGGCGACCGCCGTCGTCAGTCCGGTCACCGTGTGCGGCTCGTCGGCCGCCGCAGTGCGCAGCACGGCGTCCAGCACCTCGCCGGCCGGCGCGTCGTCGCGGGCGGCCGGCCAGAGACCGAGCAACCGCCAGGCCCAGACCCGCCGCCGATCCCCGCGCAGCACCCCGATCACCAGATCCTGCCGGGCCGGACCAACCGCGCGGTACCGGACGACCTCGTCGGTGTCCGCCGACGGCAACGCGGCGAGCGCCCGCCTGACCGCGCGGCCCCAGCCGGCCGCGAGATCCGCGTCGCCGGTCCCCCACCCGGCCCGAAGATCGAGCAGGCGGAGATGGCGTACGCACGTCACCCGGCCGTCGTCGAACCCGTTGCTCAGCCCGCCGGCCAGCCCATGTTCGACCAGGGTGGCGGTGAGGACGGCCAGGCGGTCGCGGCCCGCGTCGCCCGGGTCCGCGTCGGGTCGCCACCGGAGGGACAAGTGCTCGATCCGGTCGGTCATCCGTCGATCACCTCCCCCGGTCCGGCACCGCCCACACGCAGGCCCGTGCGGCCGCGGCCGAGCAGGCGGTCGTCGCCGAGACGGTCACCGGCCCGCAAGCGGCCGAAACCGGATCCGGGACCGACCACACTGGAGATCTCCACGTGCAGGCCAAGCCCAACGCGCATGCCGCCGCCGAGCGAGCAAACCTCGATCAGGGTGTGCGCCGGGCGATGCAGGTCGAGCAGATCGCGGACCACGGCCAACTGCTCGTCATCGGGCGTGGTCGTGAGCAGCACGGTGAACCGGTGCGCGGCCGCGCGCTCCGGGACGGCCACCGCCGGGGACGGGGCCGGGCCGCCGGCCACGCGCCAGCCCGCCCCGAGGACCGCATCGAACTCACCTGGGACGTCGTCCGCGCCGCCGATCGCCGCGGCCCGACCCCGCAGCCGGAACGACTCCAGGATGACCACGGCCCGGCCGAGATAGATCTCGAGCATCCGGCGCAGGCCCGGAACCGTCCCGCGCTGCCGGTAGAGCGGCATCGCCTCGGTCAGCACCGTCCGGCGGGCCGCCTCCGGCCAGCGGGTGTCGAGGGTGAGCCCGACGAGCGATGCCAGCCACGGCAGCAGCTCGGCCGGAGCGCCGCCGGGGTCGAGCAGCAGATCGCGCTGGACGGCCCGGGACTCGATCTCGCCGAACTGCCCGTCGATGATCGCGAGGAAGCGGCGCAGGAGATCGGCGGCGACCGGGTCGCGGCGGTAGGTGCGGGGCAGCTTGGTGATCAGGTCGCGGCCGGGGAGCTCGGCGCGGAGCGCACGGACCCGCGGGGTGGTCACCCCGGTGCCGGTGAGCCGCAGCCACACCACGAGGTGGCGGCCCGGCGGCGCGGCCACGGGCGCCTCGTAGACCTCGTACCTGTCGCCGGCCGGGAACGGGGCCCAGGCCAGCTCGCGTCCGGTCTCGCGGCGGTGCAGAGGGCGCCAGACGGTGGTGGGTGCTGGCGGCAGAGCGGACGGGTCGTCGGTCGTGCTCGTCGCGCAGGTCAAGGTAGTGTCCGGTGGCACGCAAGCCTCGACGAAGATCCGCCCCCACACCCGACCGAAGTCGAGGCCATCCAGGTACGGCGTGGTCACGCTTCCGCCCGTCCGGTAGGCGACCCGCCGTGGGACGGCGATGCGGAATCCGGCGGCGGACAGGTAACCGATCCGGCCGTCGGGGGTACGCACGAGACCCCGCCCGTCGTAGCCCCGTGCCCGCAACACCCCGAGGGTCCCGGACGACCAGGTGAGCAGCCGATCACCGGGCGGTCCGGCCAGGACGAGCAGCCCGTCCCCGGTGAACTCCAGGTCCAGCGTCCCCGGAACCCGCAGCAGCCCGGGATGCGCGGGATCCGCGCCGGGGCGGACGCGGAGGAGTCGGCTGTCGTCGAACAGCAGCCACACCGCGCCGTCCGGGGCGACCGCGATCCGGGCCGGACGGGCGCCGGGCGGGATCGTGCCGGCCCCGAGCAGCTCGGTGGCGGCCGGTTCGAGCGCTTGGACCTCGGGCCGGCCGATCGCGTCGAGCCGGTGGAGCGGTGCGCTGCGGGAGCCGGTCAGGACGTAGATGCTTCGGCCGCCGGTGCCGGCCAGGTCGACGGGCCGGTGCGGGAAGGTGACTGTACGCATCTGATGGCCGTCGGCGAGGTCCAGCACTGCGACCCGGCCGTCCCCGCCGTCGAGCACGAACAGGTGGTCGTCGCTGTCCGCGGCGAGCGCCCGGGCCTGCAGCGGCCGAGCCGGATCCAGTCCCACCACGGTGAAGCCGGTCCCGGAGGGCGGCGGCAGAACCGGTCCGAGCAGATCGATCGGCGGGCCCGGGGAGGACGGGCGGATGAGCTGGATCTGGCCGCGATCCGGATCGCCCCGGTAGAGACAGCCGTGGGCGAAGGCCAGCCCGGCGGGTTCCGGCCCGGGGTCCTCGGTCGCCTCGAAGCCGGTCACGGATGGGGTCGCCGCGTCGTCGACCGCGAGCAGCACATCACCCGAGCGCTCGTCGCGGTCCGTGCCGTCGAACGAGAACCAGGCCGTGCCCGCGCCGCCGACCGGCGCGAACCGGCGGGCGGCGGGATCGGTGAGATAGGCGGAAGTCATCAGCATTCGTCCCTCGGCACGGGCACCGGCACCGGGGCGGGCGCGTCCGGGTCCAGCGGCTGACCGGCCGACCCGGGCGGGG
>NZ_MUMI01000640.1 GCF_002155975.1 Amycolatopsis kentuckyensis
TCCCCCCTGCCGAGCCGCGGCCCGCCGGCCCCGATGGCACCCCCCTCGTCACCGGGTCCTGATCGGCGGGAACTTCAGCGGGGCGGCTCGAGATCGCGACTCCCCCTCCCTCGAGCCGTCCCGCCTGTTCCGCTCAGCTCTCGCCCGCCTCCGGCACCGGCACCGGCGCCGCCGCACGGCGACGGCGGTGGAACCACCAGCCGAGCCAGCCCAGCGGCACGATGAACAGCAGGAACGGCGCGAGCGCGCCCAGCACCGTCAGCAGGCCACCACCGAAGACGAGGAACGCGTGCCAGCCGCCGGCCAGCCCGCCCAGGAATCCGCTGTGGTCTTCGGACGGCGGCGGCGGGGCGGCGACGTTGCGGATGGTCATCGCCACGGTCGCCATCGCGACGCTGCCGGCCAGCGAGTTCCGCTGCTGTTCAAGCGATTCGAGCGTCGCTTCGCGGCTCGTCAGCTCGCTCTCGACCGAAGCGATCTCGGACACCGAAGTCGCCCTCGCCAGCAACGCGCGGATCCGCTCCACCGACGCCCGCTGGGTCGCGAGCCGGGCCTCGACGTCGATGACCTGCTCCGTCACGTCCTGCGTGTTCAGCTCCCGCTTCACCAGGCTGCTGCCCAGGTGCGAGAGCTGGTCGAGCACGCCGTCGAGCTTGTCCGCGGGCACCGCGAGGTTGAGCGTGGCCAGCTCGTCGCCGGTGCTCTCCTGCCCGGTGTAGCCGCCGGCGCCCTGCGCGATCCCGCGGGCCTGCGCGACGACGTCGACCACCTTGGGGGCGGTCAGTTCGAGCCGGGCGCTGCGGGCGAGCTTGCGGTCGGTGGCCCCGGGCTGCGGCGCGGTCACCTTCTCCTGCCCGGCCTTGCCGCTGCCCTGTTGCGGCGGCGCGGCCGGGGCCGGGCCGGAACCGGCACTGTCCGCGGTGGTCCCCGCTCTTTCCGCCGCCGAGCAGCCGGCCAGCACGAACGCCACCGCGACGACCGCGAGCCCGGCTCTCCATCGTGTTCGCATCCTGCGTCTCCCTCCAGGTTCACCTGGCGAGGAGACGGATGTCCGGTTCAAGGCCGTTGCACGGCCTCCGGTCACGACTCGGTCAAGCCCGGTTCATGCGGCTTTTCGGGCGCGACGAGGTGCTTGAACGCCTGGAGGTTCGCCAAGGATTCACCGCGGGAGACGCGCCAGTCCCACTCGCGCTTGATCGACGTCGCGAAGCCGATTTCGAGCAGCGTGTTGAAGTCGCCGTCGGCCGCTTCCAGCACCTGGCCGAGCACCTTGTCGAGCTCGTCGGCGGACATCGTCTCCTTGCCGAACCGGCCGACCAGGTAGATGTCCCCGAGACTGTCCACTGTGTAGTGAACGCCGTAGAGCTTCGCGTTGCGCTGCAACAGGAACCGGTAAACGTCCTCATGGGACTCGTCGGGACGGCGGCAGACGAAGGCCTCCACCGAAAACGCGTGGTCGCCGTCGACCAGCCACGCGTTCGTCTGCAGCTTCTTCGTACCGGGCAGCGTGACGAAGTACTTGCCGGGGCCGCGTTTGTCGTACTTCAGCTCCGCGGAGTCCAAAGTAGACTGAATCAGCCGGTCCAGGCTCACACCGCCACCTCCGCGCGCACGTCCAGCGCACGGGAGAAGGCGCTGGTGGCCTGAGCATAGATGTCCAGGAGCGCGTCCGTCGTGCGGCGCCAGGAGAACCGGCGCGCGTGCACGACGGCGTTCGCACCGAGTTCGGCGCGCCGGTCCGGGCGGAGCGCGACCGCGGCCAGCGCGTCCGCCCACTCCTCGGCGCCGTGCCCGGGCACCAGCAGCCCGGAGACGCCGTGCGGCACCGCCACCGGCAGCCCGCCGACCTCGGCGGCGACCACCGGCGTCCCGCAGGCCTGCGCCTCGAGGGCGACCAGGCCGAACGACTCGTTGTAGCTCGGCACCGCGACGACGTCGGCGGCGCGGAAGACCCGGGCGAGCCGCTCGCCCGGCTGCGGCGGCAGGAACCGGACCTGCGGCTCGATGCCCAGCGAACCGGCGAGCTCCCGCAGGGCCTGCGGCTGTTCCAGCCCGGTGCCCGACGGCCCGCCGACGATCAGCACGACCAGCCGCGAAGCCAGCTCGGGACGGCGGCGCAGCATCGCGGCCGCGGCGTGCAGCAGGACGTCCGGCGCCTTGAGCGGCTGGATGCGGCCCGCGAAGGCGAGCACGACGTCGTCGTCGGCCAGCCCCAGCTCCGCGCGCGCGAGGGACTTCGAGCCCGGCGTGAAGCGTTCGAGGTCGACGCCCGGCGGCACGGCGTGCACCGCGTCCGGCTCGGCGTCGTAGAGGTCGATGAGCTGGCGCGCCTCGACCGCGGTGTTGGCGACCAGCCGGTCGGCCTCGGCGACCACCTGCTCCTCACCGATCACCCGGGTGCGCGGCTCGGGCTTGTCGCCCTCGGCGAGCGCGGCGTTCTTCACCTTCGCCAGGGTGTGCGCGGTGTGCACCAGCGGCACCGACCACCGGTCGCGCGCGAGCCAGCCGACCTGGCCGGAGAGCCAGTAGTGCGAGTGGATGAGGTCGTAGTGACCGGGCTCGTGGAAGGCCTCGGTCCGCAGCACCCCGGAGGTGAACGCGCACAGCTGGGCGGGCAGCTCGTCGCGGCCCAGCGGCTCGAACGGGCCCGCCTGCACGTGCCGCACGGTCACGCCGGGCGCCAGCTCGGCCACCGGCGGCTGCCCGGACGCGGTCGCGCGGGTGAAGACCTCGACCTCGACGCCGCGGCGGGCCATCTCGGTCGCGGTCTGGCTGACGTAGACGTTCAGCCCGCCGGCGTCGCCGGTCCCGGGCTGTTCGAGTGGGGAGGTGTGCACGGACAGCACCGCGATCCGGCGCGGCACAGCGCGGAACCTTCGGATGTTGCTGGTCACCTGGTCACGTCTCCTGCTGCTTCAGCATTCCTCGGCGAACTGCCGGAGCACCGCGTCGAACTCGGCCGCGGACTCGGCGAAGGGCGCGTGCCCCCCGTCAACGAACCAACGCCCGGTGGCACCCGGAATCTTCCCGAGGGCGTGTTCGGCCACCGAGGGCTCGATCACGCGGTCGGCCGTGCCGTGCACGACCAGCGCCGGTCTGTCGATGCCGGCCAGCACTTCTTCGCTGCCGACGTCCCGGCGGAACAGCCCGGAACGGACCGAAGGCGGCACGCTGAGGGAGGCCCCGAGCAGGGCCTGCGCCTGTGCGCCGGGCACCGGCCCGGTGACCATTTCGCGGGTGAACGCGGTCAGCGCCGGGACCGCGATGTCCCAATCGTCCGAAAGCATCGCGCGCATGTGCTCGCGCATCAGCGCCCCGACGCGCCCGCCCGGCCGGTCGCGGCCGATCTCGGTGATGGCGCCGACGAGCACGAGCCCGCGCAGCCGGGCGGTGCCGTGCACGCGGATGTGGTCCACCAGCACGAGCCCGCCGTAGGACCAGGCGACGACGATCGCGTCCGGGCCGGCGAAGTCGAGCACCGCGGCGAGGTCGTCGGCCCAGACCTGCGGGTTGTCGTAGCCGGTGGCCGGGACGTCGGAGGCGCCGTGGCCCCGGAGGTCCACGGCGACCAGGCGGAACCGCTCGGTCAGGGCGGGGTCGGCGAGCTGCGCGGCCCAGCAGCCGCCCGACTGCGCCCAGCCGTGCACGAACACGATCGGACGGCTGTTCCGCTCACCCTCGACCCGCAGGCCGAGGCGGACCCCGCCGTGCCCGACGACTTCGGTGCGCACCGGTTACTTCGCACCCATCCCTTGCCAGGCCGCCCAGCTGAAGTTCCAGTCCTTGACGTCCGAGTTCATCGGCGGGGACAGCTTCGAGCCGGTGATCTCGACCGGGTCGCCGATCATCGCCGAGTCGAAGTAGTCCTTGGCGTCGGCTTCGAGCAGGTTGACGCAGCCGTGGGAGTTGTTGGTCTTCCCGATGTTGGCCGCGTTGTCCTGGTTCTCGTGGATGAACTCCCCGTGGTTGGAGAACCGGCAGGCCCACTTCTTGTTGACGTTCGTGTAGCCGTAGCGGGCGTTGTCGAAGATCGCCGACGGCTCCTTGCTCATGATGATGTAGGTGCCGTTCGGGGTGTTGCGGTCGACCTCGCCGTCCAGCCCGTTCGCGCACGGGTAGCTCTTGACCTGCGAGCCGCCGCGGTAGACGTGCATCTGGTGGTCCGGGGTGTTGATCTTGACGACCTGGTTGCGGCCGATCTTGAACTTCGTGGTGACGTCGGCCTTGCCGTACGCGCCGCCGCCCAGGTCGACGCCGTACAGCTTCGCCTCGACGTTCACGGTGATGTTCTGCGGCCAGTACTCCTTCGGCCGGTAGTCGACCTGACTGTCGGACAGCCAGCCCCACGCACCCTCGACCTCCCCCTTGTCCGTCTTCACGGACAGGGCCTTCTCGACCGCCTTGCGGTCCTTGACCGGCGACGCGAACTTGACGCTGATCGGCATGGCCACGCCGACGGTCTGGTTGTCGGCGGGGTTCAGCGTGGCGCGGACCTGCTTGGCCGGGGCGATCGTGGTGAAGCTGCCCTTGAACTCGACCGGCTTGCCGTCGGAGCCGGTGGCCTTGGCCGCGTAGGTGTAGGTCTTGCCGTAGCCCAGCGGCTCGGAGCTGGTCCAGGTGAGGCCGTCCGGCGAGAGGTCGCCCTTGACGGTCTTGCCGCCGTCGGCGCTCAGCTTGCACTCGGTGAGCTTGCCGTCGGCGACCTTCAGGACGGCGGGCTTGAGCACCGGGACGTCCTTGGCGTCGGCGGCGGGCTCGGCCGTGATCTTCGCCACGGGCTGCGCGCCGCCCTCGCCGTCGGCGCCGGCCGCCCCCGTGGGCAGCGCGTTGCCGCCGTTCTCGCTCGAGCACGCGGCGGCGACCAGGGCGGCCCCAGCCGCCAGAGCAGCCTTGAAGACCGTACGCCGTTCGATCACCGAAACCTCCCGAAATCCCCCGCCGACCAGCGGGCACACGCCCTTTAGCGCTGGTGGCCCAGCGGACGTTACCTGCCGGAAGGTAAAGACCAACCGTTCAGGTGGCGACGCCTTTGTCGACAAAGACGTCCTACACACGTACGGGTTGCCCGGTTCGGCTCAAATCACGCAGTTGATCAGCAACGGCTCGGGGTGCAACCGGACGCCGAACCGCTCGTGGACACCGTCGCGGACCTCCCTGGCCAGGGCGAGCAGGTCCGCCGTCGTCGCCTCGCCGCGGTTGGTCAGCGCCAGGGTGTGCTTCGTCGACAGCGAAACCCGGTTCCCCGGTCCGGGGTACCCCTTGGCGAAGCCCGCGCGCTCGATCAGCCAGGCCGCGGACAGCTTCACGCCGCCGTCGGCCGGGTACTGCGGCGCGTCCGCCCCGGCGACCTCCGTGATCCGCTTCAGGACCGCTTCGGCCTCGGCGCCCGGCACGATCGGGTTGGTGAAGAACGAACCCGCGCTCCACGTGTCGTGGTCGGCCGGGTCGAGCACCATGCCCTTACCGCGACGCAGTCCGAGAACCGCGGAGCGCGCTTCGGCGGCCGGGACGCGGGCGCCGATCTCGACGCCGAGCGTGCGCGCCAGCTCGGCGTAGCGGATGGGCGCGGAGAGGCCGTCTTCGCGGACCTCGAAGCGGACCGAGAGGACGACGCCGGTGTCCGTGCCCTTGAGGACGCTGGTGCGGTAGGCGAAGCCGAGTTCGTCGGCCTTGAGCGTGCGCACTTCGCGCGTCCCGCGGTCGTAGAGCTCCACCGAGACGATCGACTCGGCGACTTCGCAGCCGTACGCGCCGACGTTCTGGATCGGTGTCGCCCCGACGCTGCCGGGGATGCCGGAAAGGCATTCGAGCCCGCCCAGCCCGGCCTCGACCAGTGCGGCGACGAAGGCGTCCCAGTTCTGGCCGGCCTGGACCTCGACGATGTCGCCGTCGCGGCGCCAGCCGGTGTTCGCCACCTCGACGAGCGTGCCGTCGAACCCCGCGTCGCCGACCACCAGGTTGGAGCCGCCGCCGAGCAGCAGCACCGGCTCGCCCGCCGCGTCCGCCTCGCGGACCGCCGCGACGAGGTCTTCGCTGGTCACGGCGCTGACGAAGCGGCGGGCCGGGCCGCCGAGGCGCAGCGTGGTGTACGCGGCGAGCTTCGGGAGGGCGGGAGTTCGGGCGGTGTTCACGCGTCTGACGGTACTGTCCGGCTCATGGGATCCCGGATCGAGCACCGCGCTGAGTTCGCCGCCGACGTCGCGTCCACGTACGCGGCCGTCGCCGGCGAGGAGGCGCTGCGGGCCCGCCTGGAGGAGCTCGGCGGCCACAGCGCGGCGCTGCTGGCGTACGAGGTGTCCGACGCGGGCCTGCGGTACCAGCTGCGGCAGGGCATCAGCGCGGACAAGCTGCCGCAGGCGGTGCGGACGCTGCACAAGGGCGACCTGCTGGTGACCCGCACGCAGACCTGGCGCGTCAGCAACGACGGCACCGGCCACCAGGGCAACGCCTCGGTCGAGGTCGGCGGCGTCCCGGGCGAGATCAGCGCGCGGACGGCCCTGCTGGCCAAGGACGGCAAGACCGTGCACCGGACCAGCGGCGAGGTCACGGTCCGGATCCCGCTGTTCGGCGGCAAGCTGGAGAGCGTGATCGCCGAGCAGGTCACGAAGCTGCTGGAGCGCGAAGCCGAATTCACGGCGAAGTGGCTCACCGAAGCAAACTGAGCCCGGTCGGCGCGCCGACGCGCGGGACGACCAACCCGAACCGCCTGCGCCGGGTCGACCGCTGGATCGCGGCCGCGCCGGCGACGTCGCGGCTGCTGCGCTCGGCCGGTTCGCCGCTGGTGGTCGACCTCGGCTACGGCGCTTCCCCGGTGACGACGGTCGAGCTGGCCCGCCGGCTGCGCCGGGTCCGCCCGGACGTCCGGGTGCTGGGGCTGGAGCTGGATCCGGTGCGGGTCGCGGTCGCCCGGTCCGCGGCCTCGCCGCCCCTGCTGGACTTCCGCCGCGGCGGGTTCGAGCTGGCCGGGACGCGGCCGGTGCTGGTGCGGGCGTTCAACGTGCTCCGGCAGTACGCGGAGGACGAGGTCGCGGGCGCGTGGGGCCTGATGCTGGCCTCGATGCCGGCCGAGGGCCTCCTGGTCGAGGGCACGTGCGACGAGATCGGCCGGCTGTCGACGTGGGTCCTGGTTTCCCAGGCCGGGCCGGTGTCGCTGACGCTGTCGATGCGGCTGGCCGGGCTGGAGAAGCCGTCGACGATCGCCGAGCGGCTGCCGAAGGCGCTGATCCACCGGAACGTGCCCGGCGAGCGCGTCCACGACTTGCTCGCTTCCCTCGACGCCTGCTGGGCGACGGCGGCTCCGCACCAGGCGTTCGGCGTGCGTTCGCGCTGGCTGGAGACGGTCCGGCTGCTGGCCGCGCGGGGCTGGCCGGTGCTGGGCCCGCCGTCCCGGATCCGCCTCGGCGAGCTGACGGTCCCCTGGTCCGCGGTCGCCCCCGCCTGAACGTTCACCGGGCCACCCCCGCTGCGTCACCC
>NZ_MUMI01000641.1 GCF_002155975.1 Amycolatopsis kentuckyensis
GGCCGGTGACCGGGTGGCGGGCAACATCACGGGCGCGACATTCGCCATCGACGGGGGCTACGCCACGGAAATCCACTGATCGTCCGAACGGGACGGTGCGCGTCCGGACGCCGGTCAGGAACCGTCGTTGTCCGGCCGCGGCGGTTCGGCCCGCTGCCGGATCGACCGCTGCCGGATCGACCGCTGCCGGGCCGCGCGGGCCGCGGCACCGGCGGTGGCCAGTGCGCTGACGCCGCCGACGGCGGCCGCGCCGGTGGGGCCGAACTGCAGCATGATCACCAGCGGCGGGACCAGCACGACGGCCGCCGCGAACGCGATGCAGACCACCAGGAACGCCACGTTCATCGTCTGTTTGCGGTCGCGAATGACGGCCGCGATGAGGGCGAGGATGCTGTCGGGCGGTGGTGGCCTGGTAGGCATCGCCTACCCCCTGCGTCTGTCGAAGTCTCACCGGACCTGCGTTGCTCCGCCATTATGCTCCGATTCGGAAGAAAAGTGATAGAGTTGCTCCGAACAGTGACTCTGGAGGCTCGATGGGGCCTGAGCCGATCGCGCGGCTGGTCGCCGCCCACGTCCGCCGCCTGCGGCGGGAGCGCGGGTGGTCGGCCGACCGCTTGGCGAGGGCCTGTGCCGATGCCGGTCAGCCGGCGCTCACCCGCGGCACCATCGCGAAGATCGAATCCGGTGTCCGCAAGTCGGTGACGGCCGACGAGATCGCCGCGCTCGCGAAAGCGCTGGAGGTCACGCCGGCCGAACTGCTGGCCCCCGGTGACGAGGACCAGCGCCCGCCCGCGGCGGCCGGCTCACTCGGTCCGCTGGTCGACGCCCTGGCGCGCACCGAGGTGCTGCGCACGCCGTCGGCCCGGGCGCTGGCGATCGATCTGCTCCGGCGGCAGCTCGGCGCCGAGTTCGACGTGCCCGAGCAGCCCTCGCTCCGGTTGCACCTCTACGCGCTGGTGGTCGCCTGCGAGCGGCACCCCTACGGGATCCAGGCCCTGCTGGACGTGCTCGAGGAGCTCGAACCGGATCCGAGCGGGGTGGAGAGCATCCGGACGGCCGCGGCGGAACTGCGCCCGCTCGCCTGGCTGCCGCCGGACGCGCGGGCGCACCTGTTCCGGCTCTTCGCCGCCGGGCGGTGGGTGCGGCTGGAAGAGGACTACCGCGCCGCGGCCGGGCCGTACGCACCCGAGCCGGAGGAGCCGCCGGCCGGGCCTCGGGCGTACTTCGAAGAACTGGAACGGTTGAACGCGCCACCCAGCGGGATCCCGCCCGCGCTCGTGTTCGTCGAACGCCTGGCCGCTCAGGCCGAGCCCGGCCTCGCGGGCGAGCTGCGGCAGTGGAACCGCGACGCCGCGGCCCGGCTCCGGGTGCCCGTGCCCGCGCTGACCGAGCCGGTCGGCGCCGCGGCCGGCGCGGGCGCCTACCTGGTCATCCGGCTGGAGCAGGACGTCGTGGCACCCGACCGGCTCCAGGCGCGGTACTGGACCCAGCTCGGCTCCGGTGCGCTGCGGGCGGGCGAGGAGTTCGACGGCGGGCCGGCGGAGGTGCGGGAGCACATCGCCGCGCTGGTCCGGCAGGCGGAAGCGGGCTGGGCCGCCGACGCGGCGTTCATCCGGGTGGAGTTCCTGCTGCCGCGGGCGCTGCTCGGCCTGCCGATCGACCAGTGGCCGGGCGAACTTCCCGGCGAGCCGCCGCAGCCACTGGGCCTGCGGCACCAGATCGTCGTGCGCAGCCTGGACCGCGCGCACACCCCGCACTGGCACCGCTCCTGGCGGCGCCGGTGGGAAAGCCTGACCCGGCTCGGCTCCCTGGCGGCGGACCGGGTCGTCTGGGCCGATGCCCGCGAGCAGGCCGACGTGCGGCGGCTCGACGCGGCGCTGGCCACGAGCGACCAGGTGATGCTGGTGCTGCCCCAGCCGCCGGCGACACCGGAGAGCATCGCCGGGGACGAGGTGGTGGTGGGACTGCGGGCCGGTGTCCCGGCCATGCTGTGGCTGCGCGACCGCCGGTTCTCCGCCGATTTCCGGGAGGTCGCCCCGCTCCTGCTCCACGCCGGTGCCGACCTGCCGGAGAGCATGCGGCTGCTCCGGGGCGAGGCGTTCGGTGCCGGCGATCCGGAAACACACGTCGGCAGTCATGTGACTTTGTTGTGGGATGACCCGGGCCGGCTCGTCGAGCCGTCCGGTCCGGTCGGTGCGCGCCAACACGCGAAGGAAGGTCGGTCATGAATCCTGGCCAGGAAGCCGCTTCCCCAGTGCCCCCGTGGTGGATCTACCGCGGAACGGGGGAGCAGCGCGCGGAGGACATCGCCGACCTGCTCCCGCCGCCCCCGCCGTGGCGGGCCTTCGCGGGGGAGCCGGTGTTGCCGGTCCCGCCGGCGAAAGAGGCCGACTTCACCCGGCGCCTCGGCCGCCCGGGCGCGGTACCGATGCGTCCCGATCCGCAGCAGGTCGAGCTGGTCAACGCGGCCATCTGCCTCCGCCGCCCGCTGCTGGTCACGGGCGCGCCGGGCACGGGGAAGTCGTCGCTCGCCTACCGGATCGCGCAGGAGCTGAGGCTCGGCCCGGTCCTGTACTGGCCGGTTTCCACCCGGAGCACGCTCGGGAACGGCCTGTACGAGTACGACGCGATCGGGCGGGTCCAGGCGGCCAGCGCGCGGGTGGCGGGCCAGGATCCGGCCGTGGCCGCCGACGTCGGCGCCTTCCTGCGGCTCGGGCCGCTCGGCACGGCGCTGCTGGCCTACGAGCAACCGCGGGTCCTGTTGATCGACGAACTCGACAAGAGCGACATCGACCTGCCCAACGATCTGCTGGCCGTGCTGGAAGACGGCGAGTACTTCATCCCCGAGCTGGCCCGGCTGGCCAGCGTGACGCCGGAAGTCCGGGTGTTCACCCACGACCTGGGTGAGTCGGCGGTGGTCCGCGACGGCGTCGTGCGCTGCCGGGCGTTCCCGATCATCGTGATCACGAGCAACGGCGAACGCCAGTTCCCGCCCGCGTTCCTGCGGCGCTGCATCCGGCTGGACCTGCCGCAGCCGGACGTGGAGCAGCTGGCGGGCATCGTCGCCGCGCACCTGCCGCGGGGGACCGGGCGCGCGGCCGCCGAGCTGATCGAGGCGTTCGCCGAGCGGTCCGCCACGGCGGAGCCCGGGTTGCCGGTCGACCAGCTGCTGAACGCCCTTTACCTGGTGACGTCCGGGAACCACGACGCGCACCACGAGTCGTGGCCGCGGCTCGTCGACGCGCTGTGGCGGCAGCTGTCGGCACCCGTCGACTGACCGGGGAGTGCACGCGATGAGCGAGCCGGACGACGCGCCGAGCCGGGTACCGGCGGACGAGCTGTCCTGGCGTGACGTGGCGGACGGGCTCTGGCTCGCCCAGCTGCTGCGGCAGGCGGAACGGCCGGGGCCGCCGGACGACCCGCCCCCGGACCGGGCGCGCGCACCGGAGCGGCCGGCGCCGCCGCCGAGCGAACCGGGCGAGCCCGAGCCGATGCCGGCTCCGGCCGAGGCGGAGCCGCCGCCCGAGCCGGTCGTGTCCGCGCGGCGCCCGGCCGGCGGTGACCAGGACTTCGGATCGCAGCTGACGAACCCGCGGGCGATCGAACGGGCGCTGCGGCCCCTCGCCCGGCGCGTCCCGTCCCGCCGGGACCACGAGCTCGACGAGGTCCGCGTGGCGACGAACGCCGCGGAAACCGGGCTGTGGCTGCCGGTGACCCGGCCCGCGGCCACGCGGCGGTTCGACGTCGTCGTCGTGCGCGACACCGGCCGCTCCACCCGGCTGTGGCGGGCGACCGCGGACGCCTTCGTCCGCCTGCTGGAACGCCAGGGTGCGTTCCGCGACGTCCGGACCGTCCAGCTCGACACCGACCAGGCCGTCCCCGAGACCTACCGCGTCGCCGGCCGCCCGGACCGGCGCCCGCTGCGGGAGCTCGCCGATCCCCGTGGCCGGCGGATCGTCCTCGTGCTGACCGACGGCGTGGGCCGGGCTTGGCGGCCGGACACCGTCGCCTCCTGGCTGACCGCGCTCGGGGAGGACAACCCGCTCGCCGTGGTCCACCACCTCCCGCATCACCTGTGGCGCCTGGGAAACCTGACCACGGAGCTGGCGAACCTGTCGGCGGGCGGACCCGGCACGCCCAACCGGCGGCTGCGCTTCGACGTCTTCGCCGAGCCTGGGGCGCCCCGCCGCGAGGGACTCCCGGTTCCGGTGCTCGAGCTGTCCGGCCGGTGGCTGGCGCGCTGGGCCGGCCTGCTCACGGTGACCGGCCCGGCCGAGGTCACCCTGCCGGTCGCCGTCCTCGGCCGGTCCGCCGACGTGCCGGAAGACCTGCCCGCCGAGCTGTCCGCGCACGAACGGGTGCGCGCGTTCCACCTGACGGCGTCGCCGGCCGCGTTCCGCCTCGCCGCGCTGCTGTCCGCCGTGCCGATCGACCTGGCGGTGATGCGGTTCGTCCAGCGGAAAATGGTGCCGGGGTCGGCGCTTTTCCACCTGGCCGAGGTCCTCCACGGCGGGCTGCTGACCGACGTGGCCGCCGAGGCCGGCGAGGACTTCGACTTCCTGCCCGGGGTACGGGCGGAACTGCTCGGTGCGTTGCGGCGCGCCGAAACCGTGGACGTCATCCGGGAAGCGGCCACCGCCTTCGGTGCCGCGAGGCCGGCGCTCGTTCGCCTGCGGGCCGCGCTCGCCGACCCGTTCGCGCCGTCGTTGCCGAGCGACCCGGCCGGCATCGGACTCGAGCACGCCGTGATGCGGGCGCTGTCGGGTCCCTACCTCTCCCGGGCGCGCCGCCTGGTGGCCGGCCGGGGCTCCCCGGCCGACCGGGCGATCTCGGCGAACGAGGCCTCGCCGAGGATGTCCGAGGCGATGGCCGTGCTGCCGGAGGGCTCGCAGGCCGGTTCCCCCGAGTTCGCCGACCGGCCCGAACTGGCGGCCGTGCGGTCGGCGCTCGACGGCGGGGACGGCCGTCCCGTGGTGGTGCTCGGGGAGGGCGGCAGCGGCAAGACCGAGCTGGTCCGCGAATACCTCGCGCGGCACGCCGACGACTACGACTCGGCGTGGTGGGTCCGCGCGGGCGAGGCGGCCGACATCGTCACCGGCTACGGCCGCATCGCCACCGAGCTCGGGCTGGGGCACCCCGGAGCGGCCGCCGACGCCGTCGCGGCCACCGTGCTGGACGCGTTCGCCGGCGCCCGTGCGGTGCGGTGGCTGCTCGTCCTGGACGGCGCGGCCGATCCCGGCGCCGTGCTGCCCTACCTCCCGGCGGGACCGGCGCACGTCGTGGTGACCTCGCGGGAGCCGGCCTGGCGGGACCACGGAACCCCGGTGCCCGTCGGCCGGCTGTCCGCCGCGCAGAGCCGCGAACTGCTGCTCCGGCGCGCTCCCTCGCTCGGCGACGCCGAGTGCGAGTCGCTCGCCGGGCTGCACGGCGGCCTCGCCGCCACCGTCGCCCACCTCGCGCACCGGGTGCCGCGGCGCCGGTTCGCCGCGAGCTGGTTCACGCGGGAGGTGACGGACGACGGACTGTTCCACCGCGCGCTCGAGGACGTGGCCGGCCGCCGGCCGCTCCTCGACATCTGCGCCGTGCTCGGTCCCCGCGGGGCGTCCGCGAACTTTCTCGACCGGGTGCCCGAACTCGGACCGGACCCGGTCGTCCCGGAGCCCGGCGAGGCGCGCCAAGCCCTGCTCGACGGCGGGTTGCTGGTGGCGGACCGGGACGTCCTGGTCGTCCCGGAGCCGGTCCGGGCGGAGGTGCTGGCCCGCTCGGGGGAGACGGCGCTCGCCTCGGCGCGGCACGCCGTCCACCGGGTCCTGGCCGAGGACACTGCGACCCTGTCACCGGGGGAAGTGGTTTCGCACCTGAAGCATTCGGGCATGGTGGACTGCCCCGACCCGCGGGTC
>NZ_MUMI01000642.1 GCF_002155975.1 Amycolatopsis kentuckyensis
TCGGCGGCCAGGACGGCCGCGCGGAAGCCGGGGACGACCTTGCCGGTCCGGCCGGGGCGGGCGTCGTCGCCGGCTGCGGAGATGAACACGTGCAGCATCTCCGTGCTGCCGATGCCGTCGATCAACGGTGATCCGACGGTCTCGCGGTACTGCTCGGCCACGGCGGCGGGGAGGGCTTCCCCGGCGGAGACGGCGCGGCGGACGCCGGCCAGCGAGGGGCCGTCGCCGGCGCCGAGGATCGCGCGGTAGGCGGTCGGGGCGGTGAACAGCACCGTCACGCGGTGCTCGGCGACGATCGAGGCGAGCTCCTTGGGGGTCGCGCGTTCCACGAGGAGCACCGAGGCACCGGCGTGCAGCGGGAACACCAGGAGGCCGCCCAGGCCGAAGGTGAAGGCCAGCGGCGGTGTCCCGCAGAAGACGTCGTCCGGGGTGGGCCGGACGACGTGGCGGGAGAACGTGTCGGCGATGGCGAGCAGGTCGCGGTGGAAGTGCATGGTGGCCTTCGGTGTCCCGGTCGTGCCGGAGGTGAAGGCGAGCAGGGCGACGTCGTCGGCGGCCGTCGGGACGTCGGCGAAGGCCGCCGGGTGCCGGGCGCAGCGCTCGGCCAGTTCGGCCTGCTCGGTGCCGTAGGGCACCACCGGCAGGTCCGGCGGCAGCTCGTCGAGCAGGTGCTCGTCGCAGAGGGCCACCGTGGGCCGGGCCCGCCCGGTGATCTTGGTGAGCTCGCCGCGGCGCAGCATCGGCATCGTCGTGACGGCGACCGCTCCGGCCTTGAGGACGCCGAGCCAGCACGCCGCCAGCCACGGGGTGTTGGTGCCGCGCAGCAGCACGCGGTTGCCCGGCACGACACCGAGCTCGGCGGTGAGGACGTGCGCGATGCGGTTGGCGCGGGCCAGGACGTCGCCGTAGGTCCACGTCTCGTGCGGTGACCGCAGGCAGGGGCGGTCCGGGCCGAAGCGGGCGGCGGTGTCGTCGAGCAGCGCCGTCGCGGCGTTGAGGCGGTCGGGGTAGTGCAGCTCCGGCAGGTCGAACACCAGCCGCGGCCACTGGTCGGCGGGCGGCAGCCGGTCGCGGCAGAACGAGTCCGTGTGGGCGCTGGGAGAAAGCGTCATCGCAGCTCCTCGGTCTTGACCGGCACCACCTGGAACGTAGCACTCGTTGCGACCGTCGAGAAGACGCAATGTCGGATCGATGACGACCACAACCGGAGAGCCATGCCGTTGGCCTTGTAACCCTGGAGGGTGATTCGCCGACCTAGTCCCCGCCGGTGCATCCGGGGCGGCACCTGGGGAGGGAAGGCGAATGGACGGTTTCTCGCTGCTGGAGGAGGCCATCCGGTCGATGCCGGTGCCGGGAGCGCCGCCCCGCCTGTCGCTCGACGGGGCCGCCGTGGGGCTTTCCTTCCTGGAGACCGCGCTGCGGCTCAACCACGTGCGGCGGCTGACCGAACGGATCTCGCTGGTCGACCACCGGGTCGCGCGGCGGATCACCGAGGTGGACGTCCGGCTCGGGATGCTCGACGAAGGGCAGCGGCAAGCGTCCGAACTGTTCCGCAGCATCACCAGTCACAGCCCGGACGGCGCGGACCACAAGGAGGGCCAGGCCTTCGTCGCCTCCGAGATGTGGGTGCCCGTCTCCCGGCTCTCCCGGACGGCCGCGCCCGTCGACGTGCGGGACGCCGCGGGCCGGAAACTGCCGCGGCTCACCCAGTACGAGACCTCACGGCTGCTCGCCTCAGGGCTCTACCGCCTGCTGCGGGGCATCCTCACCGGGTTCCCCGACGCGCGGCGGGACGAGCCGCTGGCCCGCCTGCTCTACCAGGACCACGAACCGCGCTGGCTGATCCAGGCGGCCTTGCTCGCGCTGCTGACCGACCGCAGCCGGCCGACCGTGCCGCACCCGCGGGACCTGACGCCCGGGATGGCGGCCGGGCACGCGGCCGAATGCCGCCGGAAGGCGCTGAAGCTGCTCGCCGACTACCGCGAGCCGCTCGGGGACTACTTCGCGCTGCTGGACGTCGCCGTCAACAACTACCTGCTCGTCGTCGCCATGGACCGCGGGGCCGACGAGCACCTGCTCACCTACGAGGCGCCGCTCGCGGTGGAGAAGCCGAGAACCCGGTGGTCGTGGAGCGGGACGCTGCGGGCCAGCAGCCGCGGGTACCTCGTCCAGTACGAGGGCGCCATCCCGGCGAGCCTGCGGTCCTACCACCTCGTCGTCGAGACCGCGCCCGGCGTGCAGATCCAGAAGATCTACCTCCGGACCGACGCCGACCAGGGCCTCGCGGGCGAGCTCGTCAGCGACCTGAAGGCCCTGGCGGCGCGGCTGGGGCCGGAGGCCGCGCCGCCGCGGAAGTCGCCCTACTCGAAGATCCTCGAGCTGCAGACCCAGACGACCCTCCGCCGCCTCGCCGACCTGCTCCGCCGCCGGCAGTGGGACGCCGAGCACGCCCGGATCGCCGTTCCGGAACAGCACCTGCCCGGCGTGGCCGAGCTGGGCTGGGCGGCGATCTCCGGGGAAGCCGTCGCCGACGGCGCCGCGCTCGACAACTCGCTGATCCGGCACCCGCTCGTCGAGCCGGCCAAGCTCGGGCAGGCGGCCCGGGAGCTCGAGGCGCAGGAACTCGAATACGACCTCGCCACCGAGGACAACCCGACCAGCAACCAGGCCAGCGTCTACTGGCGACGGCGGGCCGTCCGCTCCCTCGACGGCGCGCAGATCCGCACCCGGGCCGGGATCCTGCTGCGCGACGCCACGCCGTCGAGCCCGACGACGGTGCTGCTGTACGCGTTGTCCGTCGCCCTCATCGCGTATTCCGCGGCCACCTTCGCGGGCCACCACTTCTGGCCGTACTGGGGGCCCGGCGCGGTCCGGCTGCGCGCGTCGAACAGTCCCGGGGCGCTGATCGCCGTACTGCTGCTCGTCCCGGGGTTCCTCTACTCGCGGCTGCCGCTGCCGGACCGGCATTCCGTGGCGGGGCACCTGCGCGCGCTGCCGCGGCTGGTGGCGCACGTCTGCATCGGGGCGATGGCCCTGCTGTGCGCGGCCATCGCCGCGGACTCCGCGCGGTCGGTCCTGCCCGTCGCGTTCGGGCTGGCCACCGTGGTGCCGCTGCTCGCGGCGATCGCCCTCGTGCCGCCGATCCGCTCGGCGTGGAGCCGCCGCCGCGACCAGCGCCAGGACGCCGAGGAGCTGCACCTGATGGGCGCGCCGCACTGGGTCGACGGCCGGGGGACGAGCAAGCAGCGGCGGCGGACGCCGGACGCGATCTTCTCCTCCTCGGGGTCACTTTCATGAGCGAAGGGACGGACATGACCGGCGACGCGCCGAAGGCCCGTTCGGCGCACGCGCTGGCCAACCTCGCGCGGGCGGGCTACTGGTCGCTGCGGCAGCCGCTGACCGAGGTGGACTTCGAGGTGCACCACCTCGTCGACCGGCCCGGCTACCTCGTCGGGCTCGTGACGGGAGAGGGCCGCAGCGAGCCGAAGTCCCGGTTCTTCCTGGAAACGCTCTCCTCGAGCGCCCACGGCGCCGGGCTGGTCGTCGGCATCCGGACCGGGGAGAAGCCCGACCGGCTCCGGATCCGCGACCACGGCAGCACCGTCGAACCGGAGCTCGATTTCGGTTCGGACGAGCTGAGCCACGTGTTCCGCGGGACGGCACGGCCGAACCTGACGTTCCTCGCCGAATCCGACCGCCGCTTCGAAGGCATCATCGCGATCGCCGACGAGCCCGCGAAACTGCGGCTGAGCCACGGCAACCAGATCAAGAACCTGCTGGTGACGCTCAGCCAGATCGCCGTCGAGGTGGCCCGCGCACCGCTGCTGTCCCTCCAGTGCCCGGTGCAGCTGCCCGTGGAGGTCGAGGCCGAATACCGCGAAGAGCGGATCCCGCGGGCCGCGTCGCTGGCCGTCCGGTTCTCGATCGCGCTGCAGCACCCGAGCGCCGAACTGACGTTCGAGATCGCGGAACGGATCATCCGGTACTGCGACGAACGCGGGTTCCGGCTCTGGCTCGCCGACACCCGGCTCGGGCACCGCACCGGCAACTGGTTCCGCATCCGCGCCCACCCGGTCGAGGAGCCGCACCCCGCCGAAGCACCCGAAGGTGTGCTGTCCACGATCATCCCGGTCACCTTCGTGGGCCCGGCGCGGGTCGGGTCGACGCACGCGCTGGTGTCGCTGCTGCTGCAGTTCCCGGAGATCGGCGTCGTCGGGGTGTCGATCACGCTGCTGGACGACCTCGCGTTCATCCACCTCCAGCTCGGCGTGGTCACCCCGGCGGAGGACGTCGCGCTGCCGGTCGCCCACAGCAGTGAAGACCCCCGCACGGCGATCACCACCATGTTCGCCGGGTTCGCCAAGGTGGCCACCGGCAAGCACGGCCAGGAGCTGGGCGACCACCTGTGGGAGCGGGCCGGTGACTACCAGACGCTGGCCGGCCCGGTGGTGCCGGTGGTGCACCCGGCCGCCCAGCGCCGGCTGGCCATCTGGATCTCGTGGCAGATGGAACGGACTTCGCGCGGCATCTCCGTCGCCGTGCGGGCGCTGCGGCAGGCCTTCGACTACATGGGTTTCCCGCTGCCGGAAGGGGACGCGGCCGGCGCGGAAGCCCGCGACGCCCCGAACCTCGAATACCTCATCTGCCGGGATCTGGGCAATTCCCTGTTGCGGGGCAAGGGCAAGTTCTCGGTGCCGCTGAACCTCGTCCAGCAGCGGTTCACCAGCACGGCGGTGGAGATCGCGCCGTCGAAACTGTGCGTCGGGCTGGAAGACGCGTGGAAGACCGCGCTGGACGAGGACCCGGGCGGGTTCGCGGTCCGGGAGGTCACGGTGGTGTGGCGGGAGTTCTGGCTCGGGCACTGGGCGGCCACGTCGATCTGACCCGCCGGTCACCCCGTCGTGAGGGCGCGGGAACACGGTGCCGCGGGCCGCCGCCCAGTAGCTTTTCGATCATGGTCGAGACGCCCGAACCCGCACCCACGCTGGCCGATCCGCGCGCGCTGCTGCTGGGCTACCTCGACCACAGCGCCACCGCCATCCTCCGCAAGCTCGGCGGCCTCTCCGAACACGACCTGCGCCGCAGCGTGCTGCCGTCGGGCTGGACGCCGCTGGGCATGGTCAAGCACCTCGCCTGCACCGAACGCTTCTGGATCCGCTACCTCTTCGCCGGCGAGGACGTCGACTTCACCTGGCCCCGCACCGCCGAGCAGGAGTGGTTCGTCGCGCCGGCGGAACCTTCGGCGGACATCACGGCGTTCTTCCTCGCGGAGCGCGAAAACTGCGCCCGGCTCGCCGCCGTCACCCCGCTGGACGGCCGGGCCGTCCGCACCACCCGCCGCGGCGGCGCCGAAGAGCACCCCACGTTCGCGTGGATCCTGTGCCACCTGGTGCAGAGCTTCGCCCGGCACGCCGGGCACGTGGACGTCGGCCGCGAGCTGATCGACGGCGTGACCGGCAAGTAGCGCCTCAGGCGGGCGGCGCGACCGTGGCGTCCTGGTGCGCGCGGCGCAGGGCCTCGGCCACGAACCCGGTGGCCTTCAGCTCTTCGACCAGCTCGTGCAGGAACGCGACCGTCTCCGGGCGGCGGTCCGGGGTGGTGCAGACCGCCTGCCGGATCTCCATGAAGCGTCCCGGGAGCACCCGGGTCCCGGGGTGGGCGGCGGCGTAGGCGGTCAGCGGCTGGCGGATCCCGGCGGCGACCTCCAGCCCGCCGGCCTCGAACGCCGTGACACCGTCCTCGCCGCGCACGATCGTGGCCTGCCGGAGCGTGCGGGTCAGGTACAGGTCGTACGCGGATCCCTGCTTGACGCCGATCCGGACGTCCGGCCGGTCGACGTCGGCCGGCGAAGCCAGCGGCGAGCCGTCCGCGACGACGTACACGCCTTCGATGAGGACGTACGGCGCCGTGAACGTCACGCGGTCCGCGCGGGCCGGCTCGATCGCCAGGAAGCCCAGGTCGGCCGCGCCCGAGGTCAGCGCCTCGAACGCCTTCCGGGCCGCGTCGAAGCAGGCGAACTCCACCGGGACGGCCAGCCGCGCCGCCACCTCATGCGCGAGGTCGACCGTGATGCCGCCCGGTTCCGCCGGCGTGCCGTGCGCGAGCACGGGATTGCCGAGGTTGATCGCGGCGCGCAGCGTGCCGGTGGGCGCGAGGTCCCGGGTGACGGCGGAAAGATCTCCCATGACCGGCGAGGCTAGCGGCGGGACTCCGCGCGCGCCCCGCGAGTGTCGCTCACGCCACCGGCGGCTCGTCCGCGGTGGTCAGGGCGAACACGGTCTCCTGGTGGTAGACCTCGCCGGGCCGCAGCACCGTGCTGGGGAAGTCCGGCCGGTTGGGGGAGTCCGGGAAGTGCTGGGCCTCCAGCGCGAAGCCGGCGCCGCGGTGGTACGGCCGGCCGCTGGTGCCGGTGAGGTTCGCGGTGAGGTAGTTGCCCGAGTAGAACTGCAGGCCCGGCTCGGTCGTCCACATGGTGAGCAGGCGCCCGGACGCCGGGTCCCACGCGCGGGCGGCGTGCGGCGCGCCGCCGTCGAGCACCCAGTTGTGGTCGTAGCCCTGCCCGATCACCAGCTGGGGGTCGGGCTCGCCGACGCGGGCGCCGATCGGGGCCGGCCGGCGGAAGTCGAACGGGGTGCCTTCGACCGGGACCGGGTCGCCGGCCGGGATCAGGTCGTCGCCGGTCGGGCAGAACCGGCTCGCGGCGATCTCCAGGCGGTGCTCGTGGACGTCGCCCGCGCCTTCGCCGGCCAGGTTCCAGTAGGTGTGGTTGGTCAGGTTGACGACGGTCGGCGCGTCGGTGGTCGCGAGGTAGCTGATGCGCAGCCGGTCGCGCGCGTCGAGGCGGTAGATGACCTCGGTGGTGAGCGCGCCGGGGTAGCCCTGGTCGCCGTCCGGGCTGACCAGCGTGAGCCGGACGGCGACGCCGTCGCCGTCCCGGATCTCGGTCGCCGACCAGACTCGCGTGTCGAACCCGGCGGGGCCGCCGTGCAGGCTGTTCTTGCCGTTGTTCAGGGGCACCCGGTACTGGACGCCGTCGAGGGTGAAGGTGCCGCCGGCGATCCGGTTGGCGAACCGGCCGATCACCGCGCCCAGGAAGACCCGGTCGGCGCCGGGCCGGTTGTTGGCGACGTAGGAGTCGAGGTCCGCGAAGCCGAGGACGACGTTGCCGAGGCGGCCGTCGCGGTCCGGCGCCTCGAGCGACTGGATGACGCCGCCGTAGTCGAGCACGCGCACGACCGGCCCGCCGGGACGTCCCAGCGTGTACCGGTGGACGTCGGTGCCGCCGGCCTGGCCGAACAGCTCCCGGGTGAGTTCGGGTGGGGTCATCGGTGGGTCCTCCAACGTGCTGTTAGCGCTAACAGCGTGGGAAGACGATAGAAGCGGCGGACCCGCACGGTCAAGGACCGAGGCCGGCTCCAGGGCAGTGGAGGCGGCCTCGGCCCGGTCAGCGGTCGCCGGTCGGCGGGCGGGTGCCGAGCAGCCGGTGGGCGCGCAGGGCCATCTGGATCTCCAGGCGCTTCGCCGGGTCCGCCAGCCGGTCGCCGAACAGCTCGCTCAACTGGCTCACGCGGTAGCGGACCGTCTGGGGGTGGATCCGCAGCGCCTGCGCGATCTCCGGGGTGTTCCCGTTGTGCTCCAGCCAGCTCAGCAGCGTCTCGGCCAGCCGGGTCTGCTGCTTGACCGTCAGGCCCGCGAACGGGGACAGGGCCTTCGCCGACAGCTCGTCGAGCAGGAAGCGGTCGATCAGCAGCCAGTGCGTGGCCAGGTGGTCGGCCGTGTGCGTGACCGGGTCATCGCCGGCCAGGCCGCGGCGGACCAGGTCGAGCGTGCGGCGGGCCCACAGCAGCGACGTCGCCGCGTCGGCCGGGCGGACGCGGGGGCCGACCGCCGCGCGCCAGCCCGGGAGGCGGCCTTCGAGGCCGCGCAGGTCGCGGTCCGGGTTCGGGGTCAGCAGGCACGGCTCGGGGCCGTCGAGGTCGACGAGCACGTCGCCGGCCACCTGCGGGGTCGGGGGTGGCTGCTGGTCGGTCCGCGGGTCGAGCGCGACGACCGTGACCCACTCCGGCATCGTCCATTGCGCCGCCGTGGCCATCGTCGCCAGAGTGGCCGGGGACGACGGCGGGGTGGCCAGCAGCAGTTCGAAGAGCCGGCGCCGCCGTCGTTCGAGCGTGCCGGTCGCCATCGCCTGTGCCAAGGTGTACCCCTCGACCGAATACGAGGAAATCTCTTCGACGTAAGCGAAAATGGCTTCCGCGCCGACGCACAGCACGGCCGCCGGAAACCGGTGCGCCTGGCCCAGTTCGGCCACGTAGCGCCACGCCGCGCGCCCACCCGCGCGGTAGGCGGCCTGCAGGGAATTGAGGCTGCCGCCGTCGTGGTGGACGCGCTTGCCGACCTCCACGAACAGCTTCGCCCAATTGTCCTGTGTGGACGCCAGGTCCTCGATGCTGTCGATGCAGCTGAGGACCGCCTGCTCGATCGCGAGCACGATCATCTTGCCGAATTCGCCCTCGAGGGGCTTGGCGTACTCGGGGACGGCCCGCTGGACCTCCTCGAGGATGCGCCGGGCGAGCGGGTCGGCGTGCGGCCGGAACCGGCGCGCGAGTTCCGTCGGCAGCGAGCACCACAGCTGCCGTGCGCGGCCGGTGCCCCGCGGCTGCGGGATCGTCGCCTGCGTGATCGTCCGGGTCATGGCTCACACCCCTTGCCGCGCCTCGTGGAGGGTTCGCGCCGTCGTCGGCGCGGACGTCATGTACTCACACGGGATCGGACTTGGCAACCGCCGTCCCTGCGCCGGGAGCGGGTTCTGTCACGCCGGGATCAACGGCCGCACCGGAGTTTGTCACCTGCCGGACAAAGTCGGAACACTAACCCGGGCAAAGGTTTCGGCAATCCGATTTGTGAACCGCGACGGTATCTTCGCGCCCCTTCCCGTTGTTAGCGTGATCAACCGGCACGCGGGAGGAGAACACCGATGACGGCGCTCGTTTCCTGGTGTTTCCGCCGGGCCGCCGTCGTCATCGTGCTGTGGCTGGTGGCGCTGGGCGGGCTGGTTTCCGCCGCGCTGCACACCGGCGCGGCCTTCCGCGACACCGTGGACCTGCCCGCCGCGGACAGCACGGCCGCGGCGAACCTGCTGCGCGGCACCGGTGCCGGTGGTGCCGGTGGTGCCGGGGAACGGGTGGTCGTGCGCTCGCCGGACGGCCCGGTCGACACCGGTACGGGCCGCGCCCGGCTCGACGCGCTCGCCGCCCGGCTGGCGGCGGTGCCGCACGTCGTGTCCGTCGATCCGCCCCCCGGCGAGGTGTCCGCGGACCGGCGGACGGCGGTGCTCACCGTGCACTTCGACGCGCCGGCCGCCGAGCTCGGGCAGGGGACGGCCGACGCGCTCGCCGCCACCGTCCGCAACGCCGAGGGGCTGACCGCCGGGGCGTCCGGAGAGCTCGCCGCGATGACGGCCGCCGCCCCCGACCTCGGCAACGCCGGGATCGGCCTGCTCGCCGCGGCCGTGGTGCTGCTGGTGGCGTTCGGCTCGGTGACCTGCGTGCTGCTGCCGGTCCTCACCGCGGCGGTTTCGGTGGGCTGCGCGCTGGCCGCGGTGACGTTGTTGTCGCACGTCATGACCGTGCCGAAGATCAGCACCGAGATCGCCGCGCTGCTCGGGCTCGGCGTCGGCGTCGACTACGCGCTGTTCGTGCTCACCCGCTACCGGCAGGGCCGCCGCGACGGTGCCGAGCCGGCGGCCGCGCTGGCCGTCGCGGCCGCGACCTCCGGCCGGAGCGTGGTCTTCGCCGGCGTCACCGTGTGCGTCTCGCTGGCCGGGATGGTCACCGTCGGCCTGCCCTTCCTGAACGGGATCGCGGCCGCCGCCGCGGTCTCGGTGCTGCTGACCGCGTTCGCCGCGCTGACCCTGCTGCCCGCGCTGCTGCGGCTCCTCGCCCGCCGGATGAGCCTGCGCCCGGACGCCGGCACCGGCCGGTGGGCCCGGCTCGCCCGGTCGGTGACCGCGCGTCCCGGCCCGTACACCCTCGCCGCGCTGCTGGTCGTGGCCGTGCTCGCGCTCCCCATGACCGGGTTGCGGCTCGGCGTGCCGGACGCCGCACTCGACCCGCCCGGCAGCGTCACGCGGACCGCCGCCGAGCTGCTGGAAGAGGGTTTCGGACCGGGCGCCGACGCGCCGCTGCTGGTGGTCGGGACCGGCGGCGGCGAATCGGTGGGCACGCTGCGGGAAGCCCTGCTCGCCAGCGCCGACGTCGCCGCGCCCGCCGAGCTGCCCGGAGGAGTGTGGCTGCTGACGGTGCTCCCGCGGACCGGCCCGAGTGATCCGGCCACCGGCGAGCTGCTCGCTTCGACGCGGGTGATGGCCAAGCTCATCGGCAGCCCGGACGCGCACGTCGGCGGGGTCGTCGCGGCCCGGGCGGACTTTTCCGCGGCGATCACCGCGCGGCTGCCGCTGTTCCTCGCGGCCGTCGTCGGAATTTCGGTCCTGCTGCTGGCCTGGGTGTTCCGCAGCGTGCTGATCCCGCTCACCGCGGCGGTGATGAACCTGCTGACCGCGGCCGCGACGACCGGGGCGGTGGTGTTCGCCTTCGGCGGCCCGATCGAGCCCTACCTGCCCGTGTTCCTGTTCGCCGGGCTGTTCGGGCTGTCGATGGACTACGAGGTCTTCCTCATCGCCCGCATCCAGGAGGCGTGGCGCCGCCACGGCGACACGCGGGCGGCCATCGTCGACGGGGTCGCGGCGACCGGTCGGACCATCACCGCGGCCGCGCTGATCATGGCGCTGGTGTTCGTGTCGTTCGCGTTCGTCGACGCCCGGGTGGTGCGCGAAGCCGGCGTCGGGCTGACCGTCGCCGTGCTCCTGGACGCCGTCGTCGTCCGGTGCGTGCTCGTCCCCGCCGTGATGGTCCGGCTCGGGGCGGCGAACTGGTGGTTCCCGCGCCGCAGGGCCGTGGTCGCCGGTGAACTGCTCGGGAGCACGCGATGACCCGGCGGACCCTGGTCGTGCTCGCGCTGGGCGCGTTCGTCACGACGCTGGACAACACGATCGTCGCCGCGGGCGCGCCGTCCATCGCCCGCGAGCTCGCGCTCGACGTCGGTGCCCTGCAGTGGATCGCGCTCGGGTACATGCTCCCGTTCGCCGGGCTCCTGCCGGTGGCGGGCGCGCTGGTCGACCGCTGGGGCCGGCGCCCGGCCCTGACCGGCGCCCTCCTCGCCTTCGGCGCCGGCGCGGCGGCGGGCGGGCTGGCGGGCTCGGCGTGGCTGCTGGTCGCCGCCCGGGTGCTCCAGGGCGTGGCGGCCGCGTTCCTGGTGCCGGGCCTGCTGAGCCTGCTGCGCACCAACCTCGACGCACGCGGCCGGACGCTCGGCGCGGCGGTGTGGACGGCCTGCCTGGCGGCCGCGCTGGCCCTCGGCCCGGCGCTCGGCGGGGTCCTGAGCGAATACTGCGGCTGGGCCTGGATCTTCTTCGTCAACCTGCCGTTCGTGGCCGCGATGCTCGTGCTGCTGCCGTCGACCGTGCCACCCGGCCGCGCCGCGGGCACCCGCGCGCCACCGGCGTCGGCGATGGTCCTGGTGACGACGAGCCTGGTGCTGCTCACCACCGCACTGGCCGAACCCCGGCTCCGGATCCCGCTGCTCGCCGCCGGGGTCGTGTCCGGGGTGGCGTTCCTCGTCCGGGAACGGCGGGCGGCCGAGAGGCTGGTCCCGCCGGCCCTGACCGGGAACCGGGTGTTCCTGGGCTCGCTCGGCCTGCAGTTGCTGTGGGGACTGGGGATCTCCGGGATCTTCTTCTTCACGCCGTTGCTGCACCAGGAGTTCCTCGGGCTCGGCCCGGCCGGCGCGGGGCTGCCCCTGGTGCTGGTCGCGGTGGCGGTCGTGGCCGCGACACCGCCGGTGCCGGCCGCCGTCGCCCGCTACGGTCCACTTCGGACGGTAGCGGCGGGACTGGCCGTGGTGGGTGCCGGGCTGCTCGCCCTCGCCGCGGTGAACCACGTCCCCGTGCTGTGGCCGCGTGTGCCCGGCATGGTCCTGATCGGCGCGGGCTCGGCCTTCACCGTCCCGATGACGTCGCACGCGCTCGACGTCGTGGCGCAGCGGTATTCCGGCACGGCGTCCGGATTGCTCACCGCGGGCCGGGAACTGTCGAGCGCGCTCGGCGTCGCGCTGATCGGCGCGGTGCTGACGTCGGTGCGCGCGGCGCGGCTCGACGCGGGCGTTCCGGCCGGAGCGGCGCTGGCCGGCGGGTACACCGCGGGCCTGCTCGTCGCGGCCGGGCTGACGTTCGCCGGCGCGCTGCTGGCCGTGCGCGTGCCCGGGGCCCGCCCCGCCGAGACCTCGTCGCCGCGTGACAAACGTGCTGTCCCGTAACCCGTTTCCCCGTGAGTATCGGAGATCGATTCGTTGACAACCGCACCGGCGCGGTTATTCACTGCGCCGGTAAACGCTCTCTGCGAGGATGCCTTGGAAACCATTTCCCGGCCGGTTCCCGGCACCGGTGCCCCCGTCGCCGCCGGCGAGTCCTTCGCGACCCTCCTGGGTCACTGGGCGCGCCGCCTCGGCGAACGGATCGCCGTGACCCACCTCGACCACCGCGACGGCGCCGACGGCCGGGCGGTCACGCTGACCTGGCGCGAGCTCGACGAGCGGGTCGAGGCGGTCGCGGCCCGGCTGTCCGAAGTGGCCGGTCCGGGGGAGCGGGCGGCGGTGCTGGCCGGGCAGTCCGCCGGGTACGTCGTCGCGTTCCTCGGTGCGCTGCGGGCGGGACTGGTCGCCGTGCCGCTGTTCGCACCCGGCCTGCCGGGGCACGCGGGCCGGCTGGCCGCGGCGCTCGCCGACTGCGGCCCGCGCGTCGTGCTGACCACGGCCGGGGAACACGAGGCGGTCACCCGGTTCCTCACCGGTTCGCCGGTCGACCCGGTGGTGGTCGACGTCGACGCCGTGCCGCCGGCCGCGGCGCGCGACTGGCCCGAGCCCGATCCGGACGCCCCGGCCTACCTGCAGTACACGTCCGGTTCGACGCGCTCGCCGGCCGGGGTCGTGCTGACCCACCGCAACGTGCTCGCCAACGCCCGCCAGGCGTGTGCCGCCTACGGCGCCGAAAGCGGGACCACGTCGGCGGTCAGCTGGCTGCCGCTGTTCCACGACATGGGGCTGATCCTCGGCATCGGCGCGCCGATGGCCGGCGGGCTGGAGGCGGTCCTGATGGACCCCCTGGCGTTCCTCGAACGGCCGGTGCGCTGGCTGCGGGCGCTCTCGGCGAGCCCGGGCGCGATCAGCGCGGCCCCCAACTTCGCCTACGCCTACTGCGCTTCCCGCGTCACCGAAGCCGACAAGATCTACCTCGAGCTGAGCCGGGTCGTCTCGCTGATCAACGGCAGCGAACCGGTGCTGCCGGCGACGATCGCGAAGTTCCACGACGCCTTCGCCGGGTGCGGGCTACGGCCCGAGGTGCACCGGTCCTCCTACGGTCTGGCCGAGGCCACGGTGCTGGTTTCGGTGACCGGCGCGGGGAAACAGCCGCGGCAGGTCACCTTCGACCGGGCCCGGCTCGCCGCCGGGTACGCCGAGCCGGCCGGCCCCGGCGCGCCGGCCACGACGCTCGTCTCGTGCGGCCACCCGGCCGGCCAGCGGGTCCGCATCACCGACCCGGTCACCGGGCAGCCCGCCGGGCCGGGCGAAGTCGGCGAAATCCAGGTCAGCGGCCCGAACGTCGGCCGCGGGTACTGGGGCCGGGCGGAAGCGTCGGCGGCCACCTTCGGGCTGCCGCCGCTCGATCCGGAGACCGGCGAGGGCTGGCTGGCGACCGGCGACCTCGGCGTGGTCTTCGACGGCGAGCTGTTCGTGACGGGCCGGCTGAAGGACCTGGTCGTCGTCGACGGGCGCAACCACTACCCGCAGGACATCGAGCAGACCGTCGAGGAACACCCGGCCGTCCGGCCGCACTCGGCCGCGGCCTTCGCGATCGACGGCGACGACGGGGAAGCCGCGGTCGTCGTCCTGGAACGCGCGAAAGACACCGACACGGACATCGCCGAGGCCACGGCGGCACTGCGGGCGGCGGTGTCGGCCGGCCACGGCCTGCGCCTCCACGACGTCGTCTTCCTGCCACCGGGCGAGGTGCCCCGCACCTCCAGCGGCAAGATCAGCCGCGCCCGGAGCCGGATGTCCTATCTGGACGGCGCGCTCACCGCGCGGCGGCTCGGATGAGCGCGCCGGACGCCGCGGCGATCCGCGCCTGGCTCGTCACCCGGATCGGCGACGTGGACGTGGACCGGCCGCTGCACGAAACCGGGCTGTCCTCCCGGGACGCGACGAGCCTGGCGGCCGACCTCGGCGAGTTCGTCGGCCGCCCGCTGGCCCCGACCCTGGTGTGGCAGTACCCGACGATCGCGGCGCTCGCCGAGCACCTGTCCACTGTGGATGCTCCGGCGGCGTATGTGCCCCTGCGCGAGGAAAGCGAGCCGATCGCGGTCATCGGCCTCGGCTGCCGCCTGCCGGGCGGCATCGAGTCCCCGGAAGCCTTCTGGCGCTTCCTCGACGCGGGCGGCGACGGCATCGGCGACGTCCCCGAGGGCCGCTGGGAGACGTTCGCCCCGGCCGAAGACCTCGTCGGCGTGCCGGCGCGCGGCGGGTTCCTCGACGACGTCGCCGGGTTCGACGCCGAGTTCTTCGGCATCACGCCGCGGGAAGCCGCGGCGATGGACCCGCAGCAGCGGATCCTCCTGGAGGTCGCCTGGGCGGCGCTGGAGCACGCGGGAATCCCGCCGGCCACGCTGCGCGGCAGCCGGACCGGGGTGTTCGTCGGGCTGTCGGCCACCGAGTACGGCTCGCTGACGATGACCGACGTCGCCGGCGTCGACGTCTGGTCCGGCACCGGCGCGGCGGCGAGCATCGCGGCGAACCGGCTGTCGTACCTGCTCGACCTGCGCGGACCCAGCCTGACGCTGGACACCGCGTGCTCGTCGTCGCTGGTGGCGGTGCACCAGGCGGTGCAGAGCCTGCGCCGCGGCGAGAGCGAGATCGCGCTGGTCGCGGGCGTGAACGTCCTGCTCTCGCCCGGCATCACGGCCGGGTTCCACCGCGCGGGCGTCCTGGCCGCGGACGGCCACTGCAAGCCGTTCGACGCCTCCGCTGACGGAATCGCCCGCGGCGAGGGCTGCGGCGTGGTCGTGCTGAAGCCGCTGCGGGCGGCCCGCGGCGACCGGGTGCTGGCGGTGATCCGCGGCAGCGCGGTGAACTCCGACGGCCGGTCCAACGGCCTGACGGCACCGAACCCGGAAGCGCAGGCGGCGTTGCTGCGCGACGCGTACGCCACGGCGGGGGTCGATCCGTCCTCTGTGGACTACGTCGAGGCGCACGGGACGGGGACACCGCTGGGCGACCCGCTGGAGGCGGGCGCGCTGACGGCGGTGCTCGGGGCGGGGCGGTCTCCGGACCGGCCGCTGCTGCTGGGGTCGGTGAAGAGCAACCTGGGCCACCTCGAAGGTGCGGCCGGGATCGCGGGGCTGCTGAAGGTGGTGCTGTCGATGACGCACCGGCGGGTCCCGGCGAGCCTGCACTTCCGTTCGCCGAACCCGCACATCGACTTCACCGGGTTGCGGGTGGTCTCGGCGGGCACGGACTGGCCGCGCTATTCCGGGACGGCGCGGGCCGGGGTGTCGGCGTTCGGTTTCGGCGGGACGAACGCGCAC
>NZ_MUMI01000643.1 GCF_002155975.1 Amycolatopsis kentuckyensis
GGCCTTCGCGGTGCCCGCGGCCAGCGCCGCCCAGCCGAGCCGCGACAGCCGGACGACCTCGGCGAAGACGTCCGCCTTGCCGCCGCCGAGCAGCGCGCCCGCGGGCAGGTTGACCTGCTCGAGGTGCAGCTTGCCGGTCGCGGCGCCGCGCAGGCCCATCGCCGGCTCGGCCTCGATCGACACCCCGGCGTTCGACGACTCGACGAGGAACAGCGCCGGGCCGCGGCCTTCGAGGTCGGCCGACACGATGAACAGTTCTGCCTGCGTCGCCCGCGGGACCAGCGACTTCACGCCGTCGAGCTGGTAGCCCTTCGGGGTGCGGCGCGCCTTCGTGGCGGGCTTGAAGGGGTCGTAGAGCGCTTTCTGCTCCTGCAGGGCCAGCGCCGCGGCCGGGACGTGCTCGCCGGTGAACGCGGGCAGGTAGTCGGCCTGCTGCTGCTCGTCGCCCCAGCTGACCAGCGCGGTGCTGACCGCGGACGGCGCGAGCACGGCCACGGCCAGGCCGAGGTCGCCGTGCGCAAGCGCTTCCGCGACGAGCGCGTTGGTCACCACCGAGCGTTCCGTGCCGATGCCGCCGAGCTCCTCGGGGATGCCGACCAGGCTGATGCCCAGCTCGGCGGCCCGGCTCAGCAGCCCTTCGGGGGCCTCGAGCTTGGCGTCGGCGTCCGCGGCGGCCGGCCGCAGCTGCTCGGCGGCGAACTCGGTCACCGTCTCGACGATGAGCTGCTGGTCCTCGGTCGGCGTGAGGTCGAACAGCCCGGTGTCGGGGGCCGGTGTGAGCCGGGCGGGCTTGCCCAGCTTCTGCACCGACTTGAACGACCGGGTCGCCGCGCCGGCGACGCGGAAGCCGTTGCGTGTCCCGGCGGTGACCAGGCCCTCGAGGGGCTTGCGCAGCCCGGCCCGATCGACGACCTTGCTCCCGGCCAGCCGGGTCAGCGCGGACAGGCCCCAGCCCATCGCGTCCCGTTTCCTTGGCGCAGCCATGTGGCCCTCCATCCCGTTACCTACTCGCGAGTAGGTTAACCCGGGAGCCGGGATAGCGCCAGTGCGGGGTCGGTCAGGAGTGCGCGGTGTGCACTTTCCTGCGCCACTCGGCGAACCGGATGCGCTCGAAAGTGATGAGCCCGAGCACCAGCGCGGCGGCGATCAGCGGCAGCGCGGCGGCGGGCACGTGCTCCAGCGCCGGTGTCGCCGCGACGAGCAGCACCCCGAGGACCAGCCGCTGGACGTTCCAGCTGCCGAGGTTGCGCTTGCGCAGGGCGCTCAGCGCGATCAGGTAGAGCGCGAGGCCGCCGGTCAGCGTCCAGATCGGCACGCCGTGCAGTGCTTCGCCGGGGGTGTGGTGCTCGGTGTCGGCGATGTAGAGGAACGCCTTCTTCAACCCGAGGGCGACCAGCACGATGCCGGCGATCAGCGGCAGGTGCAGGAAGGTGTAGGAGTCGGTGGCGAGCTTCGTGCGCTCGGTCCCGGTCGCCTGGGTGAGCCGGTGCTCGGAGACCCGCGCGACGACGTCGAAGTAGGTCCACCACATCCCGGCGGCCAGCGCCAGCCCGCACACGGCGGCCCCGGCGATCAGCCAGGACATCGGCAGCGCCCCGATTCCGATGCCGATCGCGACGATCGATTCGCCGAGCGCGATGATCACGATGAGCCCGAACCGCTCGGCGAAGTGCGCGGGCGCGTTCAGCCGCCACCCTTCCGGCCCGGCGAGGTAGACGTTCAGGTAGTCGACGAGCAGCGCGACGACCCACAACCCCAGCTGCCAAGGCCCGCTCAGGAACGCGGCGACGCCGAGCAGGACGACGCTGGGCAACAGCCCGACGAACATCTTGAGCAGCACCCGCCGCAGCCCCGGGTCGTGTTTCGCCGCGCCCAGGTACGCGACGAGGTGCAGCAGCCGCACGAGCGCGTAGCAGACGACGAACAGCGCGGGCGCGAACAACCCGCCGGGGTGGTCGACGAAGGCTTCCGGGATGGTCAGCGACACCAGGAACATCACCGTCATCGCGCCGAACATGGCCAGCCGGGCGATCCCGTGGTCGACGTGGATGGTGTTGCCGAGCCAGGCGTAGCTGCACCAGCACCACCACAGCACGGCGAGCATGGCCACCCCCTGCCCCACCCCGGTGGGGCTCAGGTGGTCGGCCATCAGCTGGGTGACCTGGGTGATGGCGTAGACGAAGACCAGGTCGAAGAAGAGCTCGATGGTGGAGACGCGGTGGTCCTCGTCCGCGTTCACCAGGTGCAGGCGTGTCGTGGGCACGCCGAATTATGGACGAAACAAGGTCAAGAAGGTCCGGTTTCGGCGTAACGCCCTGCGCGAACATGGCCGAGTGTGCATGGGTCTGGGACAATGTGCCAGGGACGTGGGGAGGTGGGTCGTGCATTCCTATGCGGCCGCGCACCACAAGACGATCATGGCCGTCGACATCGCCGGCTACAACGACCCCAAGCGGACGACAGCGCACCGGCTGGTCGTCCACGAGGGGTTCTGGAAGCTCATGCGCACGGCCTTCGCGGACGCCGGGATCCCCTGGGACACGCTCTTCATGGAGAACACCGGCGATGGCGTGATGATCCACCTGCCCACCGACGTGGCGAAGGCGGATCTGGTGGCCGAGCTGCCCGACCGGATGCTGGCCGAGTTGCGCCGGTACAACGACGTGCACGCCGACGAGGCGAACGTGCGCCTGCGGATGGCTCTCCACGCGGGCGAGGTCTACCAGGGAAGCCACGGAACGGTCAGCGACGCGAACAGCTACGCGTTCCGGCTGCTGGACGCGTCCGCGGTCAAGGACGCGTTGAAGGAGTCGAAAGCCGTGCTGGCGCTGGTCGTCTCGAACACGTTCTACCAGGACGTCGTTCGCGCGGACCCGGCGGCGGACGCGCTCTCGTACCGCCGGATTCCCATCGAGAACAAGGAAACCAGGACCGAGGCCTGGCTGCGGCTGCTGGGCGCGGCCGTGAACGGGTTCCCGGTGGCGGTGCCCGCTTCGCCCGCGGTCGCGGACTTCCCGGCGCTCGTGGAAGCGCTGCTGGCGGTCCTGAGCGTGCGCAAGGCGGAAAGCCGGCAGCTGCTGCTGGAGCTGTTCCCCCGCAGGGAGATCGCCGACCTCGTGCCCCACCACGCCGAAGACCGCCTGCACGTGATCGCGCTGGCGCGCACGTGCCTGCGCTTCGACGGCGGGCTGCAGGATCTGCTCGACACGATCAGAACCGTCGAGCCGGGATCGCCGCAGGTGGTGGCCCTGGCCGCGATCATCGGCCAGTGGCCCGAGCGGTCGGCGTGGTAAGCGGCCGGCCGGTCTTTCGGGGTGTCGCGTGTCAGCTTTTTGCCCTTTTGTGATTACGCCGAACAGGTAAACTCACGATCTTCGGTGCGCTTCTCGGGGTGGAGGTGAGGGTGAAGCAGGGGCATCCCGGCCTGGGTATCGCGGTCCGCAAGGCAGTGGTGGACGTGCTCGTGGTGGCCGGGTTCGCCGACGACAAATCGATTCGCACCCTGATGGTGAGCGAACTGCGGGAGGCGCTCGACCACCCGTTCACCTTTTCGGACCAGTTGACCGGCCGCGACCAATTGATCGAAATAGTTTCCGCGTGCTGCCGTCTCGCGGAAGGGCTGAACGCGCTGGCGGACGTGATCGAATTCCTCCGTCCCGGCAGCAAGGAGTGCGCGGAGGTGCGCACCCTCGTGACGTCGGTCCGGATGCACGAAGTCGTCCCGGAGGCCGAACAAGAAAAACTGCGCGAACGGTTGGCGGGTTTCGCACCACCGGGGCTCGGCATGGCTGTCCGCCGTGCCGCCCGCTACGTCTCCCCGCCACCGCGCTTCGAAGACGCGTCCGCGGCGTTTTCCGGGCTCGCCGATTTCAACGCGGGGCCCGGTGAACTGCCACCCCTGCTGATCTTCGTCGAACTGATCGCCGCCGAATGCGACGACGAGCTCGCGGCGGAATTGCGCGGCTGGTCCGACGGGCAGGTGCGGCGGCTCCGCCTCGGGGACGCCTTGGCGCAGCTGCGGGCGGAGCTGGCCGCCGCCCGCCCGGCGCCGGGCACGCTCCACCTCATGATCGTCGTGCGCCCGGACCCCATCGAGGACGACCTGTACGAGCTTTCCTGCTGGCGGCAGGAAGATCCGGACGACTGGTCGCTGTCGAGGGGCGAGGCCGCGCTGGTGCGCGAAAGCGAGCTGGAGCGCCGCGTCGACGTGCTGATCGCCGAGACCGAGCAAGCCTGGTCGGAGGTGGTGTCCGACGTCGTGGTCGAGTTCGTCCTGCCGCGTGCGCTGCTGAACCTGCCGGTGCATTCCTGGGCGACCGAGCGTGCTTCCGGCGCGCCGAAACCGCTCTACCTCAGCTACCAAACGGTCGTGCGGTCACTGGAACGGATGAGTGCCCCGCGCTGGCACCGCGTCTGGCGGCAACGGTGGGAGTCGTGGGTCAGCGATCCTTCGTTCGAACGGGTGTATTTCTGCCGGGCCGGTGACCGTCGCGATCCACTTCGGCTCGAGGCGATATTGAGTCACGAGCAATGGGCGATGACGGTGTTGACCGAATCGCCGCCGGTCAGCGCGATCTCCGGTCAGGATGAGCTTTTGCCGGCGTTGCGGACCGGGGTCCCGGTCATCGTCTGGCACCCCTCGGCCCCTTCGGAAGTCGTGCGCGAAGTGGTAGCCTTACTCGCCGAAAGCAGTGGTGGATTGGGGGATTTGCCCGCACTGGTAAGGGAGTCTCGGCTGGACGCGCTTCGGAATCCGCCGTCGTCGGGCGATGGCGGAGCACTCACGGACCTGGTGGTGCTATGGGACGATCCGAATCGATTGCTTCCCATTGGCGAAACCGGGATCGTGGTGCACCCCGAAGGAGGTGCCGACCAACGTGACCGAGCTTCCTGACAACCGGGCCGGCGGGCCACCGCACCCGGACAGCCCACCCGATTGGTGGATCTACCGCGGGACCGGACGGCCGCTGCACGACGTCCGGCTGGCCGACCGGCTGCCGGATCCGCCGCCGTGGCGCACGTTCCGGGGCGCCACGCTCCCGGAGCGGGACGTCTTCCCGCCGGACGACGGCGAGATCGAGCGCAAGCTGGGCACCGAGCTCAGCTATTCCGCCCGCGACGTCGACCCGCACGAAGCGGAGATGGTCAACGCGGCGCTGTACCTGCGCCGGCCGCTGCTGGTCACGGGCCGTCCGGGGAGCGGCAAGTCGTCCCTGGCCTACCGGATTTCGCGGGAGCTGGGGCTGGGGCGCGTTCTCCGCTGGGCCATCACTTCGCAGACCACGCTGCGGTCCGGGCTGTACGACTACGACGCGATCGGCCGCGTGCAAGCCGCGGCGGCCTGGAAGGAACTCTCCGGGGCGGGCACCGGAGCGCAGGGCGAGGTGCCGATCGGCGAGTTCGTCCGATTGGGGGAACTGGGCACGGCATTCCTGCCCCGGCGGTTGCCGCGCGTGCTCCTGGTCGACGAACTGGACAAGTCGGAGTCGGACCTGCCGCACGATCTGCTCGGCCTGTTCGAGGACGGCGAGTTCGTGATTCCCGAGCTGGCCCGGGACGCGCGCCGCTCGACGTCGGCGGAGGTGTTCACGGCGGATCCCGGCTTCACGGCCGAGATCCAGCACGGCCGCGTCCGGTGTGCGGCGTTCCCGATCGTGGTGATCACCAGCAACGGTGAGCGGGAGTTCCCGCCCGCGTTCCTCCGGCGGTGCCTGCGGCTCGAGACGCGTGAGCCGGACGCCGGCCAGCTCGCGGCGATGGTGGCGGCGCACGCCCTGGACGCCGACGGCGGCCGCGCCGGACTGATCGAAGACTTCATCGCGCGCAGCGCGGCGGTCGGTGGCCTGCCCGCGGACAAACTGCTGGACGCGGTCTTCCTGGCCACCTCGGGTGCCTACCGGCCGGAGGACGGCGCGTGGCCCCGGCTCGTCGATTCCCTCTGGCGGCAGCTCAGCCAGCAGGTGCCGTGAGATGCCGGAGCGGCCGGACCCCACTGCGGGCGACCACGACCTGACGTGGACCGAACTCGGCGACGGCCTGTGGCTCATGGCGGCCATCGGCACGACCCCGCCCGCCGCGGGCGGGGTCGTGCCGATGGCCGCCATGAGCCACAG
>NZ_MUMI01000644.1 GCF_002155975.1 Amycolatopsis kentuckyensis
GCTCGGTGGTGGGCGGGGTGTGGGGCTGCGGCTCAGCCATGCGGACAGCGCGGGACAACGGCGCCGCCAGCTCGACTTCACTCGTCGTCCGGTGTGGAGGCTCGGCGGGCACCCGCGCCAGTTCTCGCCGCTCCGCTGCGGTCGGTGGGCCGGGCTGATGCCCGGCCACCGCTGCCGTGGGTGGGGGCTCAGCCACGGGCGTGGTCCGGGGCTCCGATGGACAGGTCCGCTTCGATGGCCCGGGCCGTCTCCAGGAGTGGGGGGACCAGGTCCTTCTCCACCGACTCCGCCGTTGTGCGGCTTGCGTGGGTCGAGAGGTTGACCGCCGCCACCACCTGGCCTGTTCGGCCTCGGATCGGGGCCGCCACCGAGCGGAGGCCTTCCTCCAGTTCCTGGTCCACCATTGCCCAGCCCTGCTCTGCCACCTTGGCCAGCTCCGTGCGCAGGGGGGCGGGGGCGGTCACCGTGTGGTTTGTCAAGCGGTTCAAGCTCGCCACCTGGAAGTACGCCTCCAGGTCCGGCTCGGCGAGCCCGGCCAGGAGGACGTGGCCCATCGAGGTCGCGTGCGCCGGGAAGCGGGTTCCCACGTTGATGCTCACCGTCATGATCCTGGAAACCGCCACCCGGGCCACGTAGACGATGTCGGTGCCCTCCAGGACCGAAACCGAGCTCGACTCGTGGACCCGTGCCGACAGGTGCTCCAAGTGGGGCTGCGCCACTTCCGGGAGCGTCATGCTCGACAGGTACGCGTAGCCCAGCTCCAGCACCCGGGCCGTCAGCGAAAAGTACTTGCCGTCGGTGCGGACGTAGCCCAGGTCGGCCAACGTCAGGAGGAACCTTCTCGCCGCCGCACGGGTGAGGCCCGTTGCGCGGGCCACGTCGCTCAAGGTCAGCTCGGACGCTCCCGCGTGGAAGGCCTTGATCACCGCGAGGCCGCGCTCCAGCGACTGCACGTGGTGGGCCCCGCGGTGCGCCGGTTCGCTGTCCAGGCGGACGTCGAACTGCGGCCTCGTCACGTCCATGCCCGGCACCCTATCCGGCGTCCCTCGGCACGGCGGTCGGCTCGCCGAGCTCGGCCAGGGTGCGCTGGGCGATGGCGAACGCCGCGTTCGCCGCCGGTGCGCCCGCGTAGACCGCCGTGTGCAGCAGGACCTCGCTGATCTCCGCCGCCGTCAGGCCGTTGCGGACCGCCGCCCGGACGTGCATCGCCAGCTCGTTGTGCGCGTGCAGCGCCGTCAGCGCCGCCAGGGTCACGCAGCTGCGGGTGCGGCGGTCCAGGCCGTCGCGGGCCCACACCGAGCCCCACGCGCCCTCGGTGATGTAGTCCTGGAACGGGCGGCTGAATTCCGTCGTACCCGCGACCGCGCGGTCGACGTGCTCGTCGCCGAGCACCTCGCGCCGCACCTTCATGCCCTGCTCATGGCGGTCCGTCACGCTCGCTCCAAGTGGTCCAGGATCAGCCGGGTGAACTCCCCCGGCCGCTCGTAGCTGCCCAGGTGCGCGGCGTCCGCCACGACCTCCAGCCGCGCGCCGGGGATGCCCTCGGCGATCGGCCGCGCGTGCTCGGCCGGCGACGTGGCCGGGTCTTCCGCGCCCGCGATGACCACCGTGGGCGCGGTGATCTTCGGGAGCAGGTCCAGTAGGTCCATCCGCTCGATCGCGCCGCAGCAGGCCGCGTAGCCCTCGGCCGGGACCGCCGCGATCATCGCCCGGAGGAACTCGGCCCGGTCCGGGTGCCGCTCGCGGTACCCCGGGGTCAGCCAGCGTTGCACGCCCGCCTCGGCCACCGCCGCGGTGCCCTCGGCGCGGACCGTGCGGGCCCGGTCCGCCCACATCGACGGCGGGCCGAGCTTCGCCGACGTGCAGCACAGCACCAGGCTCGCGATCCGGTCCGGTGCGTGGATGCCGAGCCACATCCCCGTCATGCCGCCGAGCGACAGGCCCACGTGGTGCACCCGCTCGACGCCGAGCTCGTCGAGGAGCGCCAGGACGTCGGCGCCCAGGTCCTCGAGCTCGTAGGGACCCGGAGGGACCGGCGACGCGCCGTGCCCGCGCGCGTCGTAGCGGACCACCCGGAAGCCGCGCTCCACCAGCGGCGCGACCTGGGGCTCCCACATCCGCAGGTCGCTGCCGAGCGACCCGCCGAACACGACCACCGGCCCGTCCGCGGGCCCTTCCACGACCCGGTGCAGTTTCACGGCACTCATGGCGTCACACCCGGAAGAAGACGGTCTCGCCGTCTCCCTGCAGCCGGACGTCGAAGCGGTAGCCGTCGCCGGTCTTCGCCGCGATCAGCGTGCCGCGCCGCTCCTCCGGGACCGTCGCCAGCACCGGGTCGGCGGAGTTGTCCTGGTCCTCGAAGTAGATGCGCGTGACGACCCGGTTGAGCAGGCCGCGCGCGAACACCGAGACGTCGATGTGCCGGGCCTGCGGGACGCCGCCCTCGCCGGGCACGACACCCGGGAGCAGGGTGAGGATGCCGTACGTGCCGTCGGTCTCCGTCGGGCAGCGGCCGAAGCCGCGGAACTCGCCGTTCGCCGCGCCGCGCGGGTCGTCCGGGTGGCGGAAGCCGCCGTCCGGATCGGCCTGCCAGGTCTCGATCATGGCGTCCGGGACCGGGTCGCCGTTGCCGTCGCGGACGGTCCCGCGGATCCAGAACGCGCCGGGCGTGCCTTCGGGCACGACGTGCGGGCCGTCGGGCCAGGGCAGCCCGATCGACAGGTACGGGCCGACGGTCTGCGAAGGGGTGGGCAGCAGCCTGGGCATCAGTCTTCGTCCTCCTCTTCCTCTTCGAACACCGACGCGTCACGCCCGCGCAGCACGATGTCGAACTGGAACCCGAGCGCCCACTCGGCCTGCGTGATGTCGTGGTCGTAGCGCGAGACCATCCGCTGCCGGGCCTTCTCGTCCGGGATCGAGTTGAAGATCGGGTCCTGGGAGAACAGCGGGTCGTCCGGGAAGTACATCTGGGTGACCAGCCGCTGGGTGAACGCCGAGCCGAACACCGAGAAGTGGATGTGCGCCGGGCGCCAGGCGTTGTCGTGGTTCTTCCACGGGTAGGCGCCGGGCTTGATGGTGGTGAAGGTGTAGCGGCCGTCGCTGTCGGTCAGGGTGCGGCCGACGCCGTCGAAGTTCGGGTCGAGCGGGGACGGCCAGCGGTCGCCGGTGTGCCGGTAGCGGCCGCCCGCGTTCGCCTGCCAGATCTCGACGAGGGAGTCGCGCACCGGGCGGCCGTCGCCGTCGAGGAGCCGTCCGGTGACGATGATGCGCTGGCCCTGCGGTTCGCCGGCGTGCTGCCGGGTGAGGTCGTTGTCGTGCTCGCCGAGGCGGCCGGGGCCGAGCAGCGGGCCGGTGACCTCGGTCAGCATCTGCGGGAGCAGGACGAGGTCCTGCTTCGGGTGCCGCAGCGCCGTGGAGCGGTAACCGCTGGAGTCGAGGGGCGGGTGGGTGCCTTCGGGGTCTTCCCCGTAGCGCGGCAGCCGGAATTCGGTCGGAGTGGCCACGTTTCTCTCCCTTATCGGCCTTCGAGGACGACAGCCAGGCCCTGGCCGACGCCGATGCAGATGGCAGCCAGGCCCCAGCCCCCGCCGCGGCGGTGCAGGTCGTGCGCCAGGGTGCCGAGGATCCGGCCGCCGGACGCGCCGAGGGGGTGCCCGATGGCGATCGCGCCGCCGTGGGTGTTCACGATCTCCGGGTCGAGGTCCTTCCAGTCGCGCAGGCAGGCCAGCGACTGTGCCGCGAAGGCCTCGTTGAGCTCGACCGCGGCCAGGTCGTCCCAGCCGATCCCGGCGCGTTCGAGGGCGATCTCGGCCGCGCGCACCGGGCCGATGCCGAAGACGTCCGGGTCGACACCCGCCGCACCGCGGCCGGCGATCCGGGCGAGCGGGGTCGTGCCGAGCCGGCCCGCGGCGGCTTCGTCGCCGAGGAGGAGCGCCGAGGCGCCGTCGTTCAGCGGGGAGGCGTTGCCCGCCGTGACGGTGCCGTTTTCCTTGCGGAACACGGGCTTCAGCTTGGCGAGCTTCTCGGGGCTGGAGTCCGCGCGGATGCCTTCGTCGCGGGCCAGGTCGACGCCCTCGACCGGGACGACCAGGTCGTCGTAGAAGCCCTCGTCCCACGCCTTGGCGGCGTTGACGTGGCTGCGGGCGGCGAAGGCGTCCTGCTCGTCGCGGCCGATGCCGTAGCGCTCGGCGAGCTGCTCGGTGGACTCGCCGAGGGAGATCGTCC